>JAILQS010000131.1 GCA_024698865.1 Lachnospiraceae bacterium | reverse complement strand
TGTCCTGAAAATTCACTGCCTCTAAAGCACCTTCATAGATTCCAAACTCTTCTTTCACCTTCGCAGCAATAAGCTTCTTAAAATCCTCCTCCGTTCCCTTATAGAAATCCTGTATTGCAAGTTCCTCCCCTGTTTGCAGGTCGAATAAATATTGTTCTCTGGATGGATATCCATGTGGTCCCCCTCCATACCAGTATCCAAATTCATACACAGCAAGATATCTGTCGTTCAGTATTTTAACTGCATCGATTGTGTAATCATCATTCTGAACCATGGACCACTCCTGATGCTTATCGCAATACTCATCAGAGTTATCAGCGTTCACATTTCTTATGTATGGCTTGCAGATGCTGGCAGACTATAATAAGAATCCATTTGATACGAAGGCTGCAAAAATGACCTTTGATGATGTCTATGAGGAATGGTCCAAACGCAAGTACACTACCGTATCAGAATCAAATGTAAAAGGCTACACAGCCGCATACAAGACCTGTATCAGTCTATATCACAAGATATTCAAGGATTTGAAACTTGTGGACTTACAAACTGTCATTGATACCTGCGGCAAGAATTATCCTACCTTAAGGAAAATCAAGGTACTGTTCAATCAGCTTTATGATTTTGCTATCAAGAATGATATTTGCACTAAGGATTATTCCACCTTTGTAGATGTTGTTCAGTATAAAGACCGTAATCCAAACAAGTATGACCGAAACAAATTTGAGAAATATGAGATTGCCCGCATCTGGGAGCA
Source organism: Lachnospiraceae bacterium (assembly GCA_024698865.1). Taxonomy (GTDB): domain Bacteria; phylum Bacillota; class Clostridia; order Lachnospirales; family Lachnospiraceae; genus JAILQS01. The sequence continues at coordinate 8,065 of JAILQS010000131.1, read as the reverse complement.
GAAAGACGATAAGTATTATCAAATTATCTTGATGCTCCTATACAACGGAGTCAGGATTTCAGAATTTTTAGATTTGAAAAAGGAGAATGTCCATCTTGACGAGCAATACTTTGATGTGATTAGCAGTAAAACCGAAAATGGAATCCGAAAGGTTCCTATCGCAGATAAGGTATTGCCTTTCTACAAAGAATGGTTTGAATCAAATCCCAATTGTGAGTATCTTATCCACACCGAAGATGGTAAACATTTTCAATATCGGAATTACTATGACAGCTACTTCCATCCTCTGATGGAGCAACTTAAGATTGACCGCACCCCACATTGCTGCAGGCACACATGCATTTCCATGTTAGCAGAAGCCGGTGTCGATCAGACAATTATCAAGAAAATTGTGGGACACTCCGGAGCAATGACATTAACGGAGAAAGTATATACCCACTTAGATGTTAAGGAGCTTGTAAATGCAATTAATAAGATTTAACAAGAAAGGACATTCCCAGATTTCTCTGAAAATGTCCTATACATATCATTGATATTCGTGTTGCATACTTGTTGCATGTGTGTTGTATACCGTCTTAAACGGAGCACATCTGACAACAACCCACAACCTCTGTAACCCTTGTAATATCGGGCTTTTCCTGATTCTTTCGAATCGAAGATTTTCCAAATAATTATCTCTTTGAGAACGAAAATTAACGTTTGCTGAACTGTGGTGCTCTACGAGCTGCTTTGAGACCGTATTTCTTACGTTCTTTCATACGTGGGTCACGTGTAAGGAATCCGGCTTTCTTAAGTGCTGGACGATAATCTGCATCTGCTTCTAATAAAGCTCTTGAGATTCCGTGTCTGATAGCACCAGCCTGTCCTGTGAATCCACCACCGCGTACAGTAACTAATACGTCAAATTTGTCTGTTGTTTCTGTTAATTCAAGTGGCTGACGAACGATTAATTTTAATGTATCTAATCCGAAATAGTCATCCATTTCTCTTTTATTGATAACGATTTTACCTGTTCCAGGTACTAAGTAAACTCTAGCTACGCTGCTTTTTCTTCTTCCTGTTCCGTAATATTTAACAGTTGCCATTTTAAAATCCTCCTTTCGGTAACCTCATTAATATCTTTCTTTGATTTCTAATACTTCTGGTTTCTGAGCTGCCATATCATGCTCTGGTCCAGCGAAAACTTTAAGCTTTTTAGCCATCTGTCTTCCGAGAGGTCCCTTTGGAAGCATTCCTTTAACTGCAAGTGTAATTACTTCCGTAGGTTTCTTATCTAACATTTCTTTTAATGTTGTTTCTTTCATTCCACCTACGTAGTCTGAATGATGATAGTAAATCTTCTGGTCTAATTTCTTACCTGTTACTTTAATCTTGTCAGCATTAACAACGATTACATAATCACCGGTGTCAATGTGTGGTGTGTAAATAGGTTTGTTTTTTCCTCTTAAAATGTTCGCGATCTCTGAAGAGAGACGTCCCAATGTATGTCCTGTAGCGTCAACTACATACCATTTTCTTTCAACTTTTTCTGGACTAGCCATATAACTTTTCATGGTATAACCTCCTTGAATCATTTCCTCATGAACAATGCATCCTTTGATGGTTGTTGCACGAATATCTTTTCTCTTTGTTTTATGTTCAAAATACTCTTACCGGGGCTTTGGTTGAGTATTTTATCAACAAGTTCACGTGCTGTCCGCAACACGTCACAGTTGTATATTATATATGATAATGCAAGACCTGTCAAACTCTTTTTTATAAATCCGGATATTCCAGCTTGACCAGCTTAAGTCCCTGTGCCGGCGCCTTTGGTCCTGCTACCTGTCTATCCTTTGCTTCCAGGATTTCTATTACGTGCTCCGGCGGATAAACGCCAAGTCCCACTTTGATTAGCGTTCCTGCAATAATTCGCACCATATTGTACAGGAAGCCGTTCCCTTCAATGTGAATCGTAATCATGTCGCCTTCCTTTGTTACCGTGCACACATACACCGTTCTTACCGTCGTCGTGGCATTTCCACCCAGGGAACAAAAACTTGTAAAATCATGCTCACCTTCCAGATATGAGGCGGCGCGGTTCATTTTCTCCACATCCAACGGAACGTATTGAAACAAGCTATACAAGCGAAGCATCGGGATAGGAATTCTACGATTCAAAATACTGTATTCATATGTCTTTCGGCTCTTGTTCTTTCTCGGATGAAAATCCTGTGGCACCTCGCGGGAGTCCTCGATTCGTATATCCTCCGGGAGTCGCTGATTCAAGGCGAACTTGATTTTCTCTGCCGGGATTTTGGTGTTCGTATCAAAAACCGCTACATTTCCAAGTGAGTGTACTCCGGAATCCGTTCGGCTTGCACCAATCACAATGATTTCCTCATTTAACAGTTCACTCAGCTTTTGGTTGATGATTTCTTCCACAGTGATGCCGTTGGGCTGGGTCTGCCATCCACAATAATTCGTACCGTCGTAGGAAATTGTCAACATTACTCTTTTCATTCTATTCCTCCGTACCACATGTGCTTCTTATGAAGTACTTGTGTACCAGTGTCTTATTTCTTCATTTCAATACCCAAACGTGTAACCGTTGCCATTGATCTCTTTACAGAAAATACGCAAGCGTTCTGTCACCTGCAATTAACAGCGCAATATACACAACCACAAGCAGATATGCCGCTCTGTCTCTTCGCGCATAAACCAATGGCTTCATTTTCGTACGTCCTTCGCCACCACGATAGCAACGGGCTTCCATAGCTCTTGCAAGGTCATTGGCACGACGAAAGGCCGAAATAAACAGCGGTACGAGAATTGGCACCATATTCTTCGCCCTTGTCCACACTCTTCCATGCTCAAAATCCACGCCTCTTGCACTTTGTGCTTTCATGATAATATCTGTTTCCTCCAACAGAATCGGAATGAAACGAAGCGCAATCGACATCATCATTGCAATCTCATGAATCGGCACTTTGAACTTATTCATCCAATTCAGCCCTTTTTCCAGGCCATCTGTCAGATGATTCGGCGTTGTGGTATACGTCATAAGTGACGAACCCAGAATTAAAAGAATCAGGCGAATGCCCATAAATGCAGCCGACTTAAGTCCTTCCCACGTAATCCGTATAATCCCATATTGCAAAATCACATGGGTTCCCGTAACAAAAAACATATTAAAAAAGACCGTCAGCAATAACAAAAACAGAATCGGGCGAAGTCCCTTTAAAATAAATTTTAACGGAATCCTGCTTGCCTTCACCACGACTGCAAACGCCAGGGTAGCAAGCGCATATCCCCATATATTATCGAATATAAACAGTAATATAATATAAATAAATGTTCCGGCAAGCTTTACCCTTGGATCCAATCGATGAATCACCGATTCCTCACGGTAATACTGCCCAATTGTAATATCTCTAAGCATGTTGAACTTCCTTATTTCAATTAATCTATAGCATGTGTATCTTTGTTAATTTACGTTTTTTGTGTATCTGCAAATATTCTCCACTGCCTGTTCCAAATCAGTGATCGACGTATCCACCGGTAAACCGGCCTCTTTCAAGCTCTGCATTACGTATGTAATCTGCGGTGCTGCAAGCCCTATTTTCTCAATTTCTTCGTAATGCGGAAAAATATCCTGTGGGGCGCCATCCAATACCACGCGTCCACGATTCATTACCAAAAGTCTCTGTGCATACTTTGCAACATCCTCCATACTATGCGAAACCAAAATAATTGTAATATTACGTTCTTTATGAAGTCTGGCGATCTGCTCGAGTATTTCTTCTCTCCCCTTTGGATCAAGTCCCGCCGTCGGTTCATCCAGAATCAACACCTCCGGCTGCATGGCAAGTATTCCCGCAATTGCCACTCTTCTGCGCTGTCCACCGGAAAGTTCAAATGGAGAGGCGTCCAGAAGATCATCTCCAATCCCTACCTGTTTCAACGCTTCAAAAGCTCTCATATCAACTTCAAGCTGTGGTAAACCCATATTTTTCGGGCCGAATTTAACGTCTTTGATTACTGTTGTTTCAAACAATTGATGTTCCGGATACTGAAATACCAGTCCAACCTTCTGTCTAAGCTTCTTCATGGAATAATCTTTCGCATAAATATCTTCCCCGTTATAATAAACAGTTCCATAATTTGCTTTTAATAACCCGTTCAAGTGCTGGACTAAGGTTGATTTACCGGAGCCGGTGTGGCCAATCAGACCGATAAATTCTCCGTCTTTAATTTGTAAACTGATGTCTTTGAGCGCAAATCGTTCATTTGCTGTCCCCAAATCATATATGTGACTCACTTTATCTAATACTATCGACATTTACATCACCTTTTTAATTTCTTCCACTAACTGTTCCGTAGTAAGTATTCCTTTGGAAACCGGAACTCCTTTTTGTCTTAATTTATGCGCAAGCAGTGTTACCTCCGGCACTGTCAGCCGGTATTCTTTCAGCTTATCCACCTTGGAAAATACCTCTTTGGGAGTTCCCTGCATTACAATACGCCCTTTATCCATAACCAGTACTGCATCCGCATTTACCACCTCTTCCATATAGTGTGTAATAAGAATTACAGTAATGTTTTCTTCCTTATTCAAACGTGTTATCGTCTTAATAACTTCTTTTCTGCCGACGGGGTCTAACATTGCCGTTGGCTCATCCAAAACAATACACTTTGGATGCATTGCCAGTATTCCCGCAATCGCCACTCTTTGCTTCTGTCCACCGGAAAGATGATTGGGTGAAGCTTTTCGAAATTCGTACATTCTTACATCCTTTAAGCACTCTTCCACGCGCTTCCAGATATCTTCCGTTGGCACCCCCAGATTCTCCGGGCCAAATCCAACGTCCTCTTCCACTACGTTTGCAACAATCTGGTTATCCGGATTCTGAAATACCATGCCGGCACTTTGACGCACCTTCCAGATATTCTCTCTGTCCAGAGTGTCCATCCCGTCCACCCAGAGTGTTCCCTCTGTCGGCATCAGAATAGCATTCAGATGTTTCGCAAGCGTAGACTTACCGGAACCGTTATGCCCAAGAATGGCAATAAACTGTCCCGCCTGTATATCAATATTTATATCATCCAGTGCACGATTAATCTCTTCTACGTTTCCATCCTCATCTCTTCGAATGTACTCATGCACCAGGTTTTCAGCCTGTATAATTCCCATAGAAATTCATCTCCATCAAGGATTTAGTCTGTGCGACATCGCTCTGCTTCCAGCTCTGCCATTGTGCGCACAATTCCTGTTCATTCTAACTGATTTTAAATAATATGTAAAGGACTGTACTTCTACAGAAATACAGTCCTTTATAATTTGTACCATACTATTCGATTATACTAACTCGATTAATACTTCCATCGCAGCGTCACCTTTACGCTGTCCAATCTTAACGATTCTTGTGTATCCACCGTTATGATTGCTTTCTGCGTATTTAGGTCCGATTTCGTTTAATAACTTATCTGCGATATCAACAGTTTTGGTGTTTTTCTTCTTTCCTGCATTTTCTGTAGGAACACTGGTAACTGTGTAAAGAATTTTGTTCATTTTTCTTCTTGCATGAAGTCTGCTTGGTAAATCTTTTTTGATTTCTTTCTGCTCTTCATCATAAACAGTAACTTTCTTACCGTCTTTTACTTCTTTAACTCTCTTACCATCTTTATCCTTACGAGGAACTTTAGCGGTAACTGTAACAGTTTCGAAGTTATCTTTTTCTTTTACAGCTAATGCGATTAAGCTCTCAGCGATTTTACGGATCTCTTTTGCTTTTGCTTCTGTAGTAACGATTTTACCATTGTAAAGTAAATTTGTTACCTGATTACGAAGCAACGCTTTTCTCTGACTTGCTGTTCTACCAAGTTTTCTATAGCCTGCCATTTCGTTTTCCTCCTATTTATTCATCACTTGATCTAAGGGACAAACCAAGTTCCTTAAGTTTTGCCAGTACTTCGTCCAAAGACTTACGTCCAAGGTTACGAACTTTCATCATATCCTCAGATGTTTTGTTGGTCAATTCCTGTACTGTATTAATACCTGCTCTCTTCAGACAGTTGTATGAACGAACGGAAAGTTCTAATTCATCAATATTCATCTCAAGAGTTGCTATGTTAGAATCTGTATCTTTCTCTACGATTACATCAACCTGTTTTGCAGTCTCAGATAAGTCAATGAAAGCATTCAAATGCTCGCTCAATACTTTAGCAGCTAAACTTACGGCTTCATCTGCGCCTAAAGTTCCGTTTGTGAAAACGTCTAAAGTAAGCTTATCGAAGTCTGTAATCTGTCCAACACGAGTGTTTTCTACGCTGATGTTGACACGTTCAACAGGGGTGTAGATGGAATCGATTGGAATAATTCCAATTGGCAAATCCGGATTCTTGTTCTTATCAGAACTTACATATCCTCTGCCTTTGGTAATTGTTAATTCCATGTACAATCTTGTATCCTGTCCACCACTTAAAGTTGCGATTACAAGGTCAGGATTCAAAATTTCAATGTCCTGGTCTACCTTAATATCTGCTGCAGTTACTACGCCTTCGCCTGTAGCTTCAATATAGGCAATCTTAGGCTCATTGCTCTCGCTGTTGTTTTTAACAGCAAGACTTTTGATATTCATAATTATTTCAGTAACATCCTCTTTCACGCCTGGGATTGAGCTAAATTCATGCACAATACCGTCAATCTTAACCTGACTGACAGCAGCACCCGGCAATGATGACAGCATAATTCTTCTTAAAGAATTACCCAAAGTTGTACCGTATCCTCTTTCAAGGGGTTCTACTACAAAATGTCCGTTTTTTTTGTCGTCAGAAATTTCTGCAATCTCGATTTGTGGTTTTTTAAAATCAAACACTAATGGACCCTCCTTTTGGGTTTATGCTATTTGCTTATTATCCTGGGCTATGATTATTTACTGTATAACTCGACGATAAGCACTTCGTTTACAGGTACGTCAATCTGGTCTCTGGTTGGGTTCTCTTTTACAGTTCCCTTAAGAGTTTCCTGATCTGCTTCTAACCAAGCTGGAACTAATCTTCCGCCTGTTACTTCTAAGATATCTTTGTATCTCTGTGCAGTTTTGTATTTTTCTTTAATTTCAATAACGTCACCTGGTTTTACAGTGTAAGAAGGAATGTTTACTAATTTACCATTAACAGTTACATGTTTGTGGTCAACAATCTGTCTAGCTTCTTTTCTTGTTCTGGCAAATCCCATTCTGAAGATTACGTTATCAAGTCTGAGCTCGAGAAGAATCATAAGGTTTTCACCTGTTGTTCCGTATTTTACCTTCTGAGCTTTTGCAAAAAGATTTCTAAATGGTTTTTCTAATACACCATAGATAAATTTTGCTTTCTGTTTTTCTCTTAACTGAAGGCCATACTCACTGATTTTCTTGTTGGCTCTTCCAGTGGATCTATTAGACTTTTTATCGAGTCCCATGTATACAGGATCAATTCCAAGTGCTCTACATCTTTTAAGTACTGGAGTTCTATCTACTGCCATTTTATCATTTCCTCCTAATTTTTTTCAACAATTTTATACCTGATTTGTTATTAGACACGTCTACGCTTTGGTGGTCTACATCCGTTATGTGGAACTGGAGTAACATCCTTGATGCTGGTTACTTCAATACCGCAAGCCTGAAGAGCACGAATTGCTGCTTCACGTCCTGAACCCGGTCCTTTAACCATAACTTCAACAGATTTTAAACCGTGTGGAATAGCTGCCTTTGCTGCTGTTTCAGCTGCCATCTGTGCAGCATAAGGAGTAGACTTTCTGGAGCCTCTGAATCCTAATCCGCCTGCACTAGCCCAAGAAAGGGCATTTCCTTCTGCATCGGTCAGCGTAACGATTGTATTATTAAAAGATGACTGAATATGTGCTTGTCCACGGTCAACGTTCTTTTTAACACGTCTTTTTGTCACTTTCTTTGCTACTTTTTTAGCCATGACGACAAAACCTCCTAATTATTTCTTCTTATTAGCAACAGTACGCTTAGGACCTTTTCTTGTTCTAGCGTTTGTCTTTGTCTTCTGTCCACGAACAGGAAGACCTTTTCTGTGA
>JAILQS010000130.1 GCA_024698865.1 Lachnospiraceae bacterium | reverse complement strand
TGTTTCATATTCTCAACATTTAAAAAATCAGCCACCGGCCCCTTCTCTTCAAATACAATTCTTTGTAGTTCCTTTTTTAATAACATCTCGTACTTTGGATCATACGTCTTTGGATATGGGCACTTCTTTCGCATGATTACCTCCTGTGGCAGCTTTTTCTCCGCCACACTTTTAAGCAAGCCTTTCACCTGCTCCCGATGAAATTTGTATTCCCAAGGGACATTGTACAAATACTCAATTAACGTGTGGTCCGCGAACGGCACACGTACCTCTAACCCACTTGCCATTGTCATACGGTCCTTACGGTCTAACAAAGTCGTCATAAACCACGCCAGGTTGAGATAGTTCATTTCTCTTTTCCTTTTCTTATCGATTCCATCTCTTTCTAACACAGGAACACGACTCATCGTCTTTTTATACTGACAGCGGACATATTCCTCCAGTGGCAGTTTCGCAATCATTTCCTCGGAAAGAACGGATTTTCTAACCGCCAGGTTTTTTGACCAGGGAAAAACCGGTTTTAACAAAGCTTCTCTATCGCGAAACCACGGATAACCGCCAAACACTTCGTCCGCGCACTCTCCGGATAAGCATACGGTATGTTTTTTCTTTATGATTCTTGCAAAATACAGCATCGATGCATCCACATCTGCCATCCCCGGCAGATCCCTGGCATATACCGCCTCTTCAAGACACGCAAATAATTCCTCGTGATTACATTCCAAAACGGTATGGTCACAGTCCAGATACTTTACGCATAAATCCACATACGGTGCATCCCGTTCCGGTTGAAATCCCGATGCCACAAAATTTTCCTGATTATCGGTAAAGTCAAAGGAGTAAGTGCTTAGCTTCTTTCCCTGTTTTTTTAACTCACCTGCAGCAACTGAGGACACCAGACTGGAATCCAGCCCCCCGGAAAGCAGCGTACAAAGCGGTACATCTGAAACAAGTTGACGTTTGATTGCTGAGAACAACAACTCCCTTGTATGTTCTACCGTTTCCTCATAATTGTCCCTATGCTCTTTTGCCTGCAAATGATAATACTGCTCGATATGTACTCCGCTGTAATCCACATATCCCATATACCCCGGCGGAAATTCATGAATTCCTTCATACACGCCGCATCCCGGACTTCTTGCCGGTCCAAGGCCAAAAATTTCGCACAATCCAAAACGGTTTACCCTCGCTTTCACTCCCGGATACTCGAATAATGCCTTGATTTCAGAAGCGAATAAAAACGTCTCTCCCACATTTGCATAAAACAAAGGCTTTACACCAAACCGATCCCGGCAAAGAAATACACTTCGATCAAAACTATCCCAGATTGCAAAACTGTAAATTCCCTCCAGCATATCCACTACGCGTTTTCCGTAGGACATATACGCAGCCAGTACGACTTCTGTATCCGACTTGGAGAAAAAATGATATCCCCTTTGCTCAAGTTTCTCCCGAAGTTTATCGGCATTATAAATTTCCCCATTGTATACAATTGCAAACTCATAACCACCTACCGTTTTTTTCATCGGTTGTCTGCCTCTCTCAATATCAATGACAGACAGTCGTCTATGTGCAAACGCTGCATGTTCGCTTAAGTACGTATCATTTTCATCCGGTCCTCTATGTGAAAGGACCTGCCCCATTTTGAATGCTATTTGCTCCTGTCTTTCTCTGTCCTCGAGAAAATTCTTGTTAAAATCACAAAATCCGGCTATTCCACACATAGTTTCCTCCTTCACTTTTTATGGTTTTGGATGTTTTCTCCTATCTGAAATATTATGCAGCTATGGATTCTTATATTCCGCTAACATTGATTAAAGCGATAAAGTAGGGTATAATTTTAGTAGGATATTTAGGAGGAATAAAGTAAATTATGTTAGATTTAAATTTGACCCGCGAAAATATAGATAAAATAGACAATCAGATTGTAAAGCTTTTTGAAGAGCGCATGGAACTGGCTTCTAAAGTTGCCGATTATAAACGTGCCACCGGCAAACAGGTTTTTGATAAAGAACGTGAAATGTCCAAATTAGATACCTTGCAGGGGCTTGTTACGGATGAACGCAATCGTTATCCGGTGAAGGAATTATTTACGCAAATTATGTCTATGAGCCGCAAAAGACAATACGCTTTACTTGAAAGTTATGCCGCAGATCTTTCCTTTTTAAAAACACCGGAACTTCCGCTGTCCACTACAGACCCAGTCGTGTTTTTTGGCGAGGAAGGCTCTTACTCACAGGTGGCAATGGAGGAATACTTTGGTGAACATGTCAAATGCTTTGCAAGACCTACCTTCAAACAGGTAATGGAAGCCGTGAATTCCGGCGAAGCGGCCTATGGCGTTCTCCCAATTGAGAACTCTTCCACAGGCGGTGTGCTCGACACCTATGATTTGTTATTGGACTATCGTAACTATATCGTCGGGGAGCACGTTGTAAAGATTGATCATGCATTACTTGGACTTCCGGGTGCAAACATTGATGACATCAAAAATGTGTACTCGCATCCACAGGGCATTATGCAGTGTCATGCCTTCTTTGAAAGCAGACCGGATATTACCTGCAAGCAATATATGAGCACCTCCGCTTCTGCCAAAAAAGTTTTGGAAGACGGAGATATTACTAAAGCGGCAATTGCCAGCAAACGTGCTGCTAAGTGTTATAACCTTCAGATTTTAAAAGAAAAGCTCAATACAGAAAGTACTAATTCGACAAGATTTATTATTATTACCAACCAGAAAATTTTCCTGGAAAATGCCAACAAGGTAAGTATTTGTTTTGAACTTCCGCACGAAAGCGGTTCTCTTTACAATATGCTTTCGCACTTTATTTACAACAACTTAAACCTTACCAAAATCGAATCCCGTCCGATTCCGGGACGTAACTGGGAATACCGTTTCTTCGTTGATGTGTCCGGCAACCTACAGGACGCTGGCATGAAAAATGCAATTAACGGAATCAAAGAAGAAGCAACCAATGTCCGTATTTTAGGAAACTACATTACAGTATAGGATGTGATATTTTGAACAAAATTGTACGAAGAATTCTAATCGCCGTAGTGTTTTTAATTGTCATTGCCATCTTTGGTGCTGTTGTCATCTATTCCTCCAAAACCTGGTATAACGATGAAAATGTAATCGGTAACACTGCCGGCAACATTTTAAACGGAGGACTGTTTTGCGAGAATGACGGCAGAATTTATTTCAGCAATCCTTACGACGATGGTAACCTCTACTCTATGGATTTGTACTGTACGGATTATGAACTGGTTTATCCGGATAACGCTTCCTACATCAATGTGGCCGGCAAATATATTATCTATGCCAGAGATAACCATCACCGCAAAGGTAATACCGGTAACTTCCTGAATTTAAACAGTGTCGGTCTGTTCCGTATCAAAAGAGACGGTAGCGACATCAAGCAGCTTTACAATTATGCCTGCGGCTCTGTTACACAGAAAGGAAATTACGTCTACTACCAGCATTATGACACCGACGACGGATTACAGTTATACAAAGTCAAAATAGACGCAACCGAAAATCAACTTCTGGATAAAGAAGACGTTCTTCCTGCCTCCTTTGTTGGCGACAGGATGTATTTTACCGGTGTGGATGATGACCATAATATGTATTCTATGTCTGTTAATGGTCAGCGTTCCCTGATTCGACCAGGCAACTTCTATCATTTACTTGTAAGCAACAACCAGATGTACTATCTCGATTTGGAAGACAATTACACCCTTTATCGTTGCTCTATGGATGGAAGTAATCCACAAAAGCTTGTCAACGAACGCTGTTCATTTTTCAACATCAGTACGGACGGCAACTATCTGATTTATCAGATAGACGGTGGCGATCACAACCGGCTTTGTGCAATGGACTTATCAAGTGGAGAAGCTCATGACATACTCGAAGGAGATTTTAACAGTATTTATACTACCAGCTCCTATATCTTTTTCAAAGAATTTGAAAGCAAAAAAATATATAAAATGCCAACCACCTCTCTCTCCTCAAGAGACGGAAGTTCGGTCAGCATTTTTGAACCGGAAGTTCTTTCAAAGTAAATGATTTGAAAGGGTTCAGATGCGTGCATGCATCCACTTGCCGGTCTTGTGCTCGAGTAAAAGGTCTAAACTGCACTATTTGCAGTTTAGACCTTTTCGGCTAGTTCGCTCCATTTAGGCACTTTTCCTCTCGCGCCCGACAAGCCCCTGAGTTGCTCTTTGTGCCTTTTCTAGCAAGTTTCCGTCATTTAGGCACTTTCCCTCTCGTGCCCGACAAGCCCCCGAGTTGCTTTCTGTGCCTTTTCT
>JAILQS010000090.1 GCA_024698865.1 Lachnospiraceae bacterium | reverse complement strand
ACAAACTATACTCAGTCGGGGTACAAGCTCCGACTGAGTTAAACGCTCCGCGAGGATGCGCACGGATTCGGACAGGAATTTGTCTGCTGAAGCAGACCCGAATCCGGCGCGCAAGACTCGCGAGCGAGTCTTGACAAATCCGGGACAAAGGAGAGAGGAGTTTGTTATTTCATTTTGTAAAAGACATTGTGGTTTATATGGTGCTGTTGTCTTTTTTGAAAAATCTGGCCGGAGAGAATGTATATCGCAAGTATCTGGATTTGTACGGAGGGCTGGTTCTTATTCTGATTTTGTTAAATGCAGTGGTGGGAATTGACGGCAAACCGATGCGTGTAGAAGAATTGTTTACTACAAACGTAGAACAAATCGAGGGATATGAGGCATTTGCTCATTCAAAACCGCAGGCAGATTTTAAACGCATGGAAGATTTACAGCAACAAATCGCGAAAAAGATGGAGAATAAAGCAAAAATGGCGCAAAAAAAGGAGCAGGAGGAAAATGAATGATAAGGATGGTGTGGATGTAAAAAAGTGGCTGGTTAAGCTTAGGCAGATGGGAATGGACCGGTTGGGCGTTATATTTCTTGTTGGGGTATTGTTGTTTGTGCTTTCTTCTTTTGGCAGATATTCTTCCAAAGAACAAATATCTGTCACAGGTAATAATAGCGGGGAGAATGGGCGCAGTAATGATATAAACAGTCCCTACCAAGCCGGTGAAGATTATTATGCTTTGTCGGAGGATAGGAGCATTTTTTCATCAAACTCCGGTGAGATATCGGATGTGCTAGGCTATGAAGCGCAGCTGGAACAACGTCTGAGGGAAATGATTTGCAGAATGTCAGGCACCAAGAAAGTAAGCGTTATGGTTACGGTCAAACAGTCCGGAGAGAGGGTGCACCGGAAGGAGAAAGAACAAGAGTCGGAGACGACACAAAATCCTATTGTGCAAGGCGTACTAATTGTGATGGAAGGAGGAGATGACCCCGAAATAAAAAGAGAAATAAATGAAGCGGTGCAGGCATTATTTGATGTACCGTCACATAAAATAAAAATAATAAAAATGTAATTTTCTTGAAACGAATGGAGAGGGAGGCACCGGATGAAAAATATTTGGAAGAAAAATCAGATTATTATTACTGCGTTGGCTGTGTTGATTGCGGTAGCAGGGTATTTTAACTTTTCCGGGAAAGACAGCGAAATGGTGATGCAGGAATTGACGGGAAATGACGCTGTGAGTGAAGATACACAGAAAATGACGGTGTCGGATAGCGGAGAAATAACGTATTCAGACGCGGACGCAACGGAGGAAATATCCGAAGAAGAGGAGGAAGTGGCCAAAACCGATACTGCTGATATTACAGAGGAGACCGAACTGGCAGAGAATATCGAAGAAGAAGATGGGAAAGAGGAAGAAGGGCAGGAAACGGAAGAGTCACAGGATACGACAGGGGAAGCAGTGCTTGTAAACGCGTCGGTTAACAGTGGGTTCTTCGAAACGGCAAGGTTAAACAGGGAGCAGACACGTGCAAAAAACAAAGAAACGTTACTTTCGATTGTTGATAATGCGAATCTGAGCGAGAAAGAGAAAAAATCAGCATTGAAAGCCATGGTTGCGATGACCGATATTGCAGAGCGGGAAAATGCAACGGAAATGCTTCTTGCAGCCAAAGGTTTTGAAGATGTTGTCGTCAGCATCGTGGATGGAAGTGCGGATGTAATTGTAAATGCAAATAACCTGACGAGTCAGCAGATTGCACAAATTGAAGATATTGTAAAACGAAAAACAGATATAAAGGCGGAAAACATAGTAATTTCGCCCGTTGGTGTCAACAATGGAAAATAGCAACCGACCATTGCAAAAGTCACGAAGTCTGCTATAATATAGGTAATATAAACAGGAGGTATTACATGAGTAAAGAAGCAGAGGTAAAAAAAGCATATAAGATACTCCAGGAGAATGGAATCGGCGAGGTACAGATTTCCAGTGAGGTGATTGGCGTAATTTCTTCGCTTGCAGCTATGGAAGTTAACGGGGTAGATTCCATGTCCGGTAATGCAACCAAAGAATTGATTAGTAAACTGGGTGTTAAGAACGGCTCCAAAGGAGTGATTATTTCCTTAGAGGATAATGTAGTGAATGCTGAATTAACCATTAATTTAAAATATGGATATAATGTTCGCAAAGTATCCGAACAGGTACAGGAAAAGGTGAAACAGGCGATTAACACTATGACCGGATTAGATGTGAAGAACGTGAACGTTCGTATCGCAGGAGTAAGACAGGAAACAGATAAATAATTTTACAACTCTTGTGGTTCTATAAGTGTTGTTCAACCCTTATATCTTTTATAAGGGTTGTTTTATGTAATGGAATATTCATATGACAAAAGTCGGAAAGAGGTAAGAATGAAAAGAAGTCAGTTAAGAGAGCATTTGTTTTGCATGCTGTTTCGCAGTGGATTTTACGAGAAAGAAGAATTAGATGAGCAGATTGCATTTTATTTTGAAGCGCTTGTAAAAAGAGATTATAAAGCACCGGCAATCGTAGCAGGAGAGAACGGACAGGACGAAATAGATGAGTTCTTTGGCAGATTAAACAAACCGAACCAGAAGGAAAGAGAAGAACTGACGGTTAAGTTCAAGAATATCGTAGATAAGATGGAAGAACTGGATGAACGTATTGCGGTCAATTCCGAAGGGTGGTCCTTGAATCGAATCGGAAAAGCAGATCTTACGATTCTCCGTCTGGCAACTTACGAAATCATTTTTGACGAAGATGTTCCAACCGGAGTTGCAATTGATGAAGCTGTGGAATTAGCGAAACGTTTTGCGGGAGATAAGGGACCGTCCTTTATCAACGGTGTTCTTTCTAAGATTGCCGGATAACGCAAAGGAGATAACATGAAGGAACAAGTATATTCGGTTACACAGGTGAATACCTATATTAAAAATATGTTTGTCCGGGAATATGTGTTGAATCATATTGCAGTAACAGGGGAAGTGTCCAACTGTAAATATCACGGTTCGGGTCATATCTATTTTACCCTGAAAGATAAGAAAGGACAGCTTTCCTGCGTTATGTTTGCAGGGAATCGCAAGGGACTGGCTTTTCGTCTGGAAGAAGGACAAAGTGTAATTGTTGAGGGAAATATCAGTGTCTACGAGGCTGCAGGCAAATATCAGATGTACGCTGTTAAGATTAAAAACAATGGCGAGGGAGATTTGTATGCGGCCTTTGAAGCGTGCAAACAAAAGCTTTTAGCGGAAGGTCTTTTTGAGGCTGCACATAAAAAGCAAATTGCACACTACAATAAAAAGATTGGAATTGTAACTGCGGATACCGGAGCGGCAATTCAGGATATTATTAATATTTCCAAGAGGCGCAATCCCTATATCAGTTTGTATCTTTACCCGGCGAGAGTGCAGGGAGAAGGTGCGGCTCGGACAATCATCGAAGGAATAAAGGTTCTTGATACGATGGATTTGGATGTAATTATCGTTGGAAGAGGCGGTGGTTCGGTAGAAGATTTATTTGCTTTTAATGATGAAACATTGGCAAGAACCATATATGCCTGTCATACACCGATTATTTCAGCGGTAGGACATGAGACGGATTTTACGATAGCGGATTATGTTGCAGATTTACGTGCGCCGACGCCTTCGGCAGCGGCAGAACTTGCAGTATGTGATATCAGAAATGTGTTTCAGAGCATTGCAGAGCGGCAAAGACGGCTGGAGAGGAATATGGAGATCGCAATTTCAAAAAGCCGGGAGCAGGTAGCCAAGCGAAGTCTGCAGATGCGGATGGCTTCCGTTGAGCAGCAGCTGAATAACAAACGACAGTGGCTGGTGGATGCAGAGGAGCGTATGAATCTTCGTATGGAACAGAAACTCCGGGATAAGAAAATGCAAATCGCACTTATAATAGAGAAGTTAAAGGGGTTGTCACCACTTGAAAAACTACAGAGCGGATATGCATTTGTAACAGACGAGGAAGGACAGACGATTCGAACGGTACGAGATGTCAGAGTGGGCATGCCGATTTCGGTATCGCTCAAAGACGGAGATGTGGTTGCAAAAGTTGAAGAAGTAAACCCGCTTACGAGAGAGTGAGCAGCTTAGAATAGATCGTTGTTTTGGTGATGTGATATGAGGAAAGGAGGCACCGGATGGCAAAGCAGTTAGAGGAACAATTGGAAGAGTTAGATGAAGTGATTGCCGGATTGGAACACCCGGAAGTGTCGTTGGAAGAGTCCTTCGCACTTTACAAAAAAGGAATGCAACTGGTTAAAAAATGCTCGGATACGATTGATAAGGTTGAAAAGGAAGTTCAGATTATTAAAGAAAAGAACAATTTTATTCAGGAGTAGGAAATCATAACAATCAGTTTTAGTTACGAATAGAAATGTCGGAAGGGGTAAGTGCCATGTCATTTGAAGCACAACTGGAAAACAAAATTAAACAAACAGAACAGTTGATATATCAGTTTTTGCCGGAAGAAACCGGTTTCCAAAAGCGCCTGTTTGAGGCTATGAATTACAGCATGAAAGCCGGTGGCAAGAGAATTCGTCCATTGCTTATGAGAGAAACATATCTTTTGTGTGGTGGCAAAGAGGAGAAGGTAGTGTATCCTTTTATGGCTGCCATGGAAATGATTCACACATATTCTTTGATTCATGATGATTTGCCGGCGATGGATGACGATGATCTAAGGAGAGGAAAGCCAACGACGCATAAGGCTTTTGATGAAGCGACGGCGATTCTTGCCGGAGACGGTTTGCTCAATTATGCATTTGAGACTGCGTGTAAAGCTGCGGATGTGACGTCGGATACGGTATCGGTTTTTCGCGCTCTACGCGTGCTTGCTACAAAGCCGGGCATCTATGGTATGGTCGGTGGACAGGCAGTGGATGTGGAAAATGAGAATCGAAAGATTGAGAAAGATATGCTCGATTTCATTTATCGTCTGAAGACAGGGGCGCTGATTGAGGCATCCATGATGATTGGAGCGATTCTTGCCGGAGCGGATGAAGATGAAGTGAAAAAGATAGAAGGCATTGCGGCAGATATCGGACTTGCGTTCCAGATTCAGGACGATATTCTGGATGTGGTCAGTACAACGGAGGTACTTGGCAAACCGGTCAACAGTGATGAGAAAAACAATAAATGTACATACGTTACGTATGAGGGGATTGAACAGTCTCAAAAAGATGTGGTGTTCTATTCCGAAAGGGCGATTGGACAGTTACATCAATTTGGAAATACCAATGAGTTTTTAGAGGAATTGGTAAAATATCTGATTCATCGGGAGAAATAAACGATTATGGAATATGAAATTTTAAGCAGACTGAAAGAAGCAAATGATATTTACAATTTAGATGAAAAAGAATACAAAAAACTGGCAGATGAGATACGTGGTTTCCTTATGGAGAAAGTCAGTTTTACGGGTGGACATTTGGCTTCTAATCTTGGTGTGGTAGAGCTGACGATGGCACTCCATTTGTCTTTACATTTTCCAAAGGACAAATTGGTCTGGGATGTCGGTCACCAGTCGTATACACACATGATACTTACCGGAAGACAGGAAGGGTTTGAACACTTAAGACAGTTAAAAGGAATGAGTGGATTTCCAAAAGCCAGGGAAAATGAGTGCGATGCGTTTTCGACAGGACACAGTTCTACGTCAATTTCGGCAGCAGTGGGGCTTGCAAAAGCGAGAGATATTAAAGGCAGTGACGAGACAATTGTGGCGGTCATCGGTGATGGAGCGCTTTCTGGCGGTATGGCGTTTGAGGCACTTAACAATGCAGCACGTTTAAAATCGAATTTAATCATTGTACTGAATGATAACAATATGTCAATTACGGAAAATGTAGGTGGTATGGCCAATTACCTTGGTAAGATCAGAACCGGCGCAAAGTACAGAAGTTTTAAAGACGGCGTGGAAAACGCTTTGCATAAAGTGCCGAAGGTGGGCGATTCTGTAGCATATCATTTGAAACGCTCCAAGGACACGTTAAAGAGCCTTTTTGTACAGGAAATGCTTTTTGAAGATATGGGAATTACGTATCTTGGGCCGATAGATGGACATAACGTAGGTGATCTTTGCAAAGCATTTCAATATGCCAAACGAATGAATTCTGCAGTGCTGGTTCATGTAATTACCAAAAAAGGAAAGGGCTATACGCCGGCAGAAAAGAATCCGGCCTCTTATCATGGGGTGGATCCGTTTGACATCAAAAAAGGAATTCGCAACAAAACAAGAAAGACGACCTATACGCAGGTATTTGGTGGCAAGCTTTTAGAACTTGCAGAGAAAGATGAGAAAATAACCGCCGTGTGTGCAGCAATGCCTTCCGGAACGGGGCTTATGCGTTTTCGTGAACAATTCCCGGATCGTTTCTTTGATGTTGGAATAGCTGAAGAGCATGCGGTAACTTTTGCGGCCGGAATGGCAGCGGGCGGACTGAAACCGGTAGTTGCGATTTATTCTACATTTTTGCAAAGAGCCTATGACCAGATTATTCACGATGTGTGTATGGATAAATGGCCGGTTGTGTTTGCGGTTGACAGAGCGGGTCTGGTTGGAAATGATGGAGAGACGCATCAGGGTATTTTCGATCTTTCCTATATGAACACAATACCGAACCTGACCATTATGGCACCCAAAAATGCCAATGAGCTGGAACATATGCTGGAAGCTGCATTTGACATGAACTGTCCGGTGGCAATTCGTTACCCAAGAGGCGAGGCGTATGTTGGATTGGAAGATTTTCATGCGCCGATTCAGTATGGAAAGAGTGAGTTGATTTACCGTAAAAGCGGTATTGCAATTCTTGCGATTGGTTCGATGGTGAAGACCGGATACGAGGTATATCAGAAGTTAAAGGAAGCCGGAATTTGTGCAACGCTTGTCAATGCACGATTTGTAAAACCTTTGGATACGGTGCTGTTGGATGAACTTACAAAAGAGCATTCTCTCTTTGTGACAATGGAGGAGAATAGCTTGACCGGTGGATTTGGACAAAGCGTCAATGAATATCTGAAAGATATCAAGACAATCCGAACATTGAATATCGGGCTTCCGGATGCATTTATCGAACAGGGACAGGTATCAGAACTGAAGACTCTATTTGGTCTGGATGTAGACTCTGTAACGGAAAGGATTAAAAAAGAATGGCAGACAAAATCATAAAAGAACGTTTGGATGTTCTTTTGGTACAGCGTGGTCTTTGCGAGTCTAGAGAAAAGGCAAAAGCTGTAATTATGGCGGGAGACGTGTTTGTAAACAATGTGCGCGAAGACAAAGCAGGAACCAAATTTGATATTTATGCACCAATTGAAGTGCGCGGAAATAAAAGCAAGTATGTGAGTCGCGGTGGCTACAAACTGGAAAAGGCGATTGAGGCCTACGGAATCCAATTGGAAGATAAGATATGTATGGATGTTGGTTCGTCTACCGGCGGGTTTACCGATTGTATGTTACAAAACGGTGCAAAGAAAGTATATGCAGTAGATGTTGGGACGAATCAGCTATCCTGGAAACTTCGTCAGGATGAGAGAGTTGTCTCCATGGAGAAGACCAACGTACGATACCTGACAAGGGATCAGATTGATGATTTGGTTTCTTTCGTATCGATTGACGTGGCATTTATCTCACTTACCAAAGTACTTTCACCGGTCAGAGAACTGATGGAGAACGGCGGAGAGATGGTTTGTCTGGTGAAACCACAGTTTGAAGCCGGCAAAGAAAAAGTGGGAAAGAAGGGTGTTGTACGAGATAAAAAGGTACACGAGGAAGTGATTTATCAGGTGCTCTCGTATGCACTTTGTAATGGATTTGAATATTTAAATATGGATTTTTCGCCAATCAAAGGACCGGAAGGAAATATTGAATATCTTCTGCATTTGAAAAAAAGCGTGACAGGCGGCATGGATGAAAACGTTGCCGACGAGAAGACGACCGGCATGGACGAAACAGTTGTCGACGTGGATATGGCGATGTATCAGAAGGTAATTAAAGAAACTGTAGAGAGGTCTCATCAATCGTTAGATGAGGGAAAATAACGAGGAATATTACATGAACAATTTTTGTATTATTGCAAATGCAGACAAAGATATCGATTACAGAATCGCCAATCAGATTCGCGATTATATCATCGAACATGGGGGCAAATGCTCGATTGTGAAGGATCGGTTTAAGGGAACAAAACAGGACGGATATATTGATGTTGAGGATATCGGTGAGGATGTGGAAGCGCTGATTATTCTTGGCGGTGACGGAACGCTCATTCAGGCAGCATGTGACTTACATGAAAGAAAGCTGCTGCTTCTTGGTGTGAATCTTGGAACGCTGGGCTACCTTACCGAAGTGGAAACGCAACATATCGAAGGGGCACTTGACCGGTTGTTTCAGGATAAATACCGTATCGAAAAACGTCTTATGATGAAATGTAAGGTGGAAGCAGATACGAATCACAAAGGCTACATCGTACTTAATGATTTTGTGGTAAGTAAGAGCGGTGAGTGCCGTCTGATTACGTTAGACATTTACGTAAATGGTGAGTGGATTGACACATTTCTTGCAGACGGAGTTATTGTAGCTACACCGACCGGTTCTACCGGCTACAACCTGTCGGCAGGCGGACCGGTTATTGCACCGGAAGTGCAGGCAATGGTCATTACCCCGATTTGCCCGCATACATTGAACAATCGAAGTATGGTAGTATCTGCGCAGGACGAAGTGATAATTGAAGTCGGACAGAGCAAGGATCATATGAAAGATGAGGCAGAGCTGATTAATGACGGAACAAGCACGAGACTGCTTAAAACCGGAGATCGCGTGGTGATTTCGAGAGCCAGCGTGGATGCCGGGATTATTAAGCTGTCTAATACAGGGTTCTTTAAAAGAGTCAAAGATAAACTGGATAAATAGATGAGGAAAGAGGACGTATGAAATTTTATATCAAACAGAAAGTTTTTTCGTGGGCAGACAGATTTAATGTAACTGATGAAAACGGGGAAACTCGTTACAGCGTAAAGGGAGAATTAATTTCAATCGGGAAGCAACTTCATATATATGACAATGCTGATCGCGAAGTGGCATTTATCCAACAAAAGGTGTTATCCTTTAAACCGCGTTTTTTTGTTTTTGTAAATGGAGAACAGATTGCAGAAATTGTGAAGGAATTTACCTTGTTCAGACCGAAGTATTCTATTCTCGGCAAGGGATGGGTTGTGAACGGAGATTTCTGGGATCATGATTATGTGATTACAGAGGAAGGCAATACGGTTGCAAGTGTGCATAAAGTCTGGATGAGCTGGGGAGACAGCTATGAACTTAATCTTGTAGATACGAACGATGAAGTTGGTCTTTTAGCCGTTATTCTTGCTATTGATGCGGTAATGGATGCACAGGAGTCAAGATGATGAGGAAGAAGAGAAATATACCGGTGAAATAAGGTGTTTTGAATTTCGACACAAAGTACAGAAGCTTAATTTATCTTTGAGACAAGTGTTTAAAAATCATAGATTAGATAAGGGTTTGAAAAATTCAAACTTGAGATATCCCAAATAAAGTGATACAATAACGTAGTTGATTAAGAATAAGATAAAATGAGGAGTTAATGTGAAGGGCTCATAGATATGCTTTTTCACAAAGGACCTCAGTATGGAGGAAAATATGTCAGGACATTCAAAATTTGCCAATATTAAACATAAGAAAGAGAAAAACGATGCAGCTAAGGGTAAGATTTTTACCATTATTGGTCGTGAAATTGCAGTAGCAGTTAAGGAAGGTGGTCCGGATCCGGACAACAACAGCAAGCTTCGTGATGTTATCGCCAAAGCCAAATCCAACAACATGCCAAACGACACCATCGAGCGTGGTATCAAAAAAGCAGCCGGCGATGCCAATGCCGTAAACTACGAAACCGTTACATACGAAGGCTACGGTCCAAACGGTACTGCAATTATCGTAAAAGCTCTTACAGATAATAAGAACAGAACAGCTTCTAATGTACGTAATGCATTTACCAAGGGAAAAGGAAGCATTGGAACACAGGGTTGTGTATCCTATATGTTTGATGAAAAAGGACAGATCATTGTAGCGAAGGAAGATTACGAAACAGACGCGGATGAGTTTATGATGATGGCGTTGGATGCCGGAGCGGAGGATTTCTCTGAGGAAGAAGACAGCTACGAAATCATTACCACACCGGAGGATTTCAGTGCAGTAAGAGAAGCGCTTGAGAAGGAAGGTGTGCCAATGGCAGAAGCAGAGGTTACAATGATTCCCCAGACTTACGTAGAACTTTCTGACGAGCAGGATCTTAAGAATATCAACCGAATTCTGGATTTGTTAGATGAAGATGACGATGTACAGCAGGTATATCATAACTGGGATGAATAAGAATTCATAATTTGTGTTATGAGAAGAAATGAATAAAGTAAAATAAGTAAATGAGCAAATCATGATTGTGGTTTGCTCATTCTTTTATAGTCTGCTTTTGTGCAAGATTATCAAAAACCCTTTGTTGATTTGTGGCATATTGGGAATGGAAGAACGAGGGTGAACCGTGATATAATCCTTGCATACAGCAAGTCAAAAATCCTAAGGTCAAGTCAAGACCAATTACCCCCAAGTTGCAAGTTAAGAAGCAAGTCAATGAAGCAAGTCGAGTAGCTGGATAAAAACCCCCGAAGAAACCTCGGAACGTCAAATCGGTGGTAAATTCAAGAAGCAAGTCGAAGGAAAAACCACCAAAACCCTCTCGAGAAGCCAAATCGGTGGTAAATTCAAGAAACAAGTCGAAGGAAAAACCACCAAAACCCTCTCGAGAAGCTAAATCGGTGGTAAACTCAAGAAAGCAAGTCGAAGGAAAAACCACCAAAAGCCTTTTAAGAAGCTAAATCGGTGGTAAATTCAAGAAGCAAGTCGAAGAAAAAACCACCAAAACCCTTTCAAGAAGCTAAATCGGTGGTAAATTCAAGAAGCAAGTCGAAGGAAAACATATTAACATGAGAAGGAGGAATCATTATAAAAAGATCAATTGAAAAAAGAATACATCAACTGGAAAAAATAAGAAAGTCAATCCTGTCAAAACAACATAAAAGTGGTAAAGCAGTTCCACGCATGATTTGCAGGAAATCAAAAGGATACTACCAGTACTACGTTAATTCGCGTTATCTCAGCAAAAAGAATGATAAAAAATTGATTTGTAAGCTGGCAAAAGAAGAGTATCACATTAAGTTGCTTTCTGTTATTGAAGAGGAATTGGCAAATCTTAAACGGTTATACAAAAATGAAGAGCAACTAAGTGAAGTATATTACCGGATACACGAAGGGAAGCAGATCCTTTTCGAGCCTGAGATTAAACCTGTAAGAAAACAAATTGAAGAATTTGAAAAAACAACATATAAAGGTCTTGAATTCGATGAAAACAACAGAAGCGAGTATATCACCAACAAAGGTGAACGGGTAAGAAGTAAGTCAGAAAAGATTATAGCAGATGCGCTCGAACGGATGCAGATTCCGTATAAGTATGAGAAACCACTTGTTTTACTTGTTAATGGGCAAGACAAGGTGTTCTATCCGGACTTTACTGTTTTAAATAAGACGACAGGGGAGGTAAAGTATCTGGAGCATCTTGGAATGATGGACAATGAAAATTATTATAAAAATGTATTAAGTAAGCTGGATGTGTATGAGAAAAACGGGCTGTTAATCGGCCGTGACTTGTTGTTACTTCATGAGAGCTCATACCAACCCTTAAATACCAGGGTGGTAACAGATTATATAGATGAATTCCTGGTGTAAAGGCAGTGGTAATGCAAGCAATACCACTTGATATCAGTAGAGCGAGAACACAAGAATTTCCTATGGAAATCAGGGCAGTGGTAACGCAAAACCGCAGAAAAAGCAAAAATGAGCCTATATTCCTATTTTTTCGCTATTTTCAGAAAAACAGGATTCATTTGAAACAGAATATGCTATAGAAACATAAAAATATCAAGGCGATGAACACTATATGTTGTATCATCGCCTTGATTTCGTCTTATATGTATGGTAAAGTGAAATGAAAACAAAAATAGGACAAGTGCGTCCAAAAGGGAGGTTTTTATGACTGAAGCATCGAATAGCACGGTGAATCCTTCACCGTTAGGAAAGATTTTTGGATTGATAGATGATCGCTTTTATCTGATAAATGAGTTTAACGCAAGAAAATATACGGCTGCTTTCGAACGTTATAAAGCGGAAGGTAGTGCGATATTTGCTGAGGTAGAGGCATATGGAAAGGAACATTCTTTAAGTGCGGAGGAACTGGCAGAGGAAGCAGCCAAAACTCTGATGAAGTCCATCATGAGCAATGTGAATTCTTTGAGTGATCGCAAACGTTCCACGCAGGTGGATAAGTATAAATATGTGATTGCGGTGTATTTTGTGCCAATGGTCAGAGTACTTGAGTTAGAGATGAGTGAACCTTTTGTATTAAAATTTAAAGAATTCTGGGACGCTGAAAATTTAAACAATGTATTCGAAATTGGAGATTATGACAGTATTGCGAATGGATTCCGCCGTTCAATTTTCTGTTATATTACGACCGCAGTTTGTGAAGAACAGAATAAGCCGGACGATTGTTACGAGCTTACCATGTTCCGTGATTTCAGAGATGGATACCTGAAAAATGAGGCAGATGGAGAGGCATTAATTGAAGAATATTACGAAACTGCACCAATTATTGTTGCAGGTATTAATATGAAGCCAAATCGTGCCGATATATATAATGATATCTGGGAGAGACATTTATCTAAGTGTTTACAAAATTTAGAAAATCACAATCATAAAGAATGTAAAGATGGATACGTAGCTATGGTGAGAGAGCTGCAAAAGGAGTATCTTTCCTGGATGTAAGACTATGAGGTAAACGAGGTGTTGTCTATGCGCAATTTAAACAAAAGAATAGTGGCAACTCTTGGGATACTTTTGCTTGGGATTACTTCATGTTTGCAAGGCAACGCTTATCCAAATCAGAATAAAAGCAAGGCGGCAGAGACAAAGCCAACAATTGTATGGATTAATGATATTACGTATCGGGGACAGAACTACGGTGAACATCCGGATCCAAATTATGATCCGGGAACTGCGCTGGTTGGTAGCACAATCGAGAAAGATGATATCGAAGTCATTGCAGGACTTCCGGATGGAATGAATACGGTGCGTTTGTATGATTTTGATTACAACCCCAAAACTGTAGAAAAAGTTGGTGAGAACACTATTACCGTTACGTATCAGAATCAGAATGATCCGTATGTATTTACCAAAACTTTTAGTATCTACGGTGTACCGGAAGCAAGGTTTTCCGTGCATTTTACAACCGGTGTAGCGGGAAATAAACTGGATTCCGTATTGGATATAGTTCCGGGGTCTACAATCAGTTTGCCGACACCGAAAGAGAGAGAAGGATATACTTTTGCCGGATGGTTTACAGACACGAGTTATACGGATGAGTTTACTGAGGATACTCCGGTTACTGCCAGAGAGACGACGCTTTACGCAAAATGGGTGGAGTCGCCGGTAAAAGAAATTCGTGCAGTTTATAACGGACCGGATATTCTTATTGGTAATGCGATTTCGGAAGATGACATTTTAGTGATTGGCGTCTTGAAACAGGAAGATAATGATGGCAACGAACAGTATATCAGTATTGGTAAAGAGCAATTCAAAATAGCCAATCCAATTGTCGAGAAACCGGGAGAAAACAGATTATCCGTAAGTTTTGAAGGAAAGATTGCTTTCTTTACTGTAATAGGTAAAGCACCTCCGACATTTACCGTATCTTTTGATACGCAGGGGGGCTCAGCAGTCAGTGCAATCCCGGGAATCAAGGAGGGCGGAACGATTAATCTTCCGGCCAATCCGACGAAGAAGGGATATGATTTTCTTGGATGGTATACATCAAATAGTTATACGACAAGATTTACGAACAGTACAAAGGTAAATGCGGATATTACGTTGTATGCAAAGTGGCAGGTGACGGAACCTTCTCCTTCGCCAAGAATTATTTACAAATTAAATGCTACTGCAATGAATATCAACATTAATCAGACGAAGGCAGTTTATGTAGCAACCTATAACAGATACTTAAATGTCAAATATAAGAGCTCCAAACCATCTTGTGCTTCGGTTGATGAAAACGGAATTGTTACCGGAAAGAGAACCGGTCTTACGACAATATCGGTTACATTACCTAACAACGAAGTGCTCGCATGTCAAGTAAAGGTTGGAACAAAACGCATTGCTACCGGACTGAAAGTAAATAAAACAAAAAAGAAGATTAAGGTAGGAAATACTTTTCAAATAAAAACCAAGATTTACCCGTCTAATGTTTCTTCAAAGAAGCTGCAGTTTATGTCTACGGACAAGAAGATTGCAAAGGTTTCCGCAAGTGGAAAAGTGAAGGGAAGAAGCCCTGGGAAATGTATTATTTACGTATTAACAACGGATGGAAGTCGGTTACAGAAGAAGATTACGATTACAGTTGTAAAACGTAGCTAGTTATATAGACATAAGGTTCATTGTAGTTGGAGGTGACTTATGAAAACACTGAAGAAGAGATGGAAGAAAAACAGAATAATGAAGAATAGAATATTTTCTGTAGTGTTTTCTGTATTATTTGCAGTTGCGCTATTGGCAGGTGTTATTAAGATCGGGCAATTTTCAAGGGCTGCAGATACATTGGAAATTTTACCGGGTGCATCGAACGAATCTATCGCAGGTAACTCGGGTAATCCATATTTGATGGAAGGTATGCGCCTGCAGCTGCGTCTTGGTTCTTCCGGAGAAATGTATAATGATGTTTCGATTTACCGGGTTGACTGGCAGAGTAGTAATGATGCAGTTATCTCTGTAGAAGCAATACCGGGAAGTAATAACCTGATGACCAATGTAGTGGCACAGAGCCCTGGTGTGGCAACCATTACCGTAACGGTAACGGACTTACGTAATGATTCTACAGCTGCAACTGCAGCTGCAGATGTTGAAGTTAAGTTCGCGGTAGACACAACCAAAGATGACTCTAAGTTCTTAAATGTAGAAGATCCGGAAAATAAATCACTTGTACTCCATGTAAATGATGAAGTGGATATGCAGCTTACTTTCGGTGATGCAGCAGATGCACAGTGGACTTCACAGAATGAGGATGTATTTGAAGTAGGACAGTTTGACGGTCATCTGAAAGCGACCGGAGCCGGACGAGCGCTTCTGATGGTTTCGTATACACCGGATGGAAGTACCACGACGTATACATCGACGTTGATGGTATATGTAATTCCTAGCGTTTCACTAACGGAGGATGGACTTAAGAGTACAGCGCTTGCAGATGTGAAAGTATCCAATAAGGATTATATTTATACCGATGCTTTGTTTGGTACTACCGGCACGGAGAATCTGTCTGACAAGATTATCTGGATTATTAAGCAAAATGGTATTGTAATTGAAGATTCCCGCGGTGGTATAGAATCTGATTTGATTTCACTGGTTCCTCTGTCTAACACTTCAAATGTGTTGGAGGTTCGGGCAAAAGCCGGAACTTATGATATTGAGTTTTATGCCTACGGAACCTATGTGGACGAAGAGAATAATATTGCAAAATCTTTTGGTAATGGCTATGTTACCAAGATGACGCGTATGTCAGTATATGCAGAATTTGATAACTATTATAAGACGTTAATTGTTGGAGACTCATATAATATCGCAAAAGCATTAAACATCACGCTGGAAGATCTGAATACATATTTCTATGCTCCCCAGCTAACGGTAGATGGGGCGGATGCAAGTAACTACGCCACTTACGATTCGTTAAGCGGTATTGTTACCACCAAGCAGACAGGAACCGTTAAAATTGATTTGAAGGGTAACAACAGTTATGCTTCCAGCTGGTTTAGACAGGTTACAAAGAATTATAACGGTAATATCGATTATCAGATTACTTTGGAAATCATAAATACCATTAGTTTAAGTAATTCATCGCTCACGCTGTTTGTTGGAGATGAATATCAGTTGACGGCTAATACAACAGCAGAATACGATGGTGAGATTTCGTGGAGATCATCAGATACTAAGTTTGTTACGGTCAATGAGAACGGTCTTGTAAAAGCAGTACGTGTAACAGAAGAAGACATCACTGTAACAGTTACACAGAGTATGGATGACGGTAAAGAAATGAAGGCGACCTGTCTGGTAAAAGTAATCAGTGCGCCGACTTCATTAAAACTGAGTCAGGAGAGTATTTCTTTGCAGGCAAATGGTGGAACGGCAACCCTTATGGCAACCATTAAACCAAGCGCCAACGGAGTGAAACTTACCTGGACCGTAATCGATGAAAAAGTAGTGACTAAGTCAGAATCCACAGATACGATGAGTGTTGTTCTTACCGGTAAAACCGCCGGAGAGACAACAGTACTTTGCCAGTATGTAAAAGGTGATAAAGTTTTACTAAGTGCACAGTGTGTAGTTAAGGTACATGCACAGATTACATCGGTATCTTTGAATTATTCGGAATACAAAGTTCCTTTGGACAGAGGTACGATTACTGACCTGAAAGCAATTTATACACCAAAGGAAGCAACGGGACTCTTTGAATGGAAGTCTAATAATGAAACAGTAGCTGTAGTAACCGGTGACGGACCACAGCCTACGATTCAGTTAAAGAGTGCCGGAACGGCAATCATATCTGCCAGACCGATTTATACAACCGGTGGTTTGATGGCAGAGTGTAAGCTGATTGTATCGCAATCGCCGACCGGAATTAAATTTACGAAAGCAAGTTATACACTGGAGTTGAGCGATGAGAAAAACAACATGGCTGTCGTTGAAAGTGTTTTGAGTCCGGCCAATGCTGAGACAACCTTGCGTTGGGAATCGGATGACGATTCAATAGCGTTTGTAGATCAGAATGGAAAGGTGACCGCCAGAAGTCCGGGTAAAACATTTATCCGTGCAACGACGGATAACGGTTTTTATGACAGAGCCGAAGTCACAGTTACCCTTGCAGCTTCCGGAATCAACGTTAAAAGTAAAAATATCACAATTAATGCAACAGATAAATACGACCTCGAACCAAAACCGATACCGGCAAACAGTACCGAGACGGTATTTAGCTGGACGACGTGGAACGCCGCAGTTGCTACAGTCAATGAAAACGGTGTTATTACCGGTGTTTCCGCGGGAACTACTTTTGTATATGGTGTTACAAAGAAAGGTAGTCTTGTGATGGTTCAGGTTACTGTGAAAGATAAAGTCGGTTCGCTTACGTTAAATGCCAAGACGAAGACGGTAGTTATCGGGGATACGGCGCAGCTTACGGCAAACATTTTACCGACGAATGCCACCAACAAGAAGGTAACCTGGGTTTCTTCGGATCCATCCATTTGTACCGTATCTGCCACCGGTTTGTTGAAGGGTAAGAAAGGTGGTTCGGTTATTGTTACCTGTACGTCTCAGGATAATAAAGCCTGCAGTGATACCTGTCTGGTAACGGTAGTAGAACCGGTAATGGATCTTTTCTTGAACAAATCCTCATATATTTTGGGATATCACAAGTACTACACGTTGAAAGCAACGGTGAAGAAAAATACAGCGTCTAATCCAAAACTCAAATGGACAACGACGAATAAGAAAATTGTTACCGTAACATCGAAAGGAAAGATTTATGGTAAGAAACTTGGTAAAGTTAAAGTAAAGGTTACAACAACAGATGTAAGTAAATTAACGGCAACCTGTACCGTAAGAGTCATCCGTCAGGTGACAAGCATTTCGCTGAATCAGGATACCATGACGATTGTAGAAGGAAGACGCAAACGTCTCAAAGCTGCAATTAAGCCTAAGAAAGCCACTTATAAGACGGCTAAGTTTACAAGTAACAATACTGAGATTGCGATTGTAAACAGCAAAGGCTGGGTAACCGGACGTCACCCGGGCGAGTGCATTATTACCGCACAGGCGAAAGATAACAGTAAGAAAAAAGCAATTTGTTATGTCAAGGTTATAGAGGCAGTACCGGCAACGTCGATTGTTCTTTCCTCATCCAACATTACGTTGCGACAGGGACAAAAAGAGCAGTTGCCATATACCGTACTTCCATATAACCACACAGACAGTCTCAAATTTGCATCCGACAACAAATCCGTTGCAACCATTTCTTCTTCCGGAATGATTACCGGTAAGAAAGCGGGTGTGACTGAAGTTACCGTTACCTCCACAAGTGGTAAACAGGCGAAGGCAACCGTAACCGTTATCGGATTTAACAGAACTTCCTTCAGTATGAAGCAGTACGATACAGAGACGGTATACTTAGAAGGTGTATCCAGCAATATTCTCTGGTGGTCATCCAATAAAAATGTTGCTACCGTATCCGGTAGTGGAGCGACCGGAAATATCGTGGCCCGCAAGAAGGGAACCTGTTACATTTACGCAAAATACAACGGTGTAACCGTTACAGCTAAAGTAAAGGTACGCTCTCTCAAATAGAGAGTGTGCCTTTACGGCACGTTTAGGGGCAAAATAATTGCAGCTTACTGCATTCGCGCGGATTGGTTTATCAATAATCACCAAAGAAATGGGCACAATTTGTATACATTATCAATTGCAAATTGACGATTTTTATCCTAAAATTGCAAGGGAAACCGATATAGGATAGAGCAATCAGTAAAAAACGCTTCGACGCACATGACTCGCGAGCGTATATTGACAATATGAGATGGGAATGAGACACGAATAAGAGGAGAATACGGAGGAAAAGATGCTAGTAAACGTACACATTAATAATCTTGCAATTATCGATGAGGCAGACGTGGATTTTGGACCGGATTTGAATATTCTGACCGGTGAGACCGGTGCAGGAAAGTCTGTTTTGCTCGGTGCGGTGAATATTGCACTTGGAGCGAAGGTGTCGCCGGATATGATTCGAAAAGGAGCTGACTTTGCCCTTGTCGAACTGACTTTTCAGGTAGATAGCGAAGAACAGCTTAAGAAACTGGAATTATTGGATATTCCGGTGGAAGAAGGGGTTGTGATTATTCAGCGTCGCATCAAGAATGGACGAAGCATCTGCAAGGTGAATGATATTTCCGTAACGATGAATACATTGAAGAATATTGCGCTGCTGTTGATTGATATTCACAGTCAGCATGAACACCAGACGCTGTTACAGACATCGAGACATCTTGAGATTGTAGATCGTTTTGGTAAGGCGGAACAGGCACAGCTGCTTGGTGATTTGAAAGAGGAGTTTCTTTCCTACAAAAAGTATAAAGATTTGCTTTCCAATCAGGAAGAACCGGAAGATAAGCGTGCCAGAGAATTATCATTTTTGGAATACGAAAAAGATGAGATTGAAAAAGCCAATATAAAAGAAGGCGAAGAAGAGGAGTTAACCGCTGTTTACAATCGACTTTCCAATGCCGGACAGATTGCGGAGGATATGCAGCAGGTGCACCAGTGGATGTCGGAAGGTATGGGTTCTGTGGAAGACAATGTCGGACGAAGTGCAAGGACGTTAGCGAAGGTTTTTGAGTTGGATGCGGATACGGAGAATATTTATAATCTTATTACGCAGATAGAAGATATGGTAAATGATTTTAATCGTTCGGTGAGTAGCTATATGGGCGAACTTTCTTTTGAACCGGAGGAATTGGATGAGGTGGTACGCCGGTTGGATCTCATTCACAATCTGCAATCCAAATATGGAGACAGCGTGGATGAAATCAATGCATATTATCAGGAAGTATGCAATAAAATCGAACGATATGCAAATTATGACGCTTATATAGAAGAAGTGAAAGGTAAGTATGAAGCTGCTGCAAAGAAAGTTGAAAAATATGCGACGCAGTTATCGGATATCCGCAAGAAGAACGCAAAGCAGCTGGAAGTGCAGATTATAGAAGCACTGAAGGATTTGAATTTCCCAGAGGTGCGTTTTGAAATTGTATTTACGAAGCTTGCAGCACCTACAGTGCTTGGCGTAGACCAGGTTGAGTTTATGATTTCCACCAATCCGGGAGAAGATTTGAAACCACTTACTAAGATTGCATCCGGTGGTGAATTGTCCAGAGTTATGCTGGCACTCAAATCTGTTCTTGCCGACAAGGATGATGTGGACACATTAATCTT
Source organism: Lachnospiraceae bacterium (assembly GCA_024698865.1). Taxonomy (GTDB): domain Bacteria; phylum Bacillota; class Clostridia; order Lachnospirales; family Lachnospiraceae; genus JAILQS01. Next base: position 7,225 of record JAILQS010000090.1, on the reverse strand, counting down.
TGATGAGATAGATACTGGTATTAGCGGAAGAACGGCGCAGAAGGTTTCGGAGAAACTTGCCTCTATCGGCAGCATGCATCAGGTAATCGCTATTTCGCATTTGCCACAGATTGCCGCAATGGCAGACCAGCATTATGTGATTGAAAAGACGACAGATGGCACTTCCACGGTAACCAATATTCGTGAACTGTCATCAGAAGAATCGGTAGAAGAACTGTCACGTATGCTTGGTGGAGCAAAGATTACAGCCGCTGTGGAAGCAAGTGCAAAAGAGATGCTGGAACTTGCGCGAGAAACGAAAAAAAATTACAGATAAACATTTTCCAAACACTTCGTTTCTTTCTATACGTTTGTGCCTAGGCGGATAAAAAACAGAATATCGCAAATACTATATCCAGACTAAGAAAAAGAGTGTGATGATATGACGCGTAGATGGTGGTATCGACGATGGTTACTGATATTTCTTGGACTGGATATTTTTTTGATATTCTTTATTTGTTGGAATGCCCTGGATGAAAGTATACCAAACCGTATTTTAATGTTTAAAAATGAAACGCAGATGCTGGAGTTTGATTTTCCAATGGAGGCCAAACTTTATATGCCTGCGGCAAATATTAGCAAAACGCCGGTAAAAAGTAAGAAAATACATTATAGGCAGGAAGGATGTTACCGGGTAAGTCTGAGTTTATTTGGGTGGTTGCATTTCAAAGATGTTACGCTGCAAATCGCCAAACGAAAAAAAGTGATTCCGGGCGGAGAACTGATGGGAGTTAGAATAGAAACAAACGGCGTATTTGTGCTTGGTACAGAGGCTGTGATGGGGGCGGACGGCGTGCAATATGAACCGGCGTTTCAAGTTGTTCAAACCGGCGATTACATTTGTAAAATCAACGGGCAAAACGTCGAGACAGCAGAGGATATTCAGAAATGTATGCAGCAAAAAATGTCGGATACCAGGAAAGATATTATACTGGAAATACAAAGAAATAAAGAAACGCAAACCATCAGACTGACTCCGGTGAAAGACAGCAAAGGCGGTTATAAAATGGGCATCTGGGTAAGGGATGATATCCAGGGAATCGGCACGTTGACTTTTTTTGATGCAGAACGTAGATTTGCAGCGCTCGGTCATGGAATTGCAGACAGTGATACGGGACTTCTTTTAAACTGCAAAAAAGGAGAGGTTTTTCGAGCAAATGTGTTAAGTATCACGAAAGGACAGACAGGGGAACCGGGCGGTATCATAGGATGTATCCGAAAAAAAGCTACAAACAAATGGGGAGAAATCAACGCGAATACAGAGAAAGGTATCCATGGCAGATTAAGTCCAAAGGGTTACAGAGAGCTTCTTGACACCACTGAAAAGCTGGGATACCAAACGAACAATAAAGAGAAAGGCACAGGGCAGTCGGATAGTGAAGGGAATGCAAAAGGATTAGAAATGCTCGAGGTTGCATCAAAGCAGGAAGTAAAAACCGGACCTGCCATCATCCGTTCACAGCTTGGAGACACCGTGAAGGAATACGACATCTTTATCGAGAAAATTCGCTATAACACAGAAAATAAGACAAAGGGAATTGTGTTACAGGTGACGGATCGGGAATTGTTAGAGAAAGCCGGTGGAATTGTGCAGGGAATGAGCGGCTCGCCAATTTTGCAGAACGGCAAAATTGTAGGAGCGGTGACACACGTATTTGTTAACGATGCAACAAGGGGATATGGTATATTTGCAGAGGAAATGGAGTGGAACAACGAAGGATAAAAGAACATTCACAGCCTTGTTTGAAACAGCAGGGTATGTTAGAATTATTCCATAAGTGAAATATGAGGAGGTACGAGATGAAAAATATTACAAAAGATATTTATTACGTTGGGGTTAACGACAGAGAAGTGGATTTATTTGAAGGACAGTATATCGTTCCAAACGGAATGGCATACAACTCATATGTGCTTATGGATGAGCAGATTGCTGTCTTTGATTCTGTAGATATAAACTTTGGAGAAGAGTGGCTTTCCAATATCGAAGAAGTACTTTCCGGAAAGACGCCGGATTATCTGATTGTACAGCATATGGAACCGGATCATTCTGCCAATATCGACAGATTTTGTGAGAAGTATCCGTCGGCCAAGGTCATTGGAAATGACAAGACATTTACTATGATGGCGAATTTCTTCCCGGAGATGGATCTGGGAGATCGCAAACAGGTTGTAACCAATGGAGAGACGTTATCTTTAGGACAACATGAACTCACATTTGTATTTGCGCCGATGGTTCACTGGCCGGAAGTTATGGTGACTTATGACAGCAAAGACAAGGTGTTATTCTCTGCAGATGGATTCGGTAAATTTGGTGCGCTCGATGCAGAGGAGGACTGGGCTTGTGAAGCAAGACGTTATTATTTTGGTATCGTTGGTAAATATGGTGCTCCGGTACAGGCTCTGCTTAAGAAAGCCGCAACATTGGACATACAGATTATTTGTCCGCTCCACGGACCGATTCTTTCAGAGAATCTGGAGTATTATCTGAATCTGTATAATATCTGGTCTTCTTACGGAACCGAATCCGAAGGTGTTATGATTGCGTATACTTCCGTTTATGGAAATACTGCCAAAGCAGCGACAATCCTTGCTGATAAACTGGAAAAGGCAGGTTGTCCGAAAGTTGTAGTGACCGACCTGGCAAGAGAGGATATGGCAGAGGCAGTAGAGGACGCGTTCCGCTACGGCAAAATCGTTCTCGCATCGCCTACATACAACGGAGATGTGTTCCCATTTATGAAAACGTTTATCGATCATCTGCTGGAGCGCAGTTATCAGAATAAAACGATTGGTTTTATTGAAAATGGTTCCTGGGCGCCGATGGCTGCAAAGGTGATGAAAGGCAAATTTGAAAACAGCAAAAATATTACGTTGTTAGATACCGTTGTTTCTATCAAATCTGCAGTGAAAGAGGCAGATATGGAACAGCTGGAGGCTCTGGCAAAAGAACTTATGAAATAAAAAAGATACGACAGGTGGTGACTTTTGTTGCCACCTGATTTTGATTATATAGGAGCGTTTTATGCATAAAACAAAAAACGACATCGACAATTTTTGAACTCGTATCGAAAAAAATCAAAAAATGTGGAACGGCATAAGAGAGAATTGCAAAATAATCTGTTTTTTGCTGGCGACAGACATTTTTCACAGTTTCAAAAAAGACTGTAATTCTACGAAGGCAAAAAAGTTCGTTTTCTGTAAATTGACGTCGAAGTGTCGTATTATGCGACCAAAAGTGATTGCTGCCCCGAAATTGAATGGATATAATGTGTATTGCAAATTTAAAATGAGAAAATGAATGGAGGAGAATAATGAGAAATATTGAGGTGGCAGTCGTTGACGATAACGAAAGAATTGTGCAGGTACTTACAGAGATTATTTCGGAGGATGAGGAGCTTGAGGTTATCGGAACTGCCGATAACGGACTGGATGCATTGGAGTTAATTAAGGAGAAAACGCCGGATGTTGTGCTGTTAGACCTTGTAATGCCGAAGCTTGACGGAATAGGAGTTTTGGAGGGGTTAAAGAGGGATACCACGATGATGAGAAAACCAAAGATTATTGTTTTGTCTGCAATCGGACAGGAAAGTGTGATGGAAAATACATTTATGCTTGGAGCAGATTATTACATGATGAAACCATTTCACCATGAAACACTGATTTCGAGAATTAAAAGCTCTGTAGCGGAAAAGAAGGTGCATGCAATGGAGGTGAAGGCACCGACGGCAAAATACGAGGAATATCTGGAACGAAATCTGGAATCCGATGTGACTAGTATTATTCACGAAATCGGTGTGCCGGCGCATATCAAAGGATATCAGTATTTACGGGATGCGATTATGATGTCGGTAAACGATGGAGAAATGTTAAATTCCATTACCAAGCTTTTGTATCCGTCGATTGCCAAGCTGCATAAGACGACACCAAGCAGAGTGGAGAGAGCGATTCGACATGCAATTGAGGTGGCGTGGAGTCGCGGAAAGATGGATACCATTGACGAATTGTTTGGATATACCATTAATACAGGAAAAGGGAAGCCGACAAATTCAGAATTTGTGGCGCTTATCACGGATAAAATCAGATTAGAGTATAAACTTCGCATTTAATATTTCATATTTCGTGAAAATAGGATATAATAATATAATAACAAAAGAAATGGGGGTTACACCATGAAAAACATAATTTTCGCTGCGTCAGAAGCGATTCCTTTGATTAAGACAGGTGGTCTTGCCGATGTTGTAGGATCGTTGCCTAAGTATCTGAACAAAGAGGAATTTGACGTAAGAGTGATCTTACCGAAGTATGCAGCTATACCGGAGTCATATCGTAACCAAATGGAGTATATCACACACTTTTATATGAACTTTTATGGCTGGGATCGTTATGTAGGTGTATTAAAGTCTGAGATTGACGGTGTTACATTTTATTTTATAGACAATGAAGATTATTTTTCGGGTCCAAGAATCTATGATGATCCGTTGTACGATTTACAGAAGTTTGCGTTTTTCAGCAAAGCAGTCTTAAGTGCATTGCCTTTATTGAACTTTAAACCGGAGATTATTCACTGTCACGATTGGCAGACCGGATTGATACCGGTTTATCTGGATACGTTTCGTGGAGGGGATTTCTTCCGAGATATCCGTACAATTATGACAATTCACAACCTTAAGTTCCAGGGAGTATGGGGCGTTGATACCATCAAAGCAATTACCGGTTTGCCGGATTATTATTTCTCGGCTGATAAGCTGGAAGCTTACAAGGATGGTAATTTCCTGAAGGGTGGTCTTGTATATGCCAACAAGATTACGACAGTAAGTGATTCCTATGCACAGGAAATCAAGATGCCTTATTATGGAGAAGGTCTGAATGGATTGATGGAAGCCAGAAGTGGAGATCTGGTTGGTATTGTCAACGGACTGGACTATGACGAATACAATCCGGAGACGGATCCTTTGATTTATCAGAATTACTCGGCGAAGAATTTCCGTAAAGAGAAAATCAAAAATAAACGTGCTTTGCAGAAAGAACTTGGACTTGCACAGGATGATAAGGTGTTTATGATTGGAATCGTATCCAGACTTACCGATCAGAAAGGATTTGATTTGGTTGACTATGTCATCGAAGAAATCTGTGCACCGGATGTTCAATTGGTGGTGCTTGGAACCGGAGATGATAAATATGAGAATCTGTTCCGCCATTATGAATGGAAATATCATGATCGAGTTTCTGCCAGCATTTATTACAACAACGAACGTTCTCACAGAATTTATGCAGGATGTGATGCGTTCCTTATGCCATCGCTGTTTGAGCCATGTGGTCTCAGTCAGCTGATGAGTCTCAGGTACGGAACGGTACCGATTGTTCGTGAAACCGGAGGACTTCGGGATACGGTGGAACCTTACGATGAGTATGAAAGTACCGGAACAGGTTTCTCGTTCTCTAATTACAATGCGCACGAGATGCTGAATACGATACGTTATGCAAAGCATATCTATTACAACAGAAAACGTGAGTGGAACAAGATTATAGACAGAGCGATGGCGAGAGATTTCTCATGGGCGAACTCCGCACGCAAATATGAAGACATATATCGTTATCTGTAAAATTTAATGTTGAATTCACCTTGGAATTGTGATAGAATACTTCTACGAGTGTAATCGCGGAATAGAGATTTGCACAATAAGCATCAGGAGGTGGATAAGATGGAAATTTTGAGATTTGTTGCAACAATCGTATATATACTTGTATGTGTCGGACTTACAGTAGTAGTACTGATGCAGGAAGGTAAGCAGGCAGGGCTTACAGGTGTAATCAGTGGAGCAGCTGAAAGCTATTGGGGCAAGAACAAAGGAAGATCTATGGAAGGTGCATTAGTAAAGATTACTGTTGTATTATCTGTATTATTTATTGGTCTTTCTGTTGTACTTAACTTATCCTGGTAGATAAAAAGATTATTCAACACTCTTTACATCTTATGATGTAAAGAGTGTTTTTTTTAGGGAAAGAAATTGCGTGATGCGTCGCGGCACAGCATTCTATTATATAGTATGGGAGAAAGAATATGCTTAACATTGAAGAGTTAGAAAATAAGAAAACGTCCATATATGAATTTATTTGCAGTAAGGAGTACACTCCAATCAAGATGAAGGAGTTGGCTTCACTTTTGAACGTGCCTAAAAAGGACCGGAAAGATTTTCGCCAGGTTATGGATTCCTTACTTGAGGAGGGCAAAATCATTATTGATCCGAAGGGACTTATAAAATCCATTGATCTCACATCAAACAGCGGTAAATTTTCCGGAACTTCCAAAGGTTACGGATTTATTATGGTGGAAGGTCTGGAAGAAGACTTTTTTGTTGCTGAGAGCAATACCTTAGATGCCATGAACGGGGATACGGTTTTATTTGAAATTCTGACCGGAGCAAAGAGTGGACATCGTACGGAAGCTAAGGTGATTAAAGTATTGGAACGTGCTGTCGAACAGGTTGTCGGAACCTACAGTAAGAGCCGTAACTTTGGTTTTGTTGTGCCGGACAATACGAAGATTGGCAAGGATATTTATATTCCTAAAGCAAAAGCGATGGGTGCGGTCAACGGTCACAAGGTTGTAGTTAAGATTACGGACTACGGTGATAAAGATAAGAATCCGGAAGGTGAAATTATCGAGATTATCGGTCATATTAACGATCCGGGTGTGGATATCATTTCTATTATTAAGGCGTTTGGTTTGCCGGAGGAGTATCCGAAAGAGGTTATGAATGCAGCCAACAATATGCCGGAGTCTGTCGATCCTTCCGATATTTCCGGAAGAGTGGATTTGAGAGAATGGCAGACAGTTACGATTGATGGCGAGGATGCCAAGGATCTGGACGATGCAATTACGCTGACCAAAGAAAACGGTCAGTACAAGCTGGGCGTTCACATTGCGGATGTTTCTCATTATGTAAAAGAGAATTCGCCCCTTGACAAAGAAGCATTGAAGCGCGGTACGAGTGTATATCTTGTAGACCGTGTGATTCCTATGCTTCCGCATAAACTTTCCAACGGTATCTGTTCGCTTAATCAGGGAGAAGACCGTCTTGCATTAAGTTGTATCATGGATATCGATACAAAAGGCAATGTAATCGGTCATAAGATTTGCGAGACAGTTGTTAACGTAGATCGCAGAATGTCTTATACACAGGTG
>JAILQS010000153.1 GCA_024698865.1 Lachnospiraceae bacterium | reverse complement strand
TATCTGTACCTGTAGCTGCGCAGATCCATGTGCCGCCCCAGAAGAAGCCCTGAGGTCCTTCGGTAGCAGCCCAGCCGCCATCGTGTGCGATAGAGCCTTCGGTATCCGCTGCCATAGAGAAGTTAATCAGCCATGCAGGTCCAAAGTAGCAGAATACTTTTCCATCCGGATAGAAGCCCTTTGACCAGTCATCGGACCAAAGATCAGCGGTGGTTGTCTCTTTTGCATCTGCCATAGCTTTAGACATCTCAACCCATTTCATGATGTTACTGTCGATAACAACTTTGCCATCCTGTACCCATTTTCCGGATACGTTATTGGAGAATACGCGGTAAGCATCGTTGGTAGTAGCAGTCATATTGTAACCTGCGGATTTCATTGTTTCTGCAGTCTTTGCGAAAGTATCCCAGTCAGCAACGGACTTTTGAACTTCTGCAGGGTCATCTGTACCAAGCACTTCTTTTGCAGCTGCACGGTTGTAAATAAGAACACCAGGGCAGCCCTGCCAGGAAAGACCTTTCAGAACGCCGTTGGAATCTGTCATAACGTCCTGTGTATATTTATATTGATTGGAAAGTTCTGCATCGGTAAGCCCCAAATCAGCTACCGGCATAGTGAACTCGGTATCTACATACTTAAGTGCATAGTCGGCTTCTACAAGGAAAATATCAATCTTGTCATCTGCACCGGCATTGCCTTGATTCAGTAAAGTTTCATCCAGGTTGTTCTGATAAGCATTGTCAGCATTTGGAGTGATGTTCCACTTTACGGTTACATCACCGATGGTTCCGGATGTTGCATCGGTTTCGGTATATCCCGGATAGTGGTCGGTAATTCTTGACTTAAACTCCTCGTTCCAGCAGTAAATGTTAAGAACTTTACCTTCACTGGCAGTTTCTGTTGCTTCTGTTGTGTCTGCACTGTCTGGCGCAGGAGCCATTACAGGAGCTGTGTCAACACTCTCCGGTGCATCGTTGGAAGCAGTTTGAGAACCGCATGCGGAAAGCATTCCGGCAACCATAGTTGCAGTAAGTAAAACACCAAGCAATTTCTTTTTCATAAATGAAATACCTCCTCTTGTCTTTTTGAATTGAGTTAGTTTTATATTTAAAACAGTCATTGCTGTCTTAAATCTTATTTGAGGTCGCTGTCGATTTTTTTAACGGATTCGCCGGTATCAATCGTTCCGTCCACCATTAAATGCTCAATGAGAGCGGTTTTGGGATTATTGATAAGTTCAATCAGCTTGGATGCTGCTAAAGCACCGATTTTTCCGGTGTCCTGAACTACCGTTGTCAGCACCGGGCTAAGACGACGCGCAAGGTCAATTCCGTCGTACCCAACAATCGAAATATCCTCCGGAATTTTAAGACCGCGCTGTTTAATTGCACTGATGCCTCCGAAAGTAGCAAAATCGTCCGGATAAAAGATACAGGTCGGCGGTTCTGGTAAATCGAGCAGCTGGTTGGTTGCGTTAAACGCACTTTCTGTATCACGATAAGGAGAAGCTATTACATATTCATCAGGAATATCTACTCCGTATTCTTCAAAGGTTTTGTAAAAAGAGGATAGTCTGCTTTGTGTAACGGCAGAAGGTTTGCCGTGTACATAAGCGACTTTACGATGTCCCTGCTCATAAACGTAGGTAACAAGATCCCGCATGCCTTTTACGTTGTCGGAAACAATTGCTACCCGGTTGTTGAATACATGGTCAATGGTTACCACAGGAATGGAACTTTTAATCAGTTCATCTACCTGTGGGTCAGTAAAATCTACGCAGGCGATAACGACACCGTCAAATCCTCTGTAAATTGCGTGAGCTAAATAAGAAACATTGTTTGGGCTGTTTTTCGCCCCGTTTATGAAAGTAATGTCAAAACCATTATCTTCCGCAGTTCTTTTGAAACTGTCGAGCACATGATTGAAATAATCATGTGTCAGTCCGCTGTTTGCGTCATCGACAAAGAGTACGCCGATATTATTGGTTCGGTTTGTCTTTAGAGCCTGTGCTGCCGCATTCGGACGGTAGCCCATTTTTTCAGCTGTCTTGCGGACGAGCTCTTTGGTAGCCTGGCTGATGTCACTTTGATCGTTCAGCGCTTTGGAAACCGTGGCTACGGACACACCGCAAGCTTTCGAGATGTCTTTTAATGATACCATGGTAATTTCTCCTGATTTGTTATTTATTTAGTAATTGCTATTGCCGGCAAGCAATTACTGAATCGTTTTCGTAACTTCACTGTACAACATTTTAACTTATAAAGCAATACTTTTTTTAAAATTTATTGGATATTTTGCATAACTTCGTTAAAATTATATAAATATTTTAATGTTATTTCGTATACAATTTACAAACTTGCTACGAAAAGTCCGAAAACAAATCAAACGTTTACAAACGAAATCTAAAAGCGAAAAGCGGTTTGCAGAGATTTTAAAATTAAAAAAACATAAGATTTATGGGGATATTTTTATATTGCAATCTGAAATACTATCGTATATAATGTGACTTGTAACAGAACGAAAACGATTAAGTTTTAGCTTGTTTATGATGGAGGTTGCCATGAAATACGGTTTTTTTGATGATAGTGCTCTGGAATATGTTATTACCACCCCTAAGACTCCGTTGCCTTGGATTAATTACCTG
>JAILQS010000128.1 GCA_024698865.1 Lachnospiraceae bacterium | reverse complement strand
AATCAGCAAACCGGCTAAAAGTTGTTTGAATTTTTTCATACTTCGCCCTCTTTTCTTAGTTTATTTCCCTTTGATTATAGAAAATGTAAAACAGCAAAAAAAGAACGCAATTTGTAAATAATTACGTCCTTTTTTGCAGTTATTGCGAAGACAGGCTTCTAAATAACTATATATTATTTTATATACATATCACTTTAAATCCGCAGTGATTGCTCCCTTTTTCATCGTCACCCATACCGTTGCACCGATCTCTTCCAGGCGTTCTAACGTCTCTTTTGACGGATGACCGTAGCGGTTGTTTTTGCCACAGGAAATCAAAGCATAATTCGGATTTGTGTACGCTAAAAACTCTCTGCAGCTGGAAGTCTTGGAACCATGATGACCTACCTTGAGTATATCGATGTTTTTAAGACAGTCACTCTCCAAATCATCCTTCAACTCTTCCTCTTTCCCTTTGTTCATCGAAAGAATAGTCCTCTCTGTAGTTTCATTGGCATCTCCCATGAATAATGCCTTATGTTCCCCGGTTTCAAGCAACAGCACAAGCGAGTTTTCATTTTTGTCCGTAGAAACGGAGAGGGCTTCCATAGGCTCTTCCCCCTGTCCGTTTGTCTTACTGCGTGTTTTTGTCGGATACAGACAAGTAAGTTTCTTTTGTCCTTTGGAATTCATGAAAATCTTATCACCGGCTTTCATCTTTTTCACTGGCACTCCATTTTCCTCTGCTTTCTCACATAAAGCAAGGTATGCTTCGTCCGGATTTGCAATATCGGGCGCAATCAGGCACTTAATCCGGACGCCTTGTCTGCTTTGTTCCAGCAGTGCCTCCAAACCATTTATATGATCTGCATCCGAGTGCGTAAACATCACATATTCGAGTGAACGAATCCCTTTGTATTTAAGCGCAGGAAGAATCCGGTACTGTCCGACATCTACCACATCACTGCTGCCACCGTCAATCAGAACCTCATTTTCCCCTCCAAGCTCCAGAAGGATGCTGTCTCCCTGGCCTACATCCAGCATCGTAAGCTCCACCTGTCGTTGCGGCAGTTTGATAAACAGGAACAATAAAAGTGGGATCACCAGCCAACCTGCTTTGTATTTTCCCATTCGAATTGCTATGATAATGCTACATATCCCGATAAAATACAACACCACCTGAAAGAAGGCCGGTGCACCGGTAATTACTGTGGCAGCCGGAAGCTTGCCGATAAAACTAAGCACCCCGTGGAAGATAAACAGCACCACCTTCACCACATGAAGACAGGCTCCGCATATTCCATGAAGCAACAGACTCATGGGCTTCCATCCCCCGCCACCATGACTTTGAACAAGGAAATACAATATGCTTCCTGCCACTCCACCTGCTGTACCAAAAGACACCACCAGTGCCATAAGGGGAATCAGGAGAATTGATGAAATGATTCCGTACAGGGAAATCTCATAAAAGGAATACATCAGCACCGGCAAAGTCACCAGATAGATGGACAGAGACATAACAAATCCACGGTATACCCCCTTCTTTTCCAGCTTCTCCCCGATTTCATAGGATGACACCCATTCCAAAAGGGCCGGCTCCACATATCCCATGGCAAGCACTGCGCCAAAGGACAGCCAGAAGCCACTGTTGTACAGCCACAAGGGCTGGCGCACAAGGGCGCATATTGCCGCAAATGCCACTGCACTGGGCAGGTCGTAGACTTTCCCGAGAAGCTCCGCCACCAAAAGAATTAACAACATTATTTCTGCCCGAAGTGCAGACACACTTCCGCCTGCAAAGCCTCCGTACAAAACCACAAAACACAGCCCTGCCACACAGGCGATATAACGATGCACTCCCATCCGCTTTAGCAGACGATATAAAATCAGTCCCATAAATGCCATATGGAGTCCCGACAGTGCCAGAAGGTGAGATGCCCCGCCGGTCTGATACAATTGTTTTTCCTCTTTTGGAATTCTCTCCTTATCCCCCAACAGCATGGCGCTAAGAAGTCCGCTGTCTCTTTCTCCAAGATAGGCATCAAACACTTTATGGAGAATTTCCCTGTACTTATTGGAAAGAATGTCAAACTTCCCCCGCACTTTTCTCCATAAGGATACTTGGGTTTTACTCCCCGGATAATGTTGAAAATCCCCGACGGATTTCACTTCTTCTCCAAAAAATTTGTACTCGTATCCCTGTTGGCGGTAATACATTTTCTCATTAAACTGACCAGGATTGGTTGGTAATTCAAACGGACGAAGCGTCCCTGAAATTTTTAGAATATCTCCAAACTGATAATTTGGAACTTCTTTTAGATAAATAAGAACTTTGGATAGATTCGATTCTTTTTCTATACCATTTTCATAAAGGGTGACCCCCTGTAAATCCAGCCGGTAGCCGTTTGCCGTTGACTCAGCATGACCGGCCTTTCCCTCTATTACACAATTCAACTCCAAAACCGCCTTTCCAAAAAAGATTGGATCCGGCGGTTCTTTTATCATCTTCCCTGCAACAAACAGGTAACAAATTAGTATCAGACACACAATGACGAATGGTCTTCTTTCAAGAAAAACTCCTCTTTCGATGAAAATCATCACCTCTTTTATTTGCTAATTACAATATCAAGATTTCTTTCGAATACAGTGTCAAAATTATTTTTATCCAAATAGGTTTTTACCTCTTCTCCTTCGACCGTAAATTTTACACGATCGATATTTCCAATCTCTACAAGGGAATCAACAATAGCATAAATGGAGGTATCCGCTTCGACCCCATCTACTCCCTCCAAAAATTCCTGCGAAAAATCCACATTACACACTCCGTCTTTAATGGAAACAGAGTTTAGTTTGGTGTCCTTTGCAATGACCGGTCTGGTTTTCGAAGTATCGAGATTCTCTATTTCCTCCGGTCCCTCAATCAACTTTGAAAGCACCAGTTCTTCCACGGAAATAGTGCCGTCAAAAATAATATTAACGTTGGTTGGAATCAGCTTCTTGCCTTTTGCTTCCGCGAAATACAAAGTAAGTGTAATATTTTGTTCAAAGTTCGTCTCGCCACCGGTATTATCAATAAAGTCCTCTGCGCTCATAAGTCCTACCGGCACACCGGCGTTATCCGTAATTGGATTCCCGTTCAGATACATCTCAACCGTATCAATTCCTTCTACCTGACAAAGCGTCTTAACAATCGCAGCACGACACAACACCTCTGTCTCGTTCGGAATTCTTTCGTATTCCGCACTGACGTTTATCGTAAGCTGATGATCCTTCCAACGAATTTCACTAAGCGTAACATTCTCCGGAAGCGCCTTTTCATAGGTCAGATTGCTCGGAATCCCTTCGTTTAACTCATGAATCAGGTTTTTAAGCAACTCTTTGTCCGAGTCGGTGGTATCTACCTTATATGCTTCACTTACTACCTGGGTTTCTTCTTTATTCAGATAATATATTCTGTATCCATCTTCATCCTCTGTTCTGACAGTACTTCCCTGACAAGCCGTTCCCAAAACAGAAACCAGCAAACAAAGTACGATCAGATATGTTTTCGGATATCGTTTGTTCATGAAACTCCTCCTGTGACTTTCCTAGCCGGCAATATAACTAAGCGGAATACGAATCGTAAAAGTCGCACCCTCACGTTCTCTACTGTGGACTTTGATTGCGCCTCTATGCATTATAACAGCATTTCTTGTAATCGAAAGTCCAAGTCCGGTACCACCGGTCTCTCTGGAACGCGCCTTATCTACACGATAAAATCTTTCAAAAATATGTTCCTGCAGTTCCTCCGGAATTCCAACGCCGGAATCTGAAACCGTAAGATAGAAAAATCTATGGTCTGCATTCAAAGATACTCGTACCCATCCGTCATCAAAGTTATATTTGATCGCATTCTCAATCAGATTATTGATTGCAATGGAAAGTTTTACCTCATCTACTTCTGCCTCTACCGGACGGAAACTCTCAAATACCAGTTCAATATTTCTACTTTCCGCAATCGGACGCAGACGTTTCAGAATCATCTCCACCAGCTCATTGATATTGACCGATGAAATATTCAAATCTCCGGCCGTCTTATCCATCTTAACCAGAGAAAGCAAATCTGTAATAATCTTATTTTCACGTTCAATTTCCTTGGAAATGTCCACCATAAAATCGCGATACATCTCTACCGGAGCATCCTCCTGCATAATCAAAGACTCCGCCAAAACCTTCATTGAGGTAATCGGCGTTTTCAGTTCATGTGATACGTTGGATACAAATTCCTGTCTGGAATCCTCTAACATCTGAAGTCTTGTAAACAGACGGTTGAACGATTCTGCTATTTGCCCAATTTCATAAAAACCTTTCATCTCGATATGCTCATTAAGCCCTTCCGTCGTCGTCTGGTCAATCATCGCAGCAACTTTTCGGAATGGCTTGGTAATCAATACCGAATACCCGAAACTTGCAATAATAATAAGTACAGCAAAAATAGCAAGTATCAACGTAAATTCTTTGGAAACCGTTCTGTACGTATTGTACTCACTTCTTATGGAAAAACTCATGATGATAATTCCGTCCGTCGCCGCAATCTGGTTCGGAACTTCTTCTTTTTCCTGCACGATTTCATTTTCTTTTACGGTATTCGCCTCAACCGGTGTCACAGGTATAATCAATTCCACGTACTGTTTCTTACGATTAATGTACTGACTGTCACTTCCCTTTACCGCTTTAATTGCCTGTTCGGAAATGATGGTCTTGCCCTGTTCGAGCCGATACGTGTCATTTAATATTTTTAAATTGTTATCTGCAACAACTATTCTTCCTACGTAATCTTCTGCAATCTGCTCCATCTCATCTTCAATATCACGACGCACCTGTTCATCTGCCGTCCAAAAATAATTGGTCGCCGCCATATTGCTTGCAATTGCATTGCCTTTTTCCTTTAAATCAACAATCGTAGAATTCACGGATTGTTCCAAAAAGGAATACATGATGATCCGTGAAAATATAATCACCGGAATAATCGTAATCAACGCAATCGTCAAAAATATATGCAATCGCAGGGATAATAGTTTTTTGATATTATTTTTCACTTTGGAAATAATAACCCACACCCCATTTCGTGTGAATATAATCAGGATTGCTTGGTTTTTCTTCTATCTTTTCTCTTAAACGACGAATATGAACATCCACCGTACGCACATCTCCCGGGTAGTCATATCCCCAGACAAGATTCAATAAATTCTCTCTACTGTATACCTTGTTTGGATTAAAAATAAGTAACTCAAGAAGATCAAACTCTTTTGCTGTGAGATTGATCTCTTTATCATTGTTAAATACACGTCTGCTCTCACAGTTTACTCTGAGTGAGCCGGCTGTAATCATCTTTGTTGGTTCCTGTTTTGGTGCACTACCGCCTCCACGACGCATAATTGCTTTGATACGTGCTTTTACTTCCAGAATATTAAATGGTTTGGTAATATAATCATCTGCTCCATATTCAAGACCGAGAATCTTATCCATATCATCACCCTTTGCAGTCAGCATGATGATTGGCATATTGGAAAATTCACGAATCTGCTGGCATACTTCAAATCCGGTCATCTTAGGCAACATAACATCCAAAAGTACCATATCGTACTCCGTTGACCTTGCCATTTCCAATGCTTCCTCGCCGTCATAAGCACAGTCTACTTCCATTCCGTCCTGTTCCAGACTGAAACGGATTCCTTTCACAATTAACTTCTCGTCGTCTACTACCAAAATCTTTTTTCCCACTTTAGCCGCCTTTCTAACCGGAGTTCTTCTCCGGAAATCCTATATACATATTTTATCTTTTATTTTATCAAATACTCCCTGTTTGATTCCGGGTATATTCATTAATTCTTCCGTCTGTTGAAAACGTCCATTATTCTCTCTGTAAGAGAGGATACTATCGGCTTTTGACTCGCCAATCCCCGGTAACGTCATCAATTCTTCCTTTGTGGCACTGTTCAGATTCACAAGCCCCTCGCCGCCGGTAGCACCTGATGGATTCATTCCGACTCCATCCGGCTTACTTCCCTCTTCTTCTTTCTTTGAAGGAACGTAAATCTGCTGTCCGTCTTCGAGAACGGTTGCCAGATTTAGAAGGATTAAAGAGGCGTCTTTTGTAAAGCCACCCGCCTTTAAAACAGCATCTGTTACTCTACTGCCCCTTGGCAGGTAGTACACGCCGGGCTGCCTGACATGACCGCACACATATACCGCCAAAGTACTGTTGGTGTCCGCATTCTCCGATTTTGCGTCGGGTGCAACAAACGTCCCCTTGGCATTTTGTTCTGTTGTGGTATCTTTATCCGTTGCCGATTCCTTTAACGTCTGATCTATATCCGAAACGTCTGCATTCGTATCTGTCTCTTGTGTTTGTGATAGAAATTCCACCGGAGATTCCTTATCCAAACACGCTACAAATACACTTACCGCCACAACCAGTACTGTAGCAATAAGTGTAATGCATTTTCTTGCGTTATGTGATTTCAAATCTTCCTCCTGACCTTTCCCAACACCATCTGTAAGGTAAAATCAGTCGTATTTTTATTCTACTCGTTTCGTACTTTTTATACAATAGTTTTTTTCATTTTTATAAAGATGTTTCGATGGATTTTTCTAAAATAGCAATCATTTCATCCACGTTTTCTTTCGTAATCACAAGTGGCGGCACAAAACGGATGATATGTGTTCCCGCACTAATGAGAATCAATCCGTTATCCATCGCTTTTTTCACAATATCTCCTACCGGAACGCTAAATTCCAGACCCTGCATCAATCCCAGACCACGTCTTTCTTTGATACAATCAAATTTTGCTGCCAGTGCATCCAGTTGTTCTTCCAGATATGGTGCAACCTCATTTACATGGTCAAGTATTCTGTCTTTAGCAAAGATTTCAAATACCTCATTGATTGCTGCCGTTACAAGAGGGTTTCCACCGTAAGTGCTGCCATGATCTCCGGCTTCCAGCACGTCCTTCGCTTTTCCACCAACAACAAATGCTCCTACCGGAACACCGCAGCCTAAGGCTTTGGCAGTTGTGAGCACATCCGGCTTCACACCGTATTTCTGGCACGCATACATTGCTCCGCTTCGACCCATTCCACACTGTACTTCATCAAAAATGAGAAGCATATCCTTTTCGTCACACAGCGCACGTACACCTTCGATAAACTCTTTCGTTGCCGGATAGATTCCGCCCTCTCCCTGCACAGGTTCCATCACGATTGCTACTGTCTTTTTAGTTACAAGTGCTTTCACACTTTCCAGGTCATTGAATTTGGCAAACTTCACGCCGGGCATAAGTGGACGAAAATCTTTCTGATATTTTGGATTACCGGTAATTGCAAGTGCACCGGTACTTCTTCCGTGGAAAGAATGTTCCATTGCAATGATTTCGCTTTCCGGCTGTTCTTCGTTATAGCCTGCCCTTTTTGTTGCATATTTTCTGGCAACCTTTACTGCGCCCTCCAGCGCTTCCGTACCGCTGTTGCAGAAAAATACTTTGTCCAGTCCACTGGCCTTTGTTACATTTTCTGCTGCTTTTGCCATCGGCTTAGAATAATAATAATTGGACGTGTGAATCAGTTTATCCACCTGTGCTTTCAGCGCATCATTATAACGTTTATCATTGTAGCCTAATGCAAATACGGCAATACCTGCTGAAAAATCAAGATATTTCTTTCCTGTGTTGTCGTAGAGATAAACGCCTTCTCCCTTTTCCAAAACCAAAGGGTAGCGGTTATAGGTATGTATTAAATGTTCTTCTGCTGTATTTATAATATCCTGCATATATTCCTCCTTGCCGAAGCACTTTGTGCGAGAGCGCCATCACAGAAATCTGCGAATGCAGTTTCTGTGATGGCATCAAAGCTATTTGGGCTTCGGCGCAAATAGCTTTTACTCTCCCCTTTTTCAACGACTGTTTCTTTATAGTTTGATTATGGTTTAATTATGATTTGCAATTATCGTTCCGTTTGATACAAATCATCTTCATGTTTCATGATCGCAGTTCCAATACCTTTTTTGGTGAAGAACTCAAGTAAAAGGCAATGTTCAATTCTTCCGTCCAGAATATGTACTCTCTTAACGCCATCTTTTACCGCATTAATGCAGTTCGTAATCTTTGGAAGCATTCCTCCGCCGATACCGCCATTTGCAATCAATTCATCCGCTTTCGCAAAACTTAAGATGGAAAGCAGTGTGGATGGATCGTCAGGATTCTCATATACACCTTCTGTATCTGTTAAAAATGCAAGTTTCTCTGCGTTGATGGAGCTTGCAATCGCACAAGCCGCATCATCTGCATTGATATTGTAGGTAGCATAATTCTCATCAAGTCCAATCGGTGCAATAACCGGAATATAGTCATTACTGAGTAAATCCTCAAGAATTGCGGAATCTACACACTTGATATCTCCAACAAATCCAATATCCTCGCCGTCCACAGTCTTTTTATCTACCTGAAGAAGTCCGCCGTCTTTTCCACTGATACCGATGGCTTTTACACCAACTTTTTCAATCATCTGAACCAACTGTTTGTTTACTTTATTCAATACCATCTCGGCCACTTCCATTGTCTCAGCATCTGTTACACGAAATCCGTTTTTGAATTCGGACTCTTTGCCGATTTTGCCTAACCATGCGTTGATTTCTTTTCCACCGCCGTGTACAATTACCGGCTGCATACCAACAAGCTTTAACAATACTACATCTTTGATTACAGATTCCTGTAATTTTTCATCCAGCATAGCACTTCCGCCGTATTTCACTACTACAATTTTGTTGTTAAAATCCCTGATATAGGGCAACGCCTCAATCAATGTCTGTGCCTTTGTCATAACCTGTTCCATTTCGATTCCCATAATATTCCTCCTGATTACTCATTGTTTTCGTATTACTGTATCTAAATTGTCATCCATTCTTATGCTTTGTAAAAACATAGCATTGCTTTGCATCTACGAACGATAATCACCGTTAATTGTTACGTACTCATGTGTCAGGTCGCAGCCCCATGCGGTTGCAGACTCATTTCCCTCATGCATATCACAAATCGCAGTGACTTCCTTTGCCGAAAGGATCCTGGTTGCTTCTTCCTCGCTGTAGTCTGTTGCCATACCTTTTGTAAAAAGCAACATTTTCTGCTTACCGTCCGTAATGTACAAATCAACATTTTCCGGATCAAAATCCACTCCGGCGTATCCAAGCGCACAAAGGATTCTTCCCCAGTTGGCATCACTACCGTAGATTGCCGTTTTTACAAGATTTGAGGTAATAACGGATTTGGCAAGTATTTTTGCCTTTTCCTTTGTCTTAGCTCCCATAACAACCGTTTCAAACAGTTTCTCTGCTCCCTCTCCGTCTTTTGCCATATTCTTTGCAAGCGTCTTAGAAACCTCGTACAACGCTTCTTTGAACAACTGATAATTGTCGTTTTCTTCCGTAATCTCCTGATTGCCACAAAGCCCGTTGGCTAATACCATAAAACTGTCATTCGTAGACGTATCTCTGTCAACGGATATCATATTAAATGTGTCTGCCACAACCTCACTCACTGCTTTTTGTAACAAAGGCGCTGCAATTGCCACATCCGTTGTTACGACACTGAGCATCGTTGCCATATTCGGATGAATCATTCCGGAGCCCTTTGCCATACCGCCAATATAGACGGTCTTTCCGTCAATTTCAAACGAAACACACGCCTCCTTTGGCACGGTATCTGTAGTCATAATCGCTCTGGCCGCCTTATTTGCTGCTTCTCTTGAATCACCAAGCGCCTTCGATAACATCCCACATCCCTTTACCAACGGTTCTTTTGGCAACTGCATCCCGATTACTCCTGTGGACGCGGTAAACACCATCTCTTTTGTCAAATCTGCGTTTGCCACATTTGCATTAAGCGCTTCTGCCATAGAAGTTGCCATAATATCATTCATTTCATCACCGACGGTCCCGGTGCAGGCATTGGCGATTCCGCTGTTTAATACGACTGCCTGTATCTTATTCCCTTTTTTCAAAAGATTCATATCCCAGACTACCGGAGAAGCTTTCACGACATTCGTTGTAAAAGTTCCCGCAGCCACGCAAGGTACCTCACTGTATACCAGCGCCATATCATCTCTACCCTGATATTTGATACCTGCAGCGGCATTTGCTGCAAAAAAACCCTTTGCGGCTGTAACTCCGCCATCTATTCTTTTCATACATTTACCTCTTTCCTGCATCTGCTAATCTTAATCTTCTTCCCGTGGTTTTCTAAATTATTATGGGAATACCGGTGCCATCGTAAGTCCTTCATTTTCCGGAAATCCAAACATAATATTCATATTCTGAACTGCCTGGCCGGCTGCACCCTTCACCAGATTGTCCATCGCTCCCATCATAATGATGCGATTGGTTCTCTTGTCAATTTTGAAGTTCACATCTACAAAATTGCTTCCCTCAACCCATCTGGTCTCCGGTGTCACATCCTGATCAAGCACTCTGACAAAATATTCTTTGTCGTAGTACTTATCATAGATTGCTTTCACTTCTTCATAGCTTACTTCTTTTTTCAAGGAAGCATATGCTGTTATCAGAATTCCTCGATTCATCGGTACAAGGTGTGGTGTAAAGTTAAGTGTTACCTTTTCCCCGGATGCATAACTTAACTGTTCTTCAATCTCCGGTGTATGTCTGTGAGTTGCCACTCCGTATGCTTTAATATTTTCATTTACTTCGCAATAAAGGTTTGCCACCTTACTTCCTCTACCCGCGCCGGAAGTTCCTGACTTTGCATCTATAATCAATGTCTTCATATCAATAAGTCCTTCTTTGGCAAGCGGATATATAGATAAGAAGGAACAGGTCGGATAACAACCCGGATTGGCAATGAGTCTTGCATTTTTTACTTTCTCTCTGTTCACTTCACAAAGTCCGTATACCGCTTCCTCTAAAAACTCAGGACTCTTATGCTCAATGTTATACCACTCTTCGTAAGTAGCTACATCTTTAATACGGAAATCTGCGCTAAGATCGATAACCTTGGTGTTCTTTAACATTTCCTCATTCATATAGGAAGCTAAAAATCCCTGTGGAGTCGCCGTAAAGATTACGTCCACTTTCTTCATTAATTCTTCCATATTATCATCCATGCATTTTGCATCTACAAGCTGAAACATATTGCCAAATACACGATAATATTTCTCATCTACATAGCTTCTGGAGCCGTACCACTCAATCTGTACCTCCGGATGTCCTAATAATATACGGACAATTTCCTGTCCTGCATATCCTGTTGAACCAATAATACCTGCTTTAATCATATATATATCCTCCTTATGAGGTTGTTCTTCGTCTGGTTTTATTGAAAATAATGTTATTGTATAATTTCTTCATAATTATACATTCGAATGAAATTTTATTCAATAGGAAATTTGATTTTTTATTATTTTTTTGTTTTTGTACTTGATTTATATTCATAGTTGATGTATATTTATAAAAACGAAACACGAACTTATAGGAGGAAAATAATATGAAAGAAAAAGTTATACTTGCATACTCCGGTGGTTTAGATACAACAGCCATCATCCCTTGGTTAAAGGAAAATTTTGATTACGAAGTTATCTGCTGCTGCATCGACTGCGGTCAGGAAGAAGAATTAGACGGTTTAGAAGAACGTGCCAAATTATCCGGTGCTTCTAAATTATATATTGAAGACATCACGGATGAATTCTGCGATGAATATATCGTTCCTGCCGTTTGGGCACATGCAGTTTATGAGAATAAATATTTACTCGGTACTTCACTCGCAAGACCGGGCATTGCAAAACGTTTAGTAGAAATTGCAAGAAAAGAAGGTGCTACCGCTATTTGTCACGGTGCTACCGGTAAAGGAAATGACCAGATTCGTTTTGAGCTTGGCATAAAAGCTCTCGCTCCGGATCTTAAGATTATTGCAGCATGGAGAAGTGATCTTTGGACAATGAATTCTCGTCAAGATGAAATTGATTACTGTAAAGCACATGGTATCGACCTTCCATTCAGCGCAGATTCCAGCTACAGCCGTGACCGTAACTTATGGCACATCAGCCATGAAGGTCTTGAACTGGAAGATCCGAACGAAGAACCAAACTACGATCATCTTTTAGTTTTAGGGGTATCTCCTGAGAAGGCTCCGGATGAAGGAGAATATGTAACTATGACTTTTGAAAAAGGTGTTCCTAAGTCAGTTAACGGTAAAGAAATGAAAGTTTCCGACATCATCCGTACTCTCAACGCGCTTGGTGGAAAACACGGTATTGGTATTGTTGATATCGTTGAAAACCGTGTTGTTGGTATGAAATCCCGTGGTGTTTATGAAACTCCGGGTGGAACTATTCTTTACGAAGCACACCAGCAGTTAGAGGAATTAATCCTTGACCGCGATACTTATACCATGAAAAAGGATCTTGGAAATAAATTTGCAGACATCGTTTACGAAGGAAAATGGTTCTCACCACTTCGCGAAGCAATCCAGGCATTCCTTGAGTCTACACAGCAGTATGTGACAGGTGAAGTAAAATTCAAGCTTTACAAAGGTAACATCATCAAAGCCGGCACTACTTCTCCATACTCACTTTACAATGAGTCACTTGCAAGCTTTACAACCGGTGATTTGTATGATCATCATGATGCGGAAGGCTTTATCAACCTCTTCGGTCTTTCTACTAAAGTTCGCGCTATGAAAATGGCTGAGGTTAACAAAGAATAATTGTCGCACTTAATAATATCAGCCCGGCTGTTACCTGTTCTTTGACAGGTAACAGCCGGGCTGTTTACTTTGCGCATTATCTCATCAGAAAATATACCACTAAGGTAAAATGTTGCACTTATATATCTTTGACCAGCCGCCAAACTGCTTTCCTTTGTTTTGTGCTTTTATATTATATGCTCTTACCCGGATATATAACTTTTTCTTGCCTTTCAGCTTTGCTGATTTTAATGTTATCGTTTCTTTCTTTGCATACTTTTTCAGCAATGACTTTTTATCTTTTTTCGCTTCCGTTGTTGTTTTATATATCGCAATCTGATATCCTTTTGCACCGGTCACTTTTTTTATTTTCAGTTTTATAACTTTGGATGCTTTCCTCTTTTTATAAACCTTTTTTATAACTACCGTTCCCGGTTTTTTCACAACTGCTACCGGGGTTGGCGTAATTGTCGGCGTCACCTGCGGTATTGGAGTTACCGGCGTAGCAGATGGCTGCTGCGTTGGTTTCCGTGTTGGCGTCGCACTCGGTGTCACCGTCGGTTTTACAGTTGGTGTCGGCGTCGGGGTCGGGGTTGGTGTCGGTGTCGGCGTCGGCGTTGGCGTCGGGGTTGGTGTCGGCGTTGCGGTTGGTGTTGCGGTTGGTGTTGGTTGATTTCTGTTTTCAACCATATCCTCTATTTCATTTATAAATCTTGTCTCCAACGATGTCAGACTTCCACCGTTATCTTCTATTTGCTGTACCGCTTCCATTATGCCGGAAATCTCCAGTTCGGTGAGTGTTTCTATTTCTCGCGTACTCATTTGTTCTATATACGCTTTTGCTTCCGAAATGTTATTTTCTTTCGTCTGTCTTTGCGAAATTCTATCTTTCACCTGATTTACAAACCTGTTTTCACTACCACTAAGGCTGCTTCCAAGTTGAACAATGATTCTTTCCTGCTCCAAAACCTCCTGCTCCTGCTCAGGTGTGAGTTCAGAATATCCGCACAGTTCATCCAGTTTTGCTCTCGCCTGCCGGATTGCCTCTGTCGTTTTATTATTCTCTTCTTCTTCTTTCGCCTGCAACTGTGCTTCCAGGTCCTCTATACGACCAGACAGTTCCTCACATCGTTCTTTCTGCGCATTCTCGTCTGCCGTTTTCTGTTCTAACGCATTCTGCAATTCTTCAATACTTCCCTGTAGTTCAGCTATCTGCGCCTGCAATTGACTGTACCGGGCAGAAGACAATTCCGCTTCCTGTCTCTTCTCTTCAAGAAGGCTCTCCAACTCCGTCACCCTGTTTCTTAAGTTTTCTAACACGTCTTCCTTAGAAAAATTAACAGTTACACTAATCTCTAGCCCTTCCGTTTCTGCTCCGTTTAGAGAAGATTTTACTCTAATGGTATGTTCTCCGTTGGTGACATTTTCTAATGTGTAACTACTACCCGGAACATTTTCTTCATACAACTGTTCGTCCAGATAAATGTTGTAGTTACAGCCATTTGCGATATGCTCCTGCGTATTGGTCCAGTTAAGAATAACCGAATCATCCTGCACCTCTCCAATTAAGCCTTCCACTTCCAATGGCTGTTTGCCGACTTCTGCCATAGGGAAACTTCTTCCATGTATGTAAACCGTGAATTCTTTTCCTTCGGTTTCCGTGTCACCTAACACAGCTGTGACCTTAACTGTATGTAATCCACTGCTTACGTTTCTATAGGTATACTGACTTCCGCTGAGCAGATTTCCATAACGGATTCCGTCGATGTATATTCTGTATTTTGTTCCCTGCTTCTGACGAAGAGCGTCAATGGTCCAGCTGACGCAAATGCTGTTATCCTCATCCGATACCACTTTCCCATCCAACACTTCGTATGGCTTATCATCATACACGAATACAACTCTCTCGATTCCGGAGGACTCATCTCCATTTAACAACGCGGATACTTTATACACGTGATATCCCGGTTCTACATTACTATACATGTACTGTTTATTGCCAAGCGATACACCAACCGGTTTACCATCCATATATATATTAAATCTGTAATTTGCATTCGCAACAGCGGTATTCCAGCTCACCTTTACCTCTCTTGGATTGTTCGACACTACGGATAAATTCGTTACTTCCTCCGGCTTAACCAAAATTCCGTTTTGTCTTGCCACCTCTTCAACCGCTTTTCCTGCATCGACCAGGCCGCCGGAGCAAATGTCACTTCCAAACCCGATATCCTTAGCTGTCTTTTTCAGAATTCGCCGAATATCATTCTGGGTAAGACTGTTATCCACAGAACACATCATAGCCGACACTGCCGAAACAATAGGTGCTGAAAATGATGTTCCATCTACATACGCATAACCGGACTCCAAAGATGTTGTAATAATAGCTGTTCCCGGTGCGCAGATATCTTTTTTCGGCCCATAATTCGAGAAACTTGATTTATTATTGTTCTGATCAGTTGCCACAACTGAAATCGTATCCGGAAGATCCGAAGGCATATAATTCTCGTTTGTAGCATCATTTCCGGCACTGCAGATGAAAATGCATCCATAGTCTATAGCAGCTCTAATAATATTTTTTTCAATTTCATTTTCGTTCCCCAATCGTCCAAAACTGTAATTAATTACTTTAACCTCATTATCAATACAATAATTTACAGCTTTAACAAAGGATTCTATACTTGTATATGTTGGATCGCTTTCCTCGGTTATTTTGACACCAAGAACTTTTACAATATCATTTGCCTCACCACTTGCAACTCCGGCAATTCCAAGATTATTGTTGGATTCCGCACTAATGCAACCGGCAACCGCTGTCCCGTGAAGCGTTGTAAATTGTTTATCTGTATCCAATAACAATACAGGGTCATCCCCTGTTATATCTGCCGACTTATCCGACAGCGTATTTTTCAAATCCGGATGATCCATCTGTATACCGGTGTCCAACACTCCAACCAAGACTCTGGAGTGTGTATTATACTTCAAAAATTTCCATGCATCCGCAACATTGATATTGTCCAGATAATACTGTTTGGAAAGGTGCGTATCATTTACAAAATCACTTGGATTCCATACAGCTTCTCCTTCCAGATATTCATTTTTATCAATACCTTTTACCTGGCTATACTCTCGATAATCCGTTTCTGTCTCAGAAAGCGACTGCGACTTATTTACTCTGACTTTAACCAGACGGCTCCCGTCAAAAAGTCTGATTTCCTCTTCAATCACACCGTTCTCAAGTCCCACAATCGCATCTATATCCGCTCTTAACGTGTTTTTTTCAAACAAAAGCAACATATGATTCTGCTCATATTCCAGTGTTTGGGCAGCATAGCTCCTACCAGCCGCCGGAAATAAAAGCATACTTAATGCACCTATCAATATATAGCGAAGTATCTTGTTTTGTAAATTTCTTATCATTGCGTTCCCCCTGTTAAAAAACGCTTTGTGTAATAATTCTCCAAAAGAATCTTTGCACAAATCGTCTGTTTAAATTAGAAAAAAGAGCGGGACGAGCTTACTCATCCCCCTCTTTTTATTCTAACAAAAACGTTTGCTAAAGAAAACTATTTAATACTTTTCACTTTAGACCAGTTTCCAAACACTTTCGTTTTACCGTTCAAGTTGTAAGCTCTGATTCTAACATAAAGAGTCTTCTTATTCGCAAGTTTTTTGGATTTCAAATTGAATTTGAGTTTCTTGATGTACTTTTTAACAAGTTCTTTTTTATTCTTCTTTGCATCCTTCAAGGATTTATAAACTGCGATTTGGTAACCTTTTGCATTTTTTGCTTTTTTAATTGTTACACTAATGCTCTTTGCCGCTTTGTTCTTTCTTGTAGCCTTTTTAATTTTTACTGCTGCCGGTTTCTTCACTGTAACTACTACAGGTGCTTTTGTTGGAGCAGGTGTTACGGTTGGCTTTGTGCTTGGTGCCGCAGTCGGTTTAGCTGACGGCAATAATGTAGGTACCGTTGTTGGATCTGTTGTCGGCGGTGTCGTCGGTGCCGTTGTAGGATCTGTTGTCGGCGGTGTTGTTGGGTTGTTTCTTTCCTCAATAGCCGCTTTTACTTCATTTACAAATCTTGTTTCAAGCGCTGTAAGCGTACCGCCATTGTCTGTAATAATCTGTGCCTGTCTGAGTACTTCCTGTTCTTCCGCTTCTGTCAAAGTAAGTTTTTTACTGAGATTTTCCAGTGCAGTTCTTGCATCAGCAATTCTTTGAGCCTTAGCGGCAGCTTCTCGTCTTGCAATCTCTTCATTTACTCTGTTTATAAAGTCTTCATCTGCAGGTACAGTTTCTTCATTGTCTTCAATATCTTTTATTGCATCTGAGATATCTTCCAATTCCTCATCTGTAAGATTTTCAACCGGAGTTTCTTTCTTATCTTCGATGAGTTCTTTTGCTAATTCAACTTTAAAACCATCTACGATTCTCTTTTCAGCAACAGTCAGTTCTCCGCCATTATTTACAATAATTTCTGCCTGTTCAACTACTTCTTTCTTTTCATCATCGGATAAAGTATCTTTTGAAAGAAGTTCTGTCATTCTGTTTCTGGCAACTCTTATAGCGTCTGCCTTTGCTCTTTCTTCTTCGCTCAATTCATTTCTTTTCTCAACCTCTTCGTTGGTATCGGAAATAAATTCAGCCTGGTCCTGATCCAATGTTCCATTGTTGTCACTAATGGTTTTCACTGCATCTGCCAATTCTGCCAATTGCTCATCTGTAAGATTTTCAACAGGTGTATCTTTCAGATTATCAATAATTTCTTTTGCATCATTGATGGCCTGTTTTCTGTCAACCTCATCCTGTACTTCATTTACAAATCTGTTCTCAGCGTTAGAAAGTGTCTCGCCATTCTCTTTAATGGTATTTGCACAATCTAATACTTCCTGTTCTTCTTCATCTGTAAGTGTCTCTTTTCCACTCAGTTCATCAAGTCTTTCTTTGGCAGCCTTCACCTCTAATCTTCTGTTTGCTTCAGAATTAACGCTTGCCATAAAAGCTGTCTGAGTCTCATCAAGTGTTCCGTTGTTATCTTCTACTGTTTTCTTTGCAGTTTTTAAATCTTCAATCTGTGCATCGGTAAGATTTTTCACCGGTGTGTTTTTTAAACCGTCGATGACAGCCTTTGCATCTGCGATTGTTCTAGCGATCGCAGCTTTATCTTCTACACTCTTTCTTACTTTATTAACAAAAACAGTTTCATAGGAATCAAGAGTACCACCGTTATCTGTAATTGTCTTGGCGCATGCCAGTACTTCCTCTTCTTCCGCATCCGTCAGGCTCTCTTTTGCATTTAACTGTGAAAGTCTGTTTCTTGCAGTCGCGATAGCCTGTGTTTTTCTTTCTTCTTCTTCTGCCTCTTCTTCTCTTTTTGTTGCTTCCTCATTGGCATCATTCACAAACTCTGTCAGTGATTCATCTACTGTTCCATTGTTATCTTCAATGGTCTGTACAGCATCTTTTAAATTGGCAATCTGTTCATCTGTTAAGTTCTCAACAGGAATATCTTTTAAGCTTTCAATATAATCGTTAGCATCTTTGATTGCCTGTTTTCTATCTACTTCCTGTTTTACTTCGTTTACAAAATTACTTTCTGTTGCAGTCAATGACTCACCGTAATCGGTAATTACCTCTGCTGCAGCCGCAACTTCCTGCTCCTCAGCTTCTGTAAGTGTTTCGCCACTATTTTTCTTTTCTAAGAGATCAGCCAAAGTTGCTTTCGCTTCTGTAATATCTCTGTCTTTTACATCTTCGTAAATCTTGGTTTCCAAAGCTCCATTATTTGCATTCAAGTCGCTTTCGCTATATTCACCACCAAGAATTGTTGTATTAGTTAACTGTGTAACATCCTTCACCGGGCTAGAGCCATTTGCAATCGCAACCGGATAAGCAGATGTAAAATCACCATCATTGATCGTGATACTATCAGAAGCAGATTCTGTAACAATACACGCATTAGCACCGGAAAGTGTTCCACCGTTGACAACAACTGTACCACTACTATTCTTGATTGCTGCAGAATGTCCGGAATAAGCTGATGTGTTACAGCTAATAGTACCACCATTTACAGTTAAATCTCCACTGTTTGTAATACCACCACCCGGTATTGTACTATAACCTGCAATCGTACCTTCATTAACAGTACAAACACCATCTGCATCGTTTGTAATATTCTGAAGATTTCCACCATCCACTGTAAGTTCACCACTATTTACAAATGCCGGTAACAGTGTATTTGATGTAGCAAAAAAGAAGGTACCACCTTTAACGTTCATTGTTCCATCATTTGAAACCAACTGTTCTGAACTACCTAAAACACCGTTTGCACCAATATCTGTTGATTCGTCAAGATCAAAAATGAGTTCACCATGGTTTACGATCGGCGTTTGGTCTGCTCTTCCTTCACTACTTGGTAAAATCTTTCCGCCACCCTTTGTATCGATAATTGTTAATTGACCGCCTTCTTGAACCACAATCATAGGACAACTATGATATCCTACATGTTGATCGAGCACATTACCGTTAAGATCGAGAATAAGGCTGCATCCGCTTTTAACCAAAATTCCCAGTTCGCAAGCAGCAGTTCCGGTTAATTTAGCCTTCAAATACTTGTTATTCTCAAGATCCTCAGTAATTAAAGTGTCCGGATAAGTTAGTCCCGGACCACTAAAGGCACCGCTATATGTACTTTCCACATAGGATATGGTATCAGCACTCGCATAAAGCGGTCCCGGCGCTGCTCCGCCGAACAATCCTACAACCATTGCTACACATAATGTAATAGCCAATGATTTAAATCTACCAGGTAACAGTAAATTAACTTTTGATTTCATCTTAATTCTCCTCTGTACTTATTTTTTGCGTCTCTTACATTATCAAAAATAAATACCAATATAAATAGTACTTTACGACTATTACTAGTACTATTTTACTATGAAGGAGAACTTCATTTTCCGGTATTTTCTTTCATTACTGCCTTCCTGAGATGATTTTTTCCGTTTGATGCACTATTAGTATGAATTCTCTGTCGATTCGTGCAGTTTTCAAACTAAAGTTTTTACTTACCTCTGTTTCATTTCATATTATCTATGATTTCATTACATTTGCGGTAAATCTCATTAATACGCTCCTCACCCATTGTAAATTTACCGTCTTCATACAATATTTTTCCATCAATCATCGTTATTTTCACGTCTCTCGGGTTGCCACTATAGACAATATTTCGTGCTATGTTATTGTGCGGTTGCATATTCGGCTGTTTCAAATCTATCACAATAAGGTCTGCAAGTTTACCCTTGGCGAGATAATCACAATCGTTAAGCCCCATTGCTTTCGCACCGTTCACTGTCGCAATCGAAAGCAATCGTTCTGCCAAAAATGCATCCGCCTGTGAGTAACGAAGTTTCTGCAATACTGCTGCCAGATACATCTCACGGAACATATCAAGCGCATTGTTACTCGCCGGTCCATCCGTTCCAAGTGCAATGTTAATTCCCTTTTCATATAAGGTCTTCAAATCTGCAATCCCGCTTGCAAGCTTCGCATTCGATGCCGGATTGGTAACAACCGTTATATTATTCTCTTTTAGCAAATCCATCTCCGCTTCCGTCAGATGTACGCCATGGAAAATAGCACCGCCGTGATTCAGTAACTCCAACTGT
Organism: Lachnospiraceae bacterium; assembly: GCA_024698865.1. Classification (GTDB taxonomy): domain Bacteria; phylum Bacillota; class Clostridia; order Lachnospirales; family Lachnospiraceae; genus JAILQS01. The sequence goes on along the minus strand of JAILQS010000128.1, from coordinate 6,628 downwards.
TTCATCAGTTCCACCGGTGGTACGCCATAACGTTCTATGCACCCTTCCACTTCCTTTCTGGTTTCACAACTATGTGTATACACAGGCGCTTTGTATTTCTCACTTAGCGCTGCCACGCCTTCCATAATCTTTTGACTTGTGGTGTACTCCGCGTGAAAACCAAGCCGATACCCCACCAACGAAGCATAATTGTTATAGGTATTATAGTATTCTTCCAATAAGTCCACGGATTCTTTAAAGTTATTCACCGTACCGTTCATTACCATTCGCATACCAAAGTCCACGGCAGACTTAGCCATCATTTCCGGAAAGAAATACATATCCAGGCACGCACCGATTCCGCCCGCAGTATATTCCAAAAATGCCAGTTGGGAAAGCCAGTATACGTCCTCCGCCTTTAGTTTTGCTTCCATAGGAAATATACTCGTATTCAACCACGCGTCCAACGGCAGATCATCTGCAAATGAACGAAGAAATGTCATTGCGGAATGCGCATGCGCATTTTTAAAGGAAGGCATCAAAAGATTGCCTTCCAGATTAATTTCACGTCCAAAAACAAGACGGTCCTTTTCTTCAACTTCCTGTGGATTTCCAATGAAATATATGTTGTTGTCTTTCACCCAGAGTTCTGTATCACTATCTTCTATATATGTAATGCGATCCAAAACTGCTCTTTCCGGGTCCATTGTCATAATACGTCCATTATAAAAACGATAGTTCATGCGATACACCCTCCCGCAAATCCTACATTTTCGAAATCGAGTTCTTAACCAGGCTCTTGAATAACGGAGCAACACGATCTGCTGTTTCCTGCACTTCTTTGTGGCTAAGTGGTTTTTCTGAAATACCGCTTGCCATATTGGAAATGCATGAAATACCACATATTTTCATACCTGCATGATTGGCTGCAATTGCTTCACAGGCAGTACTCATTCCAACTGCATCCGCCCCAAGTGCCTTACACATACGAATCTCCGCAGGTGTCTCATAGTTTGGTCCGGTAAGCTGAATGTAAACTCCCTCACGGAGTGGAATATCCAGTTCCCTTGCGGTAGAACGAATAATTCCTCTAAGATCTTCATTATAAACTTCACTCATATCCGGGAAACGCACTCCCAGAGAATCCATGTTTGGTCCAATCAACGGAGACGGTACAAAACTTGCAATGTGATCTGTAATCAGCATAAAGTTACCGGCATTGAAGTTCTTGTTAATTCCTCCTGCAGCATTCGTAAGAAATAATACTTTTGCTCCAAGTCTGCTCATTAACCGAACCGGAAGCACAACATCGTTGATATCATACCCTTCATAATAGTGCACTCTTCCCTGCATAATAACCACAGGCACTTTATCAATGTATCCAAAGATAAATCTTCCTTTATGTCCGGCTACGGTTGAGATAGGGAAACCATCGATCTGCTTGTATTCCACAATATCTACCGTTTCAATCTCTTCGGCAAGTGCCCCAAGGCCTGAACCAAGAATCAACGCAACCCTTGGCACAAAATCTGTTAATTTTTTTACCTGTTCCACACAATTGTTTAATTTTTCTTCTCTAGTCATTGTATTCCTCCTGCAATTCCTGCTTTATATATGAAGGGTAATTCTTGTACCCTTTCCTTTGATGCTGTCAATTTTCATCGTTCCGCCAAGATCGGAAATATTATGCATTACCACATCCATTCCAACTCCCTGACCGGAATAGTCTGTTGTTGTATCTCTCGTTGAAAAGCCATTTAGCATAATCAGATTATAGATTTCCTGTCTCGTAAACTCATCCTCCGGTTTGTATAACAGGTTTAAATCCCTAGCACGACTTAGAATCTGTTCTTCATCCAGTCCCCGTCCATCATCTGACATAATAATCAACAACCGCTTATGCTCCTTTGCAATGTTGATTTTCACGTTTCCTATGACCGGTTTCCCAAGCTCAATTCTTTCTTCCTCTGTTTCAATACCGTGATCAATAGAATTACGTAAAATATGAATCATCGCAGCTGAAATCAGATTAAGCATCTGTTTATTAATCGTTGCATGTTCACCCGAAATAGTGAGGTTAATTCTCTTTCCAAGGCTTTGGCACATTTCATCTTTCACAGCACGCATTTTCATGGCTACTCTCGTAAAATCCGTCGTCGTAATATCGTGAATCCAGTTTTCAACTGCCTGCGCTGACTTCTTAATCTTAACCAAATCCTCTTTCTCAAACGCAATCACCGATGTTATAGCAAGCCTGTCCTCATAATATTCTAACTGCTTTTTCAGTTTATCCACCACTTCCGTAAGCTCATCAATATCGGTCTCCGTTATAATGGTGTGACGATTCCGATCATATTCATGTATTTCTTCTCTTTTTTTATGCGGTTTTTGTGAAAATGTTTCCTCATCTTCTTCCGCTTCTTCATTTCCATATCCGATTCGTCTTAAAATTTGAAGCGCACCTGAATCCGATGTCGTCCCTTTTTTGGAAATGTTAACCGGCTTGTCATCTGTCTTACCTGCAATATAGTATACCTGTTTTCTACCGCCGGTTTCTTCCTTGGCTTCCTTCGTCTGCTCGCCATTCGTGAGTGATTTCAGATATATTCGGACATCCTCAATCAATTCCGTAGCATCCCCATTCGGAGTCCCGGTTGTGGCAACCTTCTCGACCTCCGTTTTCAGAAAATGCATGATTCTATCAAGCAATATAGTAAAATCGCCAATCTCCGTAATTTCTTTCTTTTCATCCCGATAATAATATAAAATACGTTCAAAACTTTTGGTCAATTCCGACATATTCTCATACAGCATCATCGTTGCATCTGCTTTTAATGTATGAAAACAACGGAACATTTCCTGCACCTGTTCAGAATTATAAACACCTGAATGTTTTCCATCTTCAATCACATATTCCAGATTCTCAATTAACTCCAAACATTCTTCGTAAAAGATGGAAACCATGGTATCACTATTATTCATACTCATCCCAAATCCTTTCCAAGACCAAGGCGAAATAATATTTACCCATGTCTTAACTGTTTTTGAACTTTGTTGAATACAGCTACAATGTCCGGGTCAAAACTTCTACCCGCTTCTTCATTTATTATTTCCATACTTCTTTCGTGTGAATACGAATCCTTATAACATCTGTCGCTTACCAGCGCATCGTACACATCTACGATTGCCATTATTCTTGCTGCCAAAGGAATCTCTGTGCCCTTCAGACCTTTTGGATAGCCGGTTCCGTCCCATTTTTCATGGTGATAGTGAGCAATATCAATTGCAATCCCCAAAAAGTCGTTGTGCTCATTCACTTCGTACATTTCTTCTAACATCTTTGCACCGATTTCGGTATGCTTGCGCACTTCGTTCATTTCTTCTTCCGTAAGCTTACCGGGTTTAAGCAAAATAGTATCCGACACTGCAATCTTCCCAATATCATGTAGTGTCGCGGCAATCTCTATCGCATCTACGAAAGAATTCGTCACTTCTGATTCAAATCTTGAACTGAATTGAAGACTCATCGCTATCAGCTTACAGTTCTTCGATACATTTTCTAAATGTTGCCCGTCCGGATGTTCCCGGATCTCCGACAATTTCGCCAATGCATAAATAAAGTGTCTTTCCTCTTCCGCAATTTTTTTGATCTGATCCCCCACCATCTTATAAAGCCTTTTATTGTAAACTTCCAGCTCATGTTGCATTTTGTATAACTTCAGGTGGGTATTAATTCGAAGGGTTACCTCTTCGAGTTCAAAAGGTTTGGATACAAAATCTATTGCACCAAGTTTAAAACCTTTAATCTTATCTTCTTTGGAATTCATCGCTGAGATAAAAATAATCGGAATGTCTCTGGTCTTTACGTCCTTTTTAAGCAATTCGCAAAACTCATATCCATCCATATCCGGCATCGAAATATCCAAAAGAATCAAATTCGGCATTTGAACCTCAATTGCTGCAAGCGCCTGCTTCGCGCTGGTAACGGGTCTGGCAACATGTCCCGCACTCTTTATCATTTCCGTCAAGATTACCAGATTTGAAGTAATATCATCAACAATTAAGATGTTCGCCTTTTCCCCAGTACCAACTCGCATCTCCATAGTTTACCTCGTTTCTGCACCCCTGTGCCGTAACACTCTTATCTTCACCTGCTTCTATTATAACTCTTTTACTCGTTCTTCAAAAGCCTTTTTAAACTCCAAAAAATCACTGTGGGATTTTTCTTCATCTGCTTTTCGGATCGTAAGTTCCATACGAAACGCTTTTCGTCTAAGGTCAGCTTCCTCTGCAGGAATCATCCCCTTGATTTGCCCTGCGAATTTTTCTGCCTTATCCCAATTTCCCATATCCATACAGATGTTCATTTTATCCATCGTATCATCAAACAGTTTTAAATTCTCCTCTGTTCCAAACTGCATACTTTCATCATCTTCTCCGCTGTAATCTCCAAGGATATCCTGTACGCGTTTCTTTTCCGAGCGCATCAAAACTGAAATATCGGTCTTCTTATCCTCTAACAACGACTTGTAGTCCATATCTTCCAGTTTCACTTCTTCCACTGTATCATTGGTCTTTACCCGAATGGAAAATGAAAATGTACTTCCAACTCCTTTTTCACTGTCTACGCTGATAATTCCATGCATAAGTTCCACGAGTTCTTTTACAATGGAAAGCCCCAGCCCTGTACCGCCAAAACGTCTGGTTATGGAGGCGTCTACCTGCGTAAAGCTCTTGAATAACTTATCCTTTTCATCCTCTGCAATTCCGATGCCGGAGTCAATCACCATAAAGAATAATTCTACTTCATTTCCCTTTACTTCTGTCATGATGATATCAACGATGATATTCCCTTTCTGCGTAAACTTAATCGCATTTGATAACAGATTATTCAATATCTGCGTAATTCTGAGTTCATCACCGATAATATGCTCCGGTACATCTTTTGCGATATTAATCGCAAACTGAAGTCCCTTTTCGTTCACAAGCGGTAAATTCGCCTTTATTATTTTGTTCATGCTTTCCCTAAAATCAAATTCACGTTCTTCCAAAACAAACTTACCTGACTCCAATTTTGAGAAATCCAGCAAGTTGTTAATGATTTTCGTCATATTGGTGCAGCACTGCACCACTGCCTCCAGAGAATCCCTTTGTTCATAGGTTAATTCCGTCTCCAATAAATTGTTGGTAAGTCCCAGAATTCCATTGACCGGTGTCCTCAGTTCATGCGTAACATTTGCCACAAATTCATTACGCGCCCGTTCTGCATTCTGCATTTCTTCTTTTGCCTTTTGTGCGCTCTTTTTGGCCTCACGCATAGAGGAAACACTCAACGCCTGGCAGCACCCAATTCCCGATTCCTCGTCTACAATAACGCTCATGGCAACCGGAAAACAGGTCTGATTCTTTCTATATATAACAGTTTCAATGACGCCATTGACACCTGTCTCTTTTACTTTTACTCCGTCATGATCAATCCGAAAGGTCTGCCGAAAAACCGCATCAATGGAAACATCCTTCAGATCGGTATATCCGAGAGACTCTTCTATATTATTACTCCATTTGAATATCTTACCTTTTTCATCGAAAAAAAGAATCACAGCCATTGAATTTTCAATAACCTTCTCTTTCAAACGAACAAGTCTGCTATCTTCCATGGCTCACCCCACAATATTCACGAACATAAAGTATCAGTTTTATCTTATTTCACTTTTCGTGTTTTGTCAATCGATTTTACACCATTTGCAAAGTTTATCCATAATTCTATTGATTTCGTGAATAAATCGTTATATAATAATGTGCAGTAAAAGTTTTCCGAAACAGAAAGGGCGATTATTATGAATTTTAACGAGCGATTAAAACAGTTACGTCAAAAGAATAAATTGACCCAGGGGGAACTGGCAGCGATTCTCGGTCTCAAGCCGACTGCTATTTCCAATTACGAATCCAAGAGAAATGAGCCATCCTTTGAACGACTGATTGCTCTATCCAAGCACTTCGATGTGTCCTGTGACTATTTACTGGGCGTATCGGATACTTACCTGCCAATCGGCGGTGAAGTACTTGATAAAGATATCGTAGAATTTTTCAACATCTATCAGCAACTCAAGCCGGAAAACACACATGATTTGAAAGGCTACGCAAGATATCTGCTCTATCGCCAGGAACATCCTGAGATTGAGAAAGATACATTTCTTTTTTAAACCCTTTGCATAGACGACAATTACGCTATACAATGACAAATGGAAGCAAAAATACAGAGCAATGTTTATAAGACATTACGTTCATACGGTCTTACAAACACTGCTCTTTTTTCAACTCTGCCTAATTCAATTTACGAACAATTTGTTTGCTTTATTTATTTAAGCAACACTGTTTATATTTCTTTCCGCTACCACAAGGACATGGATCGTTACGTCCGATTTTCTTATCCTTTACAATAGTTCCGGATTTCTTTTCTTCCAGATACAATTCTTTTCTTCTCTCAGGGGTAAGAATATCATCCCACTGTGGTAATTCATATAACCAGTCAGCTTTTGCACCAACCATGTTTTTATATAATAATTCTACATCAAAATCCAAAGATACTTCGGTATCTTCTTCCATCTCCTCGATTGGATTTGGAGTCTTCAAGCTGTCGTTGATCCCA
>JAILQS010000092.1 GCA_024698865.1 Lachnospiraceae bacterium | reverse complement strand
AGCAAACGCTGTTCCCGGCACCATAGTTGCTACCATAGCAACAGACAACATACAAGCCATTAATCTCTTAAATGTCTTCATAATACTCCTCCTTAAACATTTTAATCACCAAGCATTATTCTAACACCTTGCACCATTTTTTTATTTCCATTTTCCACTCAGGATGTTACGTTTTTTTAACATCACCCTAACTTTTTTTGCTTTTTGCACGTATTTTTGACAACTAAATAGACATTTCTTTTTGACAATGAGAATCATCTTTGCTTTTTTTGCAGTATCTGTTTTTATACATGTTGTATACATTTTAATACCGGTTCAACCGGTCCGTCCCATCATCTACCGTATTTTGAATATCTCTGATCACCACAAAATAACTGTAGTTATCATTCACCTTCACTTCCACACGATCGCCGATTTTCTTTCCGAAAATCGCAGCTCCAAGTGGCGATTCCTTGCTGATTCGCCCATCCAACGTGTTCCCACGAACAGTCGTGACAACTTTGTACGTCTCTTCGAGGTCGTCTTCCTCAAAATAAAGCGTTACCGTATTGTCCATGCCCACCTCATCTTCTTTAGAGGTATCCGGAATTACTTTCGCCGTTTTGATCATGCGTTCCAGATATCGGATTCTGCTCTCATTCTGATTCTTATCTTTCTTTGCTGCGTAGTATTCAAAGTTCTCACTGAGATCCCCATGCGCTCTTGCTTCTTTCACTGCTTCCAAGGCTTCTTTTCTGACTACCAGTTTGCGGTATTCAATTTCTTCTTCCATGCGCTTTATATCGCGGGGTGTTAATTCGTTATACATAAAAATTACCTGCCTGTTCTTCTTCGTTTTTTTGTTTGTATCATAAGGATAGGTTCTAAACTTCACTCGGGGCAAAGCTTAGAACCTGTCTCTTAAAATTCTTTTTAATTGTTATGTTGTTTGCTGTAATACTATTTACTTTGTATAAGCATCCAGTTTCCGTACGGATTCTGCCAGTTCATTCATAAGTTCTTTGGTCTTTGCTGCTGTTTCCAGGTTGCTCTGTCCCATTTCATTTGCCTGAATGGTATTAGCGGATACCTCTTCGCTGACAGCGGAAATCTGCTCAATACTACTTACAATCGTGTTGTTGGATTCGTAAATCTCTGCAATACGTCCGCTGATGGTATTTACATTGTTCTCAACATCATCCATCTGCTTAACAATGGCAACAAAGCTGTCCTCTGCCATCTGAATGTATTCGGCTTCTTTCTCGGAAGCTGTAAGCATGGATTCCACCTGTTCTTTGGTACTGTCCGCGTTCTTCTGTAAATCTCCAACAATCTGCGCAATCTTCTCTGTCAATTCTCTGGTCTGATCCGCAAGAATACGAATCTGTTCTGCTACAACTGCGAAACCTCTTCCTGCCTCACCGGCTCTCGCACTCTCAATGGATGCATTCAGTGCAAGAAGGTTGGTCTGGCTGGAAATATTAAAGATTTCTTCTGTAATATTGCTTACTGTTGCAGCATTTTCAATTAATGCTGTCATTGCTTTGGAAACTTCTTCGTTAACGGTGCCAATTTCTTCTGCCTGTTTTTTAAGTGAGCCCATCGCTGTTTTGCTGTTATTAATAGTTTCTACAGAAGTAGAAACAACATTCATCAGCTCTTCTGCATTTTCTTTTGTACTATCAATCATAGACTGAATATCACTTGTCATATGCATCTGCTTTTCAATATTCTCTACGTTGTGAAGGTTGCCTTCTGAGATTTCCTGCAATGATACAGTTGTAGAATTAGTTGCAGCATTCAGCTGTTCCATTAATTCTCCGGCATCTTTTGAATTAGCCTTTACAACCTGCGCTACATCCAACACCTGTCTTAATAACTCTTCTGTCTTCTGTGACTGCTCAACGATATTGTCTGTCTTCATCTTATTCAATTTGTTGGATAAAGAAGTTGCCACAACAACCGCTACCGAAAATACCATACAGGATGCAAGCTGGAGCAGCACACTGTCTGACTGCATTTTCAAACCGGATGGCATTGTTCCACCATAAGCAACAACTCTCAAAATCACAAACGCAACGTTAAGTAAACAACTTGCAATCGTAGACGCACGGATAAATTTAACGTCAAAATATAAAATGTATGCACTGGTAATAGGGAAAAACATAACGAACACGAGATCGTTTGTTGTTCCAACAAATACAACTGCATTTACCAGCAAATATCCTATCATACAGACATAACGGAATATCTTACTTTCTTTGTCTTTAAAAAAGATTACAAAATCTGCAATCAAACTTACTACTACAACTACAGCTACCGACATCGTATAACCGACTCCGGTAATTCCTTTTGCCATGTCCACCATGTAACCTACTACAAGAAACACATCAATAATCGATGCAATAATCAACGCTAACTGGTTCGCACTGCGATCCATGCTGAAATTATTGTTTGCCAGCATCTTTGTCTCTGCCTTATTCACGGCAGCGTCTCTCGCCGCCACTACTCTTTCATGATTTGCTCTTACTTGACTTGTATTCATACTCCTTTTTCCTCCTGTGTTATGAATTATATTTCCATACGATTTGACTTTCGTACGTTTCATCTACAATATCTTCTACATTGTCTCCATCCTGTGCCTCGTTGGTGAACTTACCTTCTACTTTGACCTTTTCTTTTGCACCTCCTAGGAACCACTCGTATTCCAGATCAAGATGCCCGGTATCTAACGCCCGGTACCCCATTTTCGAAAGGTCATAACCTAATACCGTAGCGGTAGGTCCAAGTGCCAAAACAATTAATGTATTCTTATCCGCATTCCCCATAACTGCGTTTAGAATCTCATCGTACCGGGAAAAAGCATCGGTTGCCGGTCCAATGATTCTCCGGATACTCTTTGCACCGGCAAACAGATCATTGCCAACTCCAATCCTGCTTTTCTCGCCTTCAACGATTAGAACATCTTTATGTTCCCACAGTTTGCAAAACCTTGCAAATACCTCCTTTGACCTGCTCTTATCCGCATAATCTATGTAAGGTCTTGTAACCAGCGAGTCGTAAAAGATGCGATTGCCTTTATTTAATTTTTTGAAAATCCACCTGTGCTTTCGGAAGAAATACTTCCAATACTCTTTCGCTTCTTCATTCTGGTTGTCCATATTGCAAACCGTTGCCGGAATCCCTATCAGGCAGTTGGGATTGTTCTCAGGATCCGAGAACAAAACTTCCCGCAATCTTCTTGCAAGTTTCAGACTTCGTTTTTGAAAACCAATGCGCCCACATCGCATCAGAATAAATTCCCCATCTCCGAAACGAACCATAGAAACGTTGTTGTTACTAAGTTCTACAAGTGTCTCCTCTGTGTTTTTAATGTTTAGTTTTATTTCACCCATGCAAGTATCCCCTTTGCTACTCTCTCGCTAAACTTCCATATACCTCCAAGAAGATTGCGCTTTGATGTAGACCAGCCATATCTATGATAACACTCAGCGTAATCTACTCCAAACGTCATGCCCCGGTAATGGTTCAGTGCTACTGCCCTTGTAACATAATTGGTATACTTCAACTGACTGGTGTAATACCCGATCAGATGCTTCTTATCTTCTATATGGGAAGATATGTTCAGATAATGGGTTGGTGGTGAAGTCTGTCCTGCCCAGACTTCATATCCGTATATATTGGCTCCGGCGTGTTGCCTTCGTATCTTCTTTCGCATCAGCCGGTATGTTGCCAGATGATCCGGGTGCAACTCACTTTCTCCCGGTATAAAAATATGGTTATATTTCTTAAGTTTGAGTTTCAATCCTTTGGGATGAAACCGCCACAGTTCTCCGTCAACGCCTCCTGCGTATATCAACTTATGGACTCTTACATAATCCATGGCCTTTTCCAGTTCTTCTTTGCGAATCTGACAAATATTCTCCGAACCTTCCTTTGTCTCCTCGTAATCTCCCAGACTTCCGTCCGTCATCATAACAACATCGCACTGCGGGCCATATTTTAATAAAATACCACCGCATCCAATGCTTTCGTCATCCGGGTGCGGAGCGACTATCAGAATCCGTTCCTCTTTCGCAATCGACAGTTCTTCAATGGAAAATGCTTTGAGCTTTATTGTCTGTATCAGTTTTCCAAACTGCATGCTTCATTTCCTCTCTTATATGCTTATTTTTACATACTTCTCGCTTTTTACACTATGTTCATATTTTACCATCGTCTAGGACTTATGTCTAGTTAGCAATATGCAAAAAAAGACGAAGAATACACGCCCAAAAACGCGCATCCTTCGTCATTTTTACTATTTTATAGCCTTTGCAATTCCTTTCTTATCTACGTTGTATTTTTTCTTACCAACCTTGACTTTCTTCTTGTTCTTAAGAATCACTCCGGTTTTGGTTGTGATATATTTCTTACCTTTTACGGAAATCACTTTATAACCTTTTTTCGTTTTCTGAACAATACCTTTCTTGTTAACGATGTAAGTTTTCTTTCCAATCGTTACAAGCTGTGTCTTGCCGGTAACTACCACACTTTTCTTAAGTGCATAGGTATTACCTGCCACTGTGGCAACTTTTGTACCGGTAACCTGCTTATTGTTCTTGTAAAGATAGGTCTTTCCATTCTTTACGTATGTGCCGTTCGCCGGTGTCTTCGGTGGTATTGTTGCAACCTTAAGCGCTTTCTTGGCATTTTCAAGTGCTGTGATTGCATTATTAATCTCATACTGAGTTGCGGTATCACTTGCAAGTATTGCCTTTGCTGTAGCAAGTGCTTTTGCAAATGCATTTCTACTATCCGTTGTGCACTTGCTTGTATCTGTTTTCTCTACTGCTGCCACGGTTTGCTGTAATGCTTTGTTATCAACCACACGCAAACTCATTGCTCCAAGTCCGATCGGAGTATCTCCGTTTTTCGTAAGTACGATACGGTCAACGGAAATTCCGTCTTCTCTCATCCATACGGAGACTTTTTTCTCTCCGGTTGCGGCAATATCAAAGCTTGTTACTTTCTTCCATACGAATTTGCCTTCCGTATCCTTCACGTCGTTAATTACTTTTCCTTCTCCATCGTCCAACGAAACAAGAAGCGAGTCATCATCCGCACTCTGTGATTTGGTATAAATCCATACCGCATACGTACCTTTTTCTCTGAAATCAACCATGTAATTCAGCTTTGGACCTTTGTTGTCATTTGCATTTGTTGCAGAATATGAGAAGTTGCTGTTTGGTCCGGATACCATAGCGCTATGGCATTCGCCGTATCCTTCCACCCAGGCTGCATCTCTGTCATCCTGGCTCTTTGTCGTCCAGGCGATATCAGAATTCTCTAATGCCGCTTCTGCTTCGATTGCAGCAACACCGTCTTTTGTATAGAAGATTCCTTTTCCTCCATTGTCATTTGGCGTGCCGACAAGACCGATTTCAAGCGCCGCAATTGCCCATGGTTTACCATCGAAACCAATGGTAAGTTTCTTGTCTTTTCCGGCAGTTGCATAAAATGCAAATTCTTTGGACTGACCGGAAGCAACATTAATAGCGTCTACTGCCTTTGTTCCATTTGCGGTTATACTCATTCCTTCTACATCAACGCCGCCACTCAGTCTGTCGCCGATTACTGCAGAAAGAAGATATTTTCCTTCTTTTGGAACAGCAAATGTAATTGCTGCCGGTTTATTTCCGGACACAAATCCCTGGTCTCTTCGAGCAGTCTTTGCAAGTCCGTCTCTCAAATCAGAAGAAACATTTTTGAACGTCGCACCATCCCAGCTGTAGTGTCTTGCTGCAGACATACTAATCATGTCATCTACACCGTAGTAACCGGCTGCTGCATTGGAAATGGTATTTGTAAAATCATACAGGAAAGAAGTCTTTGTGCTTCCTGCCGGATAGCTGATGGAATCTTCCGAAACATCCATCGCCAATGCAGGCGTATCCTTACGGTATGTTGTTACCGTCTGATAGCTTTCCGGTGCTCCAAGGTGTGATTGCTTAAGGCCCTGTGATGTTGCGTATAATGTAATCTTATCAAATACAATTCCGGCATCTGACTTATAAACGCGAAGCGTATGCCATCCCGGGGTTTTTACGTTAATCGCAATCGGAATATCCATTTCCTCAATCTGATTTCTAACGCTGTCTTTCCATACGTCTTTTCCGCTTCCATCGCCTACACTGCTGTTTCCGCGAAGCAGGTCAATCGCTCCGTTATCAAACTGGATTGCCGTACGACAGGTTCTGTTGCCGTTGCCTTCATTTAACGTTGGAAGACGATAGAATTTGCCACCGTATTCACCGGTTTTGTTAAAGTAAATGTTGTATTCCACATATGGTGCATCTGTCTCGAAGTTGCTGTCAATTCGATTGGTAGAAGTAATGGTATCCGGGAACACTTTCAAAGAACTTCCGCAGCGTCCAAGATTATTCACTACTTTCCATTCCTGGTTTCCTACCTTCACAGAATTAGAAAAATGCTCTGCTTCGATGGAAACTTCGCCATTGGTCTCATAGTAACCTTTGGTTGTTTCTCTCGATGGTGTTACATTTGCTTTGTTTAATGAAACCGGGAATGCTTTGCTCGTTCCGGCGTTATCCATCACTACAATCTCGCCGTTGGTTTCACCATTCGAAAGCTTCGTCCAATTACCGCTTACAAGGAATCTTGTGTCCGTCTTAACTACACCACTGTACATATAGGTACCGTCTTTTAAATCCGTTCCTTTCAACACGGTTCCTTTGTTATCTTTTAAAATGATTCCGTTTGGAAGAACCATTGTGAAGTTCGTATCTTTGGAATCCTTGTTAAATACATCAATAAATCTCTCATCATCCGTCAGGGAATCAAACATCAGTGTCACATCTTCACTGCCTGTTTTCTGTCCTTCACAAACTGCTCCGACTCCTCTTCGCGCATCCGATGGTGATACATAAGTAAGTGGTGCCGGCGCTCCCTTGATGGTAGGAAGATTCTGTTTGGTGCTGTATGGATTAATAATGTTTTTCCATTTGCCACCTGCAAGCTTCTCATTATATGTGTCAAGGTCTTCCATAATCTGATAGTATGCAGACAGAGACGCTTCCGCATATGCGTTAACACTCGCAAATCTTCCCTGTTCATAGTACAACTGGTTCTTCTGCTGATATACTCCCTTTTCAAATGAGTATCTTGCCGCGCGAAGCATATACTGCACCATTTCCCAATAGGAATCCTGTTTTGCTGCCGGCAGACTCTGCAACAGTTTCTCGGAACGGTCACAAAGAGCAACCATTTTATTTACCTGTTTTTGCGCCTCGTCACCGTAGTTAATCATGCTGTACTCGCTACCCATGCCTGCAAGGTGATATTCCGGACGTTTTGCAATATTTATCTGATAATACTCAGTCAGAATATCGTAGAGCTCCTTGCACTGTGTCTTATTGAAGCCCCAGTCACGGCTCGCAATTTTCTCGATAAAGGTGTCAATGTTGGTGTCGTTGTACTCATTTACATTCCATCCCATGTTCAGGAAAAATTCCGTTGGAATCTCTGCCGGTTTCAAGTCTCCGACATTCAAAATCCAGCAGTCATCGGAACCTGCATCGTAAGACTTCTTCATCTCTTCGTAAATCATAGAAAGTGGTGTGGAAGCCACCCAGAGATAACTCTGCTCACGATTGATGTCATAGTAGGAAACGTGATAGTAAACACCTGCTCCAACGTACTTATCCAGTTCTTCCTGTGTGCACTGCTGTCTCACATAACCATGGTTGTCATCTGCCCATACGATAATCGTATCATCCGGAAGACTCAAGTCATATTTAAAATACTCTGCTGCCTCTTTGTAAGGACAGAAGAGTTTGGCAAATTTCTTTTTCTCTCCGGTCTCTTCTTCGTATTTCTTCTCGTATTTTTCAAGAATCGCAACCTGTGCCTCTACTGCCTGTTTTACAACGGTAGCTTTGCCTGCATAACTCTTGTCAGCAAGGTCTCTACAGTTAATTGCAGAGTCGTGCACTGCCCTGAGTCCGATTGTGTAGACGTTGTCGAACTTATAGTTGCTTGCCACACGCTCTTCCCAGTATGCATTCATCGCCTCTTTGTTAACGGTATAATCGTAACCGTCTTTCCAGTTGTTATTTACTTTTTCAATGTGATATTTATATTGATTCTTCTCGCACCAAGGCTCCCATTCGGTCTCATTGTTACGTAGCAACATCTCGCAATGGGACGCTCCCATCACAATTCCGTAACGGTCTGCCGCCTCTGCATTGAAGGAAATTCCGGTCTCTGGATTGATTTCTCCGTTGAATGCCGTTGACTGCTGATGCATTGCCGGCCAGAGAATGTTTGATTTCAGACGAAGCATCAGTTCAAACACTTTCTCATATGTCTTTGCATTTGGCGAACCCGGACTGTCCGTGTCATTTTCAAAACGTTTGGACCACTCCTGGAAGTTCTCCTCGTCATTTAAGAAAATACCGCGATATTTTACATCCGGCTTATCCGTCTGTTCAATCTCACTTTTTGTAAAACTTAATTCACTCTTTTTGTCAATGCCGACGTCTCCCCACCAGTACCATGGAGAAACTCCGATTTTCTCAGATAATGTATAAATTCCGTAAATCGTACCGCGCTTATCGCTACCAACGATTACTAATGCTTTCTCAACGCCTGCACAAGGATTGTCCACCAGCTGCAGCGAATATGCTTCCCATTCATTGGCAACTTTAGAAGTATCCAGCTTGCCCTCGTTTATAAGCTTGTCAATCAGGTCGCTGTGACCAATTGTTCCGGCAATGACCACCTGCGTGCTCTTTCCTTTTTTCTGTGCCAATGCACTCTCCGTAGCTACCACTTCCGGTGTCTTTCCGGTCACTTCTTTGATGTCATTTTTCAAGTCTTCCCCTGCTCTTTGTACCTGGGAATACTCTGTCTTTCCGTTCGTATCACTGTCTAAGTACAGACATCCAACTTCCGTACCGTTAAACAACGTGAAGTCCTTACCTGCTGCAGTTGCTTCTTTTGTAAATCCCGGTAAATACACTGATGTCAATGTCATGCAACCTGCAAGAACAAGAGCCAAAAGACGATTGGTTCTCTTTTTCATTGTTACCCCTCCATAAAAATAAAAAATATGTTTTTTTGCGTTGCTCCACCTTCCCTCAAAAAAAGGTAGTTCGCACTATATGAATTTTATCAATTAAAAAAAAGGAATGCAATCGCATTCCTTTTCATATTTCAAGCATTATATTCTAATATTTTAGCATTATCTCACAGTGCCGGTTTTCATCTTCGACCAGTCAGAGTATCCGGTTTCTTCCCCTTCTTTTTTAAAGGTCCTTACTCTGATGAGATACTTTTCACCGCTTTCGAGTCCTTTGATTTCAGCTCTTGCGGCGTTGCTATCATTCACCGTCTGGATTCTTGCAGACGCGAAGTTCTTGTTTGCTGCATACTGTATCTGGTATCCGCTTACACCCTTTACTTTCTTCCAGGAAACCTTGAGTGCTTTCTTTTTGCCGACAATACCGCGGATTGCAGTCGGTTTGGAAGTGATGCTTACCTTTTTATCTTCCTTTGAAGCATCATCTTTTGCAGCATCATCCACTACTGTTTCGAATCGCTCTATGTAGAAGTTCCCTTTCAGGGCACTTGCATTGATCTTGATTTTGTGCGAATTTTCAAACGCACCTGCTTGAGCATTCTCGGCAGGCATAACACGACAGCCTTCTAAAACAGCGCTCTGAATCTCTTCCTTCAGCACGTTATCTACATCTGTAGAATAGTAGCAAATCGTGCCATATCCGGTTTCTTTCTGTACGGTAAATTTGCCTCCGCCAAGCTGTAATGTACTGTCATCTGACATCATGATACAGTTGTCGATTCCGGCAAATTCGCCTCCGTTAATCAATACCGTCGCTTCGTTCTCACCATATATTACATCTGTCTCGGTCTCTTTGCTTCCGGTGACAGTAAGTTTACCGCCATTGATGACTGCCTTGGTGCCGTTCCCTTCCAAATAAACGGCATCGGTCACTCCGCAAAGTGTTCCCGCCTCTACAACAAGTTCTCCGTAACATCCGATTGCACAACCGCCTTCCTTACAGGTGTTCACAATCTTACCATGCTGTGCCCTCGAACTGTCTGTAACCGTAAGTCTGCCGCTCTCCAAAGAGATGGTTTCTTCACCGGCAGAGGTTATGGTGTGTCCGTTCAAATCCAATGTATAATTGCCATTGATGATAAGTTCCTGTTCTTTAAAATCAATATCTTTTCTTAATTGTACAACTATGTCACTATCCTGCATTGCATTCTGTAACGTCTTGAGACTGGACACCGTCACTACGGTTCCCGGCTTCTGCGCGATACGGAACTGTTCTTCAAAAGTTCCTTCGTAATCTCCATCCGCCAATACTCTTACTACTGCATTTCCTACATTTTTATTGTCTTCGTAGGCAACGTGATAATCCACATCCCGTGTAAGGAAATTGCCCATCGTATCTTTCAGATATACTTCCGGTTCCTTTGTATTTTTATCATATTCACATCTGTATTCCGAAAGCGCTAAGGAATGGATTCCTGGCACTTCTTCTCTCTTGACTTTGTCGCATACGGTACAGTAAAGTTCTCTCTCTCCGGCCGTCTCCAGTCCGGCAAGTCTGGTCACGCGCTGCTGCTGCCAGTCATGAATTGTTTCAAACGTATAGTTCATAACAAGACTTCCATCCGCCTGCAACACAGCCTCTGTATATATGTCATTCACTCTGGTCTTCAGATATTCTTCCTTCGCAAAATGGAAGCCTTCTTTCGCTTTGAGCGTAACCGCAAGGCTGTATTCCTTGCAGCTTTCAAAAACCACGCTGTCCTCCGGCACTTCCTCTGTTCCATCTTTATAGGTCCATTTTACATCGGTTATGTCAAAACGGTCATCTGCAGCAAATGCATCCGTCAAAATCACACTACCAACTTCCGGCTCACTTAGTCCACTAATCTGCACACTCGAAATCTCTCTGCCGGAATTGTTCCCATAAAGTTCGAATGCAAAATTCAGTCCTTTGCCAGTAACGCTGTTCTTAACCGGATGGAACACAGAACCCTGCTTGATATAGGAAACATCTTCTTCGTTTGTAAAATCTTCCTGATACAATGCCGTACATTTATCCGTGCCCGCCGCATTCAATGTGTATTCCACATAATATGTACCCGGCTCCAGCACAACGTTCGGAAGCTTGGCATTTACTTTAAATACCGGTCTCTTCGTGTCTGTCAGGTCGGTATCCACACTTCGGTAGCATCCCGTGAACACTGCCGTATCAAACTGATTGGCGTCCGGATCTTCCCACACAACTTCCTCTTTCTCAACGTCGTCTTTGATAATGCGAACGTTCATATAGTTGTACTCCGGTTTCAAAGAATCCAGCTGAAAACTGAACACTCCGATTCCGGTAAGTGTAGTTCTCTCGGAAACCGTAAAATCATCCACCGCCCAGGTGTCTTTATCTTTGTCAATGTAAAAACCGTAATTGCGTTCTCCGTTGCCGGCAACAAAGGAGGATACATCTGCTCCTTCAAAGCCTTCACCGGGATGTGTTACGATACGCGACTGCGCAAAGACGACACTTTCTTCTCCTGCCGCTTTCACCACTGCCCCGGAAAATGTATTTATCATTAATGTTGCACACAGCAACCATCCAATTCCTCTTCTTATGGATTTCATGATTTCAACCTCCTAATAATCATGCGTTAACCTATATTATACA
Source organism: Lachnospiraceae bacterium (assembly GCA_024698865.1). Classification (GTDB taxonomy): domain Bacteria; phylum Bacillota; class Clostridia; order Lachnospirales; family Lachnospiraceae; genus JAILQS01. Next base: position 2,674 of record JAILQS010000092.1, on the reverse strand, counting down.
ACAGTTTTTCGACAATTGGAATATTATTTTTTCGCGAATAAATCCCTGCAATATGGAAATATTATACCAGAGAGCAACCGTCTGCAACCTTGCTACAGGCAGATACTTGATGCAGTCTTGCTACAGGCAGTTGCTTGACTAAACTATCAGGAGGTTACTTACTATGGAACAAACCACTACGGAAAAACTGCTTCGCGAATGCGACGCAGGAGCCAAAATGGCAATCAGCGCAATTGATGAGGTCGTTGAAAAAGCGGAATCCGAAGAGCTTATCCGAATTTTGAAAGAAAGTAAGACCCTGCACAAAAAAATCCTGGAGGATATCAATCAACTTCTGGTGGAAGAAAAGTGCGACGAAAAAGAACCAAGCCCTATGGCAAAAAGCATGTCATGGATGAAATCCAACCTTATGCTTTCCATGGATCACAGCGATGAAACCATTGCTGATCTGATTACGGACGGTTGCAGCATGGGCATCAAATCCCTCTACAAATATAGCAATCAATACACAGATGCACGTCCCGAAGCCCGTTCTATCTGCGAGAAACTGATTCGTCTGGAAGAAACGCTTCGTCAAGATATGAGAGACTACCTCTAAAATCTGACCTTATTGATTATATTTAATCTGGCTATTTTTAAATAGTCAGATTAGAGTATAATCATTTTCAACAACAGAAAAGGGGGACATTAAAAATGAACAATTCTTTAAAAAACACAGACAGAGTAAAATGGATGGTTGTTACAGCGCTATTTCTGGCGTTTAACATCATTATGGCAAGCATAGGTATTCCGGTACCGGGAGGGCACCTTTACTTATGCGACGCAATCATTTGCACGGCGGCACTTTTACTGGATCCGCTGGGAGCCTTTATCGTTGGTGGTGTAGGTTCCTTCCTGGGCGACTTACTCTTCTATCCGGCACCTATGTTTGTATCGCTTGTCACACACGGACTTCAGGCTGTAGTGATTTCAGTGATTGCACACCGTGTGCAGGATTCTTCCACTAAGAAGCATTTTGCATTTTCACTGGTTGCAACTTTAATCGGTGGTGTGATAATGGTTGTGGGCTACACCTTAGGAAAGATTTATGTTTACAGCACTTTCGAGTATGCCATGATTAAACTTCCTTACGAAATTGCACAGGCAGCCATTGGTGTTGTCAGTTCTTTGTTCTTGTATTATAAGGCGGGACTTGGTAATATATTTAAAAGAAATGTACTTAATGCAGAGAATAACTAACGAAAGGATAGAAACATGGATTTTGATGAAATAACCAGACAAAGCAAACAGGCAGTCACTGAGATACTGGACAGTGCAAGAATGTATAAGGACAGCATTTTCGTAATCGGCTGCTCCTCAAGCGAAATACTTGGCGACCAGATTGGCACCGCTACCAATCTTGATTCTGCAAATGCAGTATACGACGGGATTATCCCGGTTCTTAATGAAAGAGGCATCCTCGCTGCTGCCCAGTGTTGCGAACACCTTAATCGCGCACTTGTTGTCGAAAGAGAGACAATGCTCAAATATCATCTTGAGCAGGTCAACGCGATTCCGCAACCCAACCACGCCGGTGGTGCCTTTGCAACCGTATGTTATCAAAGATTCAAAGATCCTGTTTTGGTAGAATCCATCCAACAGCTGGCAGATGCCGGTATTGATATCGGCGGAACCATGATTGGAATGCATATGCATAGCGTCGTTGTGCCTATGCGCATTTCCCTCAGGAAAATCGGTCATGCACCTATCATTTGTGCGAGACACCGTCCAAAATACGTAGGCGGCAAACGTGCGATTTACGATGATGATTTGATGTAAGGGCGCACTTATGCTATCAATTTAATATGTTAAGATAGATTTATTATGTTTCAAGTTTTAAATCAAAGACAACCCGGATATCTTGTCAGTTTCTAACGACTGACGGGGTATCCGGGTTGTACTTTTATAGTTTAATTGCTTACTTATTCAATTAGATATTTTGTTATTTACTGCGTTTGGACTTTACAAGCAGTATTACTCCTAATGCAAGCATAACTAATGCAAGCATAACTAATGAAATTCTAAGAATCAGCCTCACAAATATGCAGAACCAAATCTTTATACTCTTTATAATAATCGGAATAATCTGTTTTCTTATATAAAGCCTTACCAAGGGATTCAGACATTTTCTCCAAATTTGATAGTGTATTTTTATCGTATATTTTGTTCTGTGAAAGTGCCTGACTCAGATACTGCTTGGTGTATGTGAGGCCTTCGGATAAATCTTTTGATATACTATTGTTGTTTTCTGTTTCAAGCACATCTACTGCGATATCACAATATGCAATGTCTTTAGCATATGCTTCTACCAATTCTTCTTTAGACATTTGATCCGTATTATACGCCAGTTCGATTTTTGATGCATATTTTATCGCAAAAGAAATAAATTCATCTTCGTCTGTTTTTATATCATTCTTTTTATTCAGTATAAAAAGTCCGGCAAGTAGCACATTAAGTAAAATTGAGATTATTAGCGCGGTAATAAAAATTTTATTTTGTTTCATGATTTGAGTCACTTTCTTTTTTTGATATATAATTTGTTTTAAAGTTAAAAATACCTAATATATATAGTTCTATTTGTGCTTCCCTTCCGTAATAATCCGCCTTCTCTATCTTGGCGTGTGTAATCTTATAC
>JAILQS010000091.1 GCA_024698865.1 Lachnospiraceae bacterium | reverse complement strand
GAATAGTTGTGCGACCGATGCAAGAGAAAAGTCGCGGCTGACAGGAAGGAAGAACAAAATGTGGACAATAGCAAGAATTGACGAAGCAGACTATGGTTGCGAGGAGAGACTTCCGGGAGAACCGTTGATGCTCTTAGTTACTTTGGAAAACGAAGAAGGTGCACAAATTCATTTTGAAGTAGCAGAGAACTGGATTGAAATGCAAGGCCTTGATGAAGGCGATGAATGGCCGGAGGATCCAGCGGCAGAAGATTCGGAAGCATTTAAGGCAGCAGAGCAGTCTGATTGGATGGAAAACTATTATAAAGCGTTGGAGGAAATGGACGCAGAAGAATAGGATGCGAACACGAACTGTAATTCGGAAAATCATTGCTAAACTTGTAAGAATAACACAAAAGTTGCAAAAAATTATTGGCTTCACATATAGAAATCTTGTAAAATCTTTATTGGAAACTATCTTTTTGCCTAAGCGAATGGAAAACATCCGCACAGGCACACAATCTAATTAATCTGATATGGAGTAATTCTCAGAAAATGCCTTAATCGAGCCAAAACATCGAAAAAGGCACAAACACTGTCAATCCCCAGGAAAGCAAGTAACAAGAAAAATACCTAAACCGAGTAACTAACACTGATTTAGTCAAAAAAGGCAAGTTACGAAACCGCGGAGACCACCGCAGGTTGTCTCTGGAGCGAAGCAATAGGAGAAGACTTGGAAGCCCAGACAAAGAAAGGTTGCATGTTGTAATTATTTCTTGACAAAATACATTGCGCAAAATACAATAGTAAAAAAGGTAATTGTGAGGTGACACACATTATGGCAGAGTTTGATATTCAGGCATACATGACCGCCGGTGTTGAGCGTGTGGTGAAGGATGCGTTAAAAGCTACATTTAAGAATCCACGAGAAAGCGCGTATATGATGAAGTTTGCGGCGGCAAGTAAAGAAGCATCTAAGAAACGAGCAAAAAGTGAGGCGGAAGGGCTGCACATCCCACCGTTTCTGATAGCAAGTATTACGTCCAAATGTAATTTGCATTGTGCAGGTTGTTATTCAAGATCCAATCATGCGACAGAAGATTGTGAGGCGCATAATCAGCTTACAGGTGAAGAGTGGAGTAAGATTTTTGACGAGGCAGATGAACTTGGTGTAAGCTTTATTCTTCTGGCAGGTGGAGAACCGCTGATACGCCGGGATGTTATAGAATCGGCTGCAAAAAGAAGCAATATACTATTCCCGATATTTACAAATGGCGTATATATCAATGATTCTTATTTTGATTTGTTTGATAAACATCGCAACCTGGTTCCAATTATGAGTATAGAAGGCGGCCGCGAATCAACAGATGCAAGACGTGGCGAAGGAATTTATGACAAGCTGATTCAGAACATGGATCGTTTTCATGAAGAGAATCTTATATTTGGATGTTCAGTTACGGTTACGACGCAGAATATAAATGATGTGGTGTCGGAAGAATTTATTTCTTCACTTGCTAATCGTGGATGCAAGGCAGTTATTTTTGTAGAGTATGTGCCGGTCACGGAAGAAAGTAAGGATCTTGCGATTGGCGAGAAAGAGCGCGAGTTCTTTGACGAAGCGCTGAAGAGACTTAGAAGAGAACATGAGGAAATGGTATTCGTTTCGTTCCCGGGAGATGAGAAAAGTTCAGGTGGATGTATCGCAGCAGGGCGCGGCTTTTTCCACATCAATTCCCATGGAGGCGCAGAACCATGTCCGTTTTCGCCGTACTCAGATATCAATGTCCGTGAAACATCGCTTAAGGATGCGATTCATTCCAAATTGTTCAGAACGCTCGTAGATGGCGGACTGCTAAATGATGATCATAAAGGCGGATGCGTGTTGTTTGAAAAGAGAGAACAAGTGATAGAATTACAGAAAAAGTCTTTCGAATAAGAACACAGAATAAACATACAAAGTAAAAAAATTAAATGGAGGATTTAGAATGAGCAATTTAATGGAAATAGTAAAAGGAAGAAAAAGTGTCCGTACCTTTGACGGCAAACAGATTAGTGACGAGCATAGAGAAATGCTTCAAAAATACATAAAAGAAATCAACAATCCGTTTGACATTCCGGTGGAATTTGTATTTCTTGATGCGAAGGAAAAGGGACTGTCCAGCCCGGTGCTTTCCGGAGAGCAGTTGTATGTGGCAGGAAAAGTCGCTAAGAAACCATATGCAGATGTGGCTTTTGGGTATGCATTTGAAAAACTTGTACTTTATGCGTGGTCACTTGGAATCGGAACCGTATGGATTGGTGGCACGATGAAACGTGAGCTTTTCGAAAAGGCAGCAGAACTTAAGGAGGGCGAAATGATGCCATGTGTCAGCCCACTCGGATACCCGGCTGCCAAGAGATCCATTAAGGAAAATATGATGCGAAAAGGAATCGGCGCAGATGCCCGTAAAGCTGCGCAAGAATTGTTCTTTGAAAATGAATGGGAGCAGCCGCTTAACATTGCAAAAGATATGGAAGAAGTATTGGAAATGGTACGACTTGCGCCTTCTGCGGTGAATAAACAGCCATGGAGAATCGTTTGGAAAGACGGTGTATATCATTTCTATGAAAAGAAAGATAAGGGCTACGACAAAGAACAGACCGGCGATCTTCAGAAGATTGATGTAGGAATTGCCCTGTGCCATTTTGTTATGGGACTGGAAGAACAGGGAAAGAGCCCTAAAGTGACAATTTCCGATCCGGGGATTCGGGTGCCGGAGGCTGTTGATTATATTGCAAGTGTAAATATGTAAGGAAAATGTAATTCGGCGAATCGGATTTCTTTGAAAAATTACATCAAAAAACGTAAGGCTTTGTGGAAAACTGCAAAGCCTTTTAAGCATCGAGCTTTGTATATTATATAGTGTCTGCAGATAAAGTGAGGTAAACAGATGATAACACAAGAGATTAGAAAAGAACTGTTTCGGTTACAGGATAATAAATATCGTGATTTTCAGAGTAAACTTTTGCCGACGGTGAATCCGGATACCGTGATTGGAGTTAGGACACCACAGCTTCGCAAGTATGCCAAAACACTTATAAAGCGCGAAGATGTGGAGGAATACTTACAGCAGCTTCCACATAAGTATTTTGATGAGAATCAGTTGCATGCGTTTATAATTTCAGAAAGAAAAGATTATGAGCAGTGTTTAAAAGAGGTACAGGATTTTCTTCCTTATGTGGATAATTGGGCGACCTGTGACCAGATGTCTCCAAAGATTTTCAAGAAACATCGAATCGAATTGCTTCCACACATTGAAAACTGGATCCAATCAAAAGAAACGTATACGGTTCGTTTTGGAATCGGGATGCTTATGCAGCATTTTCTGGAGGAGACATTTGACGTAAGATACCCGGAGCAGGTTGCAGGAATTCGCTCGGATGAGTATTATATAAATATGATGATTGCCTGGTATTTTGCAACTGCGCTTGCCAAACAATACGAAGCAGTAGTACCCTACATCGAGAACCGGAGATTGGATGACTGGACACATAACAAGGCGATTCAAAAGTCGATTGAGAGCTATCGAATCACGGCTGAGCAAAAGGCATATCTTAAGACTTTAAAAGTAAGGAAATGAAGTAATTAAAGAGTACCAAACAATAGAACATAATATATAAACATAATATAAAAAAATTTGGATGGAGGAGTGGATTATGAAAGTATTAATATTAAACGGAAGCCCGAGAGTAGGAGGGAATACCTCTGTAGCGGTGGAGGAACTGGTAAAAACCTTTCAGGAGGAAAATGTCGAAACAGAAGTAGTTCGGGTTGGTAACGAAAATATCAGAGGATGTATTGCATGTGGCAGTTGTGGTGCTACCGGAAAATGCGTGTTTGATGATGCGGTAAATGAAATAGCAGAAAAGTTCAAAGAGGCAGACGGACTCATTGTAGCTTCGCCGGTTTATTATGCATCGGCAAATGCAACTCTGATTGCCTGTCTTGACAGACTATTTTATAGTTCGCATTTTGATAAGAGTATGAAGGTGGGAGCAAGCGTTGTAGTTGCAAGACGAGGCGGATGTTCCGCAACCTTTGATGAGTTGAACAAATATTTTACGATTAGCAATATGCCGATTGCACCAAGTCAGTATTGGAACAGTGTTCATGGAAGAGAAAAGGGAGAGGCACAAAGAGATTTGGAAGGTCTCCAGACAATGCGTGTGTTGGCAAGAAATATGTCTTTCCTTATGAAGAGTATTGCACTTGGAAAGGAAAAGTTCGGAATGCCGAAACAGGAAGAGCATGCGTGGACGCATTTTATTTCAGAGTAGAAGAAAATTTGAATAAGCTTTAAAAAAGTTATTGACAGATATAAAGACTGGTGTTAGTATAAAGGTATAAAGATTGTACACAATCTAATTGCAACAAACTGATGAAATGAATAGATAAGTTTTTAGAAACGGAGGATAAGATTATGGTAAAGAAAGTAAATGCAAATGAATTTCAGAATGAAGTAGCAAGTGGTGTTTCAGTCGTTGATTTCTCAGCAGAATGGTGTGGACCATGCAAGATGCTTGCACCTGTATTGGAAGAGATATCTGAAGAACTGGATGGTAAGATGAATTTCCTTAACGTAGATGTGGATGCCAATTCTGATTTGGCAGTAAGTTTTGGAATTTCAAACATCCCGGCACTGGTAGTGCTTAAGGATGGAGAAAAAGTAGATATGCAGGTGGGATTCCAGCCAAAAGAAAGCTTAATGAAGTTCTTTGAACAGTATGTGTAAGTATATGATAAAATAAAAACGTAGGAGGGTTGAATGTGAGTACATTAGTAACATATTTTAGTGCCGAGGGAACTACAGCAAAAGTTGCAAAAGAATTTGCCAAAAGCATTGGGGCAGATATATTTGAAATTGTTCCGGTAGCGCCATATACAGCAGCAGATATTAACTGGAAGAATCCAATTTCCAGATGCAACAGGGAACAGTTTGGAGGAAAGGATGTGCCGGTGGTTGGCAAAGCAGATCATTTTGCAGAACACGATACGGTATACATTGGTTTCCCGATATGGTACGGAGCAGCTCCGAGAGTAGTATATACATTTTGCAAGGATTATGATTGGAGTGGCAAGAAAGTATATGCATTTGCAACATCCGGAGGAAGCGGAATCGGAAAGACCGCAGAGAAATTGACTCCACATGTGGCAGGCGCAAGCGTAGTTGATGCCAAACTGGTACATAGTGCGGCAGAGCTCAAAGAATGGGCAGACAGCCTGGCATAGACGTCATATAGGCGTAGTGGCGCTATAGTTAGAATACATATTGTATAGGCGTAGTGGCGCTGGCGCTATTGCCGGAATAGAAGAAATTTTTTTTATAGGAGGATAAAAGTATGGAACGAGTTGTGAATTTTTTGAAAGAAGCAAACACCTATTACCTGGCAACTGTAGAAGGAGATCAGCCTCGCGTAAGACCTTTTGGAACGGCGCATATTTTTGAAGGCAAATTATACATCCAAACCGGTAAGGTAAAAGATGTCTCCAAACAGATTCATGCAAATCCAAAGGTTGAACTTTGTGCATTTTCAGGTGGCAAATGGCTTAGAGTTGCCGGAGAACTTGTTGAGGATGACAGAAGAGAAGCAAGACAGTCTATGTTGGATGCATATCCTTCACTGCAGAAAATGTACTCTGCAGATGATGGCAATACAGAAGTGTTCTATTTGAAAAATGCAACGGCTACATTTTCTTCTTTTACTGCTGAACCGGAAGTAGTTACGTTTTAAATAAGGATTTCCGCTTGTTACAATTTGAATGGTCGACAAAGTAAATCAAAATGGAGTTTCGAACCGCGCTGAATCTGTCCGACGGGCAGTAATCAGTGTGTGTCGGAACTCTTATTTTGTTTGGGAATTTGTTTTAGGGCTGTTTTCTTGTTCGAAAAAGTCGCAGGCGGTTTTGCATTTTGGTATAATAAACTAGGAGGAGAAGTATTATGGAAACAAGAGAAGAAGCATTAGAGTACGGATTATCATTTCCAAATACGTATCAGGAAGCGCCTTTTCATGATCCTAACTGGCAACTGGTTCGAGTTCGAGGAAGCAAAAAAGCTTTTCTGTGGACGTATGAAAGAGATGGCTATATAAACTTAAATGTAAAAGTGAATCCTGAATGGAGAGATTTGTGGAGACAGACGTATGCCGCAGTAATTCCGGGATATCATCAGAACAAGGAACACTGGAACACGATTATACTGGATGGCAGTATACCGGATGAGGATATCCGGAGAATGATAGCAGAGAGCTATGACATAATTACGGATACGCCTACCAAAAGAATCTATGAGGCGGTCAAGAAGATTCCAAAGGGAAAGGTAGCGACCTATGGCTTGATTGCGGCGCTTGCCGGCAATGAGAAAATGTCCAGAGCTGTGGGAAATGCCCTCCATAATAATCCGAACCCCGATGAAATCCCATGCTATCGTGTTGTGAATGCAAAAGGGGAGTTGCCTGCCAATTTTGCGTTTGGAGAAGGTGTACAGCAAAGACTGCTCGAGGAAGATGGAATAGAAGTAACCGATGGAAAGGTGGACTTGGGAAAATACCTGTGGGACACATCAGAAAGCGAATCAGAAATCAAAGTACGATAAAAAGGACAAGTCATATGATAAATGTATAGTAACACCAAATTCTAGCCTAAGTATAGGAACGCATATATAGAAGAAAAATGTCTATATTAATCCGGGATAATAAGAAAAAGATACAACTACTAACAATAAGTTACTATTAAAATTTCAGAATTGGATTAGAATATAAAAATAGGCAATTAGTACTAGTAGGATACAGACTGGTAAGACGGTGGCAGGTAAGACACTGAATAATTATTGCGTTTCCGGAGGGAGGAAATAATGAAAAAGAAGAACATTTATCTGGATGGAATTATGGGGCTTGTCGTGGCTGACGCGCTTGGTTGTCCGGTTGAGTTTATGACCAGAGAAGAGCTTGCGGTGGAACCGGTTATCGGAATGCGTGAGTATGGAACACATAACCGACCGAAGGGAAGTTGGACGGATGATTCCAGTATGGCGCTGGCGACTTTGGATGCGCTAATCGAAGGCTACGATGTAGCCGGCATACAGGAGAACTTTGTAAATTGGTTGTATGATGGAGAATATACGGCGGATGGAGTTGTTTTTGATGCCGGCATCACGTGCGAGAACGCAATACACCAATACGTAAAACATAAGTCTGAGAATCCGCAAATCATCTGTGGACTGGACGATGAATACAGTAACGGAAATGGCTCGCTGATGCGAATTCTGCCGGTCTGTATCTATGTATACGAACAGAATCAGAAAGGGAACATGACAAATAAGCAGGCAATCGAAATGGTACATGAAGTCTCTGCTCTGACGCATGCACATATCAGAAGTAAAATAGCGTGCGGTCTGTATTATTTTATTGTAAAGGCTATATTGCATAAAAAGGAAGAAACTGCAGAGAGTATTGTGTCGTGCATTGAAAATGGACTGAACGAGGGGTTTGCCTTCTACGAGTCTTATATGGAAGCAACAAAAGAGTTATGCCAATATAATAGATTAAGAAATATGCATTCTTTTGCATCGGTAGGAGAAGAACAGATTAAGAGTAGCGGATACGTAGTGGATTCACTGGAAGCAGCAATCTGGTCTCTGGTAAATACAGATAGTTACGAACAGGCGGTGTTGAAAGCAGTTAACCTGGGAAGTGACACAGATACCGTAGGAGCAATTGCAGGAGGACTTGCAGGATTGTATTACGGAGTAGAGGCGATTCCGAAGGAATGGAAGCAAGTTATACTCCGTAGAGAGTGGATTGAAATGATTTGCGACGAGGCATTGGGGATTTCCATAGAAAATGAAATTTTCATAGAAAAAAAATTTTCATAGAAAATAAACACTTCTTGTAATACAAGGAGTGTTTATTTTCTATGGAAAGGTTTTGTCTGGAATAGTTCCTTGCATAAAAAATACTTGACACGTATATCGAGACTCGATATAATTAATATATCGAAACACGATATATCGAGTTGTAATACATCGAACTGCAATATCGAATTATTTTGAGAACTATAAAAAGGAGTGAAGATATTTATGAATGATAAAATCAGACGAATCTACGCACCTATGACAGAATCCGGCTTTTACATATTGTACTGTTTACAAAGCCCGCAGCACGGATACGGCATCAGCCGTCAGGTGAAAGAGATGACCGGAGGAACGGTCACCATCAGCGCCGGAACGATGTACGGAACATTATCCAAGATGGAGAAGGATGGACTGATTCGTTTTCATAGCGAAGAAGAAAAGAGAAAACTCTACTGTATTACGGATGTGGGTAGAGAAGTGTTAGAGATTGAGATTAAGAGAATTGAGAGATTATACAAAAACAGTAAAGGAGAGATGGTAAATGCGTAAAACAGTATTTCATATTTTTACAATTGCAGATTTTAATGAGGAAGAGGAATGGCTTCGCAACAAACATAAAAATGGATGGAAGCTTGTAAAGATGACACCCCCTTGTTTTTACACCTTCGAAAAATGTGAACCGGAGGATGTTGTGTATCGTCTGGATTATAAGAATTCCAAACGGACAGAGGATTACATGATGATGCTTCAGGATTTCGGTTGGGAGTATCTTGCAGAATGTTTTGGATGGTTGTATTTTCGAAAAGGTGCAGATAGTGTAGCGTCAGAACAGGATGCAGAATTGTTCTCTGACAATGAATCACGGCTGGAAATGGTGAATCACGTAGTCAAAACAAGATTCTTTCCATTGTGCGTTTTGTTCCTGTGTTGTGTATTGCCGGGATTGACCAATACGGTACTCGATGGTAATGGCGGTATTGTAGGAGCATGTTTTAGTGTGGCTTTTGGTATATTGTTTGCCATTTATGTTGTGTTGATTTTGTATTGCGGAGCAAAACTTAGAAAAATGAAAAAGCAGATTTCAAAACTGTAAGGAAAGATTCAATATGTGGAAGGAAGTCAGAGAAACATGAACAATATAAGAAGAGCAGAAAATGAAGATATACCGGGAATCCTGAAACTGCTTGTCCAGGTGGATATGGTGCATCATACGGGGAGGCCGGATCTTTTCAAAGGACCGGCGACCAAATATGACCGCAAAGAATTGGAAAGGATTGTGAAGGATGACCAGAACCCTGTTTTTGTTTATCTCGACAAAGAAGGACAGGTTGTTGGCCATGCTTTCTGCCAGCATAAGCAGATCCTTGGGGATTCTGTGATGACGGACGTAAAGACGTTGTATGTTGATGATATTTGTGTAGATGAAACTTGCAGAGGCAAGGGAGTCGGCAAGGCGTTGTACGCATATGTGATAGCGTATGCAAAAGAGCATGGCTTTTACAATGTGACATTGAATGTGTGGGAGTGCAATCCGGGTGCAATAAAATTTTATCAATCCCTGGGAATGAAGCCACAGAAGATTGGAATGGAACAGATTTTGCCGAATGCTATTGAAAAATAAAGGTATACAAGGTATTATTTTAGTGTTTAAACAGGTCTTTGACAGGGAGGATACGATTTATGAAGATTGTTGTGGTTGGATTAGGTTCTATGGGACGAAGAAGAATTCGTTTACTAAAACAAATCTCACCGGATTTTGATATAACAGGAGTTGACGGAAAGACAGAGCGTTGCCAACAGGCGGAAGAAGAATTGCATATTGATACGTGTGAGTCGTTAGAAGAAGCCTTGGAGAATAAAAAACCGCAGTGTGCAATTATTTCAACGTCGCCATTGTCGCACGCAGGCATTATTGAAACCTGTCTTGCGCACGATTGTCATGTGTTTACTGAACTGAATCTGGTGTCAGATCAGTACGAGACTAATATGTCACTGGCAAAAGAAAAGGGAAAAGTATTGTTTTTGTCTTCCACATTTCTGTATCGGGATGAAATTCGTTTTATCCGAGATAAAGTGCAAAAGACAGAAGGAGCATTGAACTATAATTATCACGTTGGACAGTATTTGCCGGATTGGCATCCATGGGAATCCATCCAGGATTATTTCGTAGGAGATAAAAGAACGAACGGATGCAGAGAGTTATTTGCAATCGAATTACCTTGGATTATAAAATTGTTCGGTAAGATTGCGTCCTATCAGGTGATTTCAAGCAAGAATACGAAGTTGCCGATTCAGTATAATGATAACTATCTGCTTTTAATCACCCATGCAAATGGCAATAAAGGTGTGCTTGGTGTGGATGTGGTATCCAGAAAAGCAGTTCGTAATCTGGAAGTATATGGTGAGGAGCTGTATCTGACGTGGGATGGTACGCCATTTGGATTAAAGGAATATGATATTGAGAAAAAGGAAGAGAACAATATCAATCTTTACGAAAATGTAGATCAGCAGGACGGATATGCGTCCTTTGTAATTGAGAATGCTTATAAAGCGGAATTGCAGACTTTTCTGGAATTGACATCGGGCAAAGGAAAAGCAGAGCACACCTTCGAAGAAGATTTGGAGGTATTGGCTATGATAGATCAAATTGAAGCAGGTGAAGGAAAATGAAAGTATGTTTTGTAGGAATTGGTTCCATTGCCAAACGGCACATACGAAACTTAAGCGAACTTTGTAAAGAGCGGGGTATACAGCTTCAGATTGATGCATTAAGAAGAAGCCGTTCGTCATCCAATGACTTGCCGGATAGTTTAAAGAACACGTATACAAAACCGGAAGAATTGCCGACGGATTACGATGTGATTTTTATTACCAATCCGACGGAATATCATGCAGATATGTTGATTGCGTTACATGACCACGCAAAGCATTTCTTTATTGAAAAGCCGGTTACATCACTTGGGACGCTTTCTAAACTGGACAATTTCAAATTCCGGAAGGATTCGGTGTATTATGTTGCAGGACCGTTACGTTACACAAACGTAATTCAGTATTTGAAAAAAGAAATAGATGTAAGTTGTGTTAATGCGGTAAGATGTATTTCTTCCAGTTATCTTCCGGATTGGAGACCGGGTGTTGATTATCGACAGACCTACAGTGCCCACAAGGATTTGGGCGGCGGTGTGGATATAGATTTGATACACGAATGGGATTATTTGACGTATCTGTTTGGTATGCCGACGAATGTAGCCGGTTTTTCCGGAAAGGTGTCCAAACTGGAAATTGACAGTAACGATTATGCTATATACATCGCTCAATTTGCGGAACATATGGTAGCGGAACTACATTTGGATTATTTCGGGAGAGAGACACTTCGACGAATCGAAATCTACATGGACGAGGATACCGTCGTAGGCGATCTGGTTGGTGGCAAAGTGACGTATCTTAAGTCGGGCAAAGTACTGGATTTGTCTGCGGAAAGAGACATTTACCAAAAAAAGGAACTGGCTTATTTCTTGGATGAAATCCAAAAAGAAGAAAAGACACAAAGTGAAATAATAAACGCAATGAGAGTCTTGAAATTAACACAAGGAATCATTGATTAATGGAGGATTGTTATGAGAGTGTTGTTTACAATCTGTGGACGAGCAGGTTCAAAAGGAATCAAGAACAAAAACATCCGGGATTTTGTTGAAAAACCGTTGGCATATTATACTCTTTCCGCAATTGATCTGTTTTTGAAAAGAAACGACGAAATTGCATATGATATTGTAATTAATTCGGATAGTGAGACATTACTTGACATGATGAAAGAGAATCCGATGCGACCGGTAGAACTGATTGTGCGTAAACCTGATTTGGCAGGCGATGCAGTCGGCAAAATAGACGTTATCAGCAATTGTATGGATGAGATGCAAAAGCGCAAAAATGTAGTTTATGATATGGTTGTGGATCTGGATATCACTTCTCCGCTCAGAAAAGTGGCAGATATCGAGAATTTGATAAAAGTACATTCGGAAAAGAAGGCGGATGTTACAACTTCCGTTGTCCCGGCTAGAAGAAATCCGTATTTTAATCAGGTGATGCGTACGGAAAAGGGCGTAAAGAAAGTAATCGCCTCGAATTTTACCGCAAGACAGCAGGCACCGGAGATTTTTGATATGAATGCTTCCATGTACGCATATGCGCCTGAGTATTTGCGTTCCGGCAAGGGTGTTTTAGATGGATATTGTGAAGTGATAGAAATGTATGACACCGGAATTCTTGATTTGGATCATAAGAATGATTTTGAATTGATGGAAGTTCTTGCACGATATTTTTATGAAAAAGATGAGGAATTCAAGGAAATTCGTGAAAATATAAAATAGAATACAGGACCGATTTTGACCCCAAAATAAATTTTTTTTAAAATTTTTGTTTTGGGGTTAAGTTTTGTAATTAAAGTGCCGATACATATATTACGAAATCTATATTTATCTTTAAGACACATAAAAAGGGATTTTGATAGAACGTTTAGAGGTTCTGATAGAACACCTAAGTGCTCTATTATCTACAAGGAGGTAGAACATTATGGCAGGTCTTTATGGTATTTCTGCGTATCAGCAGATGGAACAGTTCAGTGGTTCACTTAAGGCATCCAAGATGCCAAAGGCGGGGGAAAAGGCGGAATCAAAAGTTGATTTAGCCAAAACTACCAAGGGAAATCCGTCGCCGGAAGTTGAAACGAAGGCGTGGACGCCTTCTAATGTGAACCAATCTCTCATACCGCAAAAAACAGAATATGGTTTTACAATTGGTGAAGTTAAACTTACCGAAAAAGCGCAAAAGTATTATGATTCGTTGAAAGCGAAATATCATAATATGGAGTTTATTGCTGTAAGTAACGATATGAAAGCTAAGGTGCAGCAAAATATTGCAGCGTATGGAAACGCCACTAAGATGGTCGTGCTTATTGATGAAGAAAAACTGGAGCGCATGGCGGAGGATGAGTCTTATCGTAAAAAATACGAGGGTATTATTGCGATGGCACAAGGCAAACTTGAGGAAGCAAAGAACAGCCTGACAAGTAGTGGGGCAAGTGTGCGAAGTTTTGGTATGTCAGTGGATTCTGACGGTAAGGAAAGCTATTTTGCCACCGTGGATAAATCGCAGGAACTCCAGAAAAAACGGATTGAAAAAAATGCAGCCGATAAGAAGGCTAAAAAGGCGCAGGAGAAGAAAAAGGCTGCAAAAGAGGCGCAGAAGGAACGTCTTGAAAAAGCGAAAGAACAAAGGAAAGCAGAGAAGAAAGAACGTCTGGAAGGTTCTAAACAGCAAAAAACGGTGAGAAGGACAGAAGAATACGAACAGATAGAAGCACCGACACTCGAAGAACTGCTTTCCAAGGTTTCAACGTACAGCTATAACAGTGCTTCTGACAGAGTGGTTACCGATGAAGAGCGCGTGCGTGGAACGCAGATTGACTTTAGATGGTGACGGGGATTGGAGGGATAAGTATGAGTATTTCATTTTATTTGTTAGTGAACTCCAATCAGTCTTATTCGCCATATGTAAATAAGGGTAAGAAGCAAGAGGACGGCGTATTTTGCAAAATGACAGAGCCGGCAAACG
>JAILQS010000069.1 GCA_024698865.1 Lachnospiraceae bacterium | reverse complement strand
AGCGAGTCTTGACAAATGTAACATAAAATAAGTTACAATTTTAAAAGGGGGTAACTATGTTAGCAAAAGAATTGGAAAGAGCCATTTATAATTGGTATCTGACCGGAGAGAATGCAAATCCGGAGCCGATTTTTAATGTGCTGGCAGATGGATATGAAAATGAACTTCAGATGTTGGTTCCAATAGAAACTCCGAATATTATGCTGCAGTTAATGGGTAATCCGGAAAACCTAAAGCCCGGAGATACATTTACAGCAGGGGAAGATATCGGAATAAGTTTTCGCCATCTCGTAGTAAATGAAGATGGTGGGTATTTCATTCCATTGTTTACCTGTCAGGAAGAAATAGACAGGGGAGAGCCGACATCAGTAATCAATCAGCCAATCAAGGCATTGTTTGATGTAGCAGACAGTTGGACAAAATGCCTGGGATTTGTGATTAATCCTTGGGGGCAGCAGTTTGTTCTTGAGAAAGACATCATTCATATGCTTAAAGAATACGAAAGAAGAGCATTTATTTCCATTATAAGGGGAAGTGTGTTGGATGCGCACGTAGCCGCCATAGTGAATGCCGCCAACACCAGCCTGCTCGGAGGCGGTGGAGTCGACGGCGCCATCCACAGAGCAGCCGGCCCGAAACTGCTGGAAGAATGCAGAAGGCTTCATGGTTGCAGGACAGGAGAGGCGAAGAGTACCGGTGCTTACAACATTACGACCGCCGACAATATTATTCACACTGCCGGTCCGATATACAGTGGAACGCCGGAGGATAGCCGGCAATTAGCTGCCTGCTATCTAAACTCTCTGGAGCAGTCCTTTGAAAATGGAAATGACAGCATAGTATTTCCCTGCATCTCGACCGGCGTATACGGTTATCCCATAGAAGAAGCAGCCTACATTGCCCTGACTGCCATCGCTCAATGGCTGGAGGAACACGAAGGAATATTGAAAAATGTGTACATCTGTTGCTATCGGGATGAGGAGTATGAGGCGTATCGAAGGCTGGTGGAGAGAGGGGATAATGGAGTAAGGTAATTACACAGGAAACGAACGAACATTCGGCGATATGTAGCATTTATTGGACTTGTAATAGAGTATTCTTAGGGTAGATAAAGGAAATCAGTGTCTATCTTAAGGAGGTATGAATTATGGCAAGAGAATATTTTACATTGTGCGGATGCAACCACTACTATGGCAATGACTTCATGAAAAAGGGTATGAAAATCAAATTAAAAAAAGAACCCCAAAACGAATATGATTCCGAAGCAATCATGGTGCAAATGAAAGGCTTGGGAAAAGTAGGTTACGTAGCCAACAGCGCATATACCGTCCTGGGTGAAAGCCTAAGTGCCGGAAGACTCTATGACCGAATTGGCAAGAAGGCAAAGGCAAAGATTGTGTATGTGGTGCCGGGCGGTGCAGTGTGTAGGTTGGTTTAGGGGGTGAAGCTATTTTTTATTTGGAATAATTGTTCCTGGAATTAATATGTACGGAGGTGTGTATATGCAGGTTGACGTTAAAAAAATAATGGAAAATAGATTGGCGTCAAGTTTAGGACTGGACAAGTATCAGTACATTATGGAGCATGTAATGAAAACTGATGTTTCGCAAGATGGTGAATTTCAGCGGGTATTCAACGGCTTTTATATAGTTCGAAGGAATGAGGAATGGCGTAAAATTTATTATAATTACTTTGAGCGAGTAAAACATGAAAAAATATCATTTGCGGAAATTATTACATACCTGTATGAAATGACGGGAAATATTGAGCCGTCTTTTTCAAGTAAAATGCTAGCTACACTTTCCCCGCAAAAGCCAATATGGGATCGTTATGTTGTTCAAAATCTGAACATTAAATTAGATGGCGCATCAAAAGAAGAAAAACTTCAGAATGCTATCTCTCTGTATTCAGAAATGGAAAAATGGTATATCGAATATCTATGTAGCGAGGACGGAAAGGCGTGTATTCAAGGTTTTGATGAATTCCTTCCTAACTATAAGTGGGTTTCGGATATTAAAAAGGTTGATGCTCTTCTGTGGAGTATTCGGTAAGAACAATTTGTATAACATAATAATCACACAAAAAACTATATCTAAAAGAGGTAGCTATGTTTAATCCAAATCTATCAAATATGGAATACAGCTTATCAATCGAAGGGAAATACTACAATACATTAGACATTGAAGGATTCTCGCATATGATGAAGGATCCTTCCTACTGCTACAAATTTTACTGGCTCGAAGCTATTGTACATTTAATAGCCGAAGGAAAGAGCGAGTCAACTTTTGATGCAGTAATTGATGAGATGATTTGCAATGCCTGGTATTCCGTCAGAGAATTCCATGTACATTTGAGCGGAATTCAGGCGGATGGACAGGTTAGAGATGGCTTGGAACGTGCAGTACATAAACTTGCAAAACTAAGCAATCTTTCCTCAAATGCCTCTAAAGTTGAGATTAAAAATGCTATAAAAGAGTATGCCACAGAACTAAAAGCTGAAAAGCAACAGCTTACGAATATGGTTCCATATCGTGCATTAGCAAGTTTTTTCAACAGAGCGACAGAAACTCCGGATTGGGGAAGTATAAAACGCATGACGGCATATATCAGCCGTATTAATAAAGATGTAGTTGCATTGCCTTATATACTGGGTGAGAGCAGTAAGCTTAAGAAAGAAATTTATTTTCAACCTTCGTGGATGGAGATGATTCAAGACAATACAGTGTCCATCCTTGGATGGATTCAGTATGAAAAGATTAAGTGGCTTCAAAATAATAATCCGGAGGTTCCGGGGCTTGTATATAAGCTTGCGCCGTTGGATGAAAAAATGCGCAAATTGAATAATGTTCGTAAACTCTGGGAAGGTGTCATAGAACTGACAGCGGTTCACGACGTGTTTACAGAGGCACCTGTCGTTTCAAAAAATTACGATGTGGATCATTTTATTCCATGGTCATTTGTAATGAATGATGAACTCTGGAATCTGATGCCTATGGACTCAAGTCTCAATTCTTCAAAGAGCAATAAGCTTCCAAAGTGGGATCCGTTCTTTGAAAGATTTGCATCAAATCAATATATTCTCTACGGATTAATTCATGAGAAGGCAGGAATACATAAACTGTTTGAAAACTGTTACAGGGATAATCTACACTCCATTTGGGCCGGACAGGAGTTGTATCGAAAAGGTAATTCGCGGGAGGAGTTTTATAACATACTACAGAAAAATATGCAGCCGGTATATGATTCTGCGAGACGGCAGGGATATGAGATATGGAATAGAGGGTGAGCAAATGACAGGGAATACAATTGAATATTATAACAGAAATGCAGAAACGTATTATGTGTCGACAGTTAATGCGAATATGCAGGCGCAGTACGATATGTTTGAGAAAAGATTACTTACGGGAGCACGCATATTGGATTGCGGCTGCGGTTCCGGACGGGACACCAGGTATTTTCTTGAGAAGGGGTATCAGGTGGCAGCAATTGACGGTTCTATGGAGTTGTGTAAAAAAGCAACAGCGTTCACCGGTATAAAAGTGAAAAATATGTTGTTTCAAGATATAAATTTTGAAAATGAATTTGATGGAGTGTGGGCGTGCGCATCGCTTCTACACCTTTCGCCGGAAGAATTGCCGGGCGTCTTTAAGAAGATAGCAGGGGCATTAAAAGATGGTGGCATTTTATATGTTTCTTTCAAGTTTGGGGACTACAGGGGTGAGAGGGACGGTCGGCGTTTCACAGACCTGAATGAGGAGTCCTTAGCACAAATTATCCGGCAAATTCAAGATCTGACCATTCAAGAAACATCTATAACGGATGATGCCCGCGGTGATAGGGATGAGAAATGGTTGAATGCGATTTTGGTGAAGGGGTGAGGAGCGTATGAAAATACTAGTAATACCGGACATTCACCTAAAAACATGGTTATTTGATCGGGCAGAAGCAATTTTAAACGCGGGAATTGCAGACATTGCAGTTTGCCTGATGGACATGCCTGATGACTGGGGCATGGAGTTTCAAGTAGAGAGATACCGGGAGATTTTTGATAGGGCAATCGCCTTTGCAAAGACATTTCCAAAGACCCTTTGGTGCTACGGAAATCATGATGTCAGCTATCCCTGGGGAAAGCTGGAGAGCGGTTATTCACCATATGCGGAAAGTACGGTCATTTCTAAGCTGGAGGAGTTGGAACAGACGATTCCTGATGCCACGCAGATACAAATAATGCATAGAGTCGGCAAGGTTTTGTTTTCTCATGGAGGTCTTACAGAGAAATTCGTGGAAAGGCTGGATGAGAAGCTTCTTGAGGCGGATATTGACGAGGTTATTCGAACGATAAATCAGGCATCCCATGAGTATTTATGGAATGATGAATCGCCTTTGTGGCTCAGACCTCAATACCGACGGGTACGCCCGTTTCGAGCTGAAATTTACAGACAAGTGGTAGGGCACACCCCGGTGAAAGAGATTTATGAAGAAAACGGGATTATTTCTACCGATGTATTTTCAACCTATCGCGACGGAAGACAGATAGGTGAATCCGCGATGATTGTTATCGATTCTGAAACAGGAGAGTTTAAGAAAGTGAAAATAGAAAAGTAATAATTATTAAACTCAGTGAGCAGTTTAGAATGTGTTCTCCTTCACAGAGTTTTTTGTGCCGACAAGTTTCTGAAATAGGATGTTCGCTTCATTATGTATCAATATACATACATTTCTACTTTTTTTGTTAATAACGTCTATAACCCTCATATAACATTCTCAAAATTCAAATGATCTGACACAGATGTTATGTAATTATACACAGATTTTCTGTTGCATTTTTGGAAAGTATATCAATTGAATTGATATACGAAGATGATATAATGAATTCATAAAACGAACACGTGTTTTGGAATGATGATAAATGGAGGTACAAGCGAATAGGCAGCGAATATACGGCACGCAGTATTAGAATCTCGAATATGCGTGCACAATACGATCAATATGCCAGATGCATCCTTAAAAGTAAGGAAGTATCTGCGTTTATACTAAGACACGTGGTTAAAGAGTTTAGGGAATGTACACAGGAAGAAGTCGTCAAAGCGATTGAAGGTGATTTTTACAGAGAAGACATTCCTGTGACGGCTACGAAGGAATATGAGCAACATAAGGAATATGGACGGATTATGGGAAATGATACGGTGCACAAGGAACCAGGAGAAGGCACTACAGTATTTGATGTGTTTTTTTCCGTACATACCATAAAAGGCGAGAGAAGAAAAATATA
>JAILQS010000125.1 GCA_024698865.1 Lachnospiraceae bacterium | reverse complement strand
ATTAGTGCATTGATGTACGCTTTTTCTTTTCCTGCAATTAAAGGGAAAAAGGATTTAACTTCCATGCGATATTGTTTGCAAATCTTATTCATTTGTACTCCCCCCGGATTTATTTATTGAATCAAATATAGATTCTACGCCTTTTGTCATATTACTGTACGTGGTTTTCAGTTCTTCGAGATACTCTACTCCCGGTTGTTCTATATGATAGTACACACGGGTTCTTTTTTTGCCCACAAGTTTGGAATACTCGCTTATCTTTTTCTCTTCTTCCAACTTGTACATAACGGTATAGATGGTGTTTGGGGAGATAGACAGAAGTTCATCGGATTCATTGGTAATGAATTTACAGATTTCATATACATAGCTATCGCCCATTTCTTTCAGGATGCTTAAAACCAGCAAATCAGTAATGCCTGTGATCAAAAAATTTTTAACGGCCATAATGTAACCTCCATTGTATAGAATAATATAATGTGTTTATTTAATCAATAATACGGAGTACAAAGTATTTGTTGACAAAATAATTTTATGGTGGTATCCTTTGATATGAGAAAAGGTAACTATAGACTATGGTTTTACTAAAACAATTATGAGGGTTTGATTTTATGTAAATGAGAAAGTATTTAAAAATCCGTTAACAAATCAAAAAGGAATAGTAGGTAAGGAATGCTATTAGAATACAACAGAGGAGAAGAAGTAGAGCGTTATGAACAGAAAAATAATTACAATTTGTGGAATGATAATTTGTATGATGTACTTATTATCAAATACTGTAAGCGTGGCAAATGCTGCAAGTAAAAGAAGTGAGGTGAAAAAGACATATATTTTTTTGGTTCCGGATGGTGGTATAAGTTCTTGTAGTTTTGATGTGGTTTATACGGAAGATTATTCGGCAAGTGGAGATAATAATGCTTTTAAGAAAAGAACTAGATGGTACACAGCAAACTATACATATGCCTCAGAGAAACCAAAGTTTAGTATTGGGAATGTAGTGCATAAGAAGTCAAATGGTGACAAAATAAAAACTTACTCGAAGTGGGGACATTTGGATGGTCTTTTCCCTGGAGGAGTAGATGTATGTGGCACATCAAAGAATACAGAAAAAGCCACATATAAGAAGAATACAAAAAATAAAGGTGAATTGGCATTCAGTGTATCATGTAGTGGTGCGACTCTTCCGGTCAAAACCGGAAAAGCAACCATTAAATTAGGGACAGGAGGTAAATAATGATGAAAAAGATTACGATTGGAATAGGTTGTGCAGTTATAATGGCTGGAATTATAGGTGCAGGAGCCTTTGTAAATGCAGGATTAACTCCAAGTGGAAAGTTTGTAAAACTTCGTGAAGAGGCCAATAAAGAAAGTGTTTCTGAGGATGTTGTTATAAAGGGAAAAAATACTGAAATTACAGAAGCTGAGATAAAAGATGCAGCAATATTTTATGAGGCACAGGGTGAGAGTCAGGAAGATGCGATAGAGGATGCCAAGGAAGAACTGGAAGAGTATCATGCATTATATTCTGAAGCTTCAAAAAAAGGGTACACAGTCACAGAAAAAGAAGTGGCAGATTACGTCTCAGAATTAAGGAAGACAGTTTCAGAAGCAGATAATAGTGAAGAAGTGAAAGTAATGATTGAAGCATATGGCGATGAGGACAAGTATTGGGAACATATGAAGGAGGTATATATGACCCGCCTGGTTGTCGAGAAGTATACACATGATTTACTTGAAGATTTTAATGAGAAATATACCGGAGAACTTGAAACGGATGAATATAACAAGGCATGGGACAAATATTTTAATGGAATAAAAGAAGACGCCGTTAATAGAGAAAAATTTAAAACAGAATAAGGAGTGGCGGTAAGGAATACAGCACCGGAAGTCGGTTTTACTTCTGGTGCTTTTGCATGTAACATCCATAATTAGTAAATAAATTTCACATATAATTAAAAAAAGAATATAGAAATATTCGATGTTCTGTAATAGCTTTTTAATAAATATATGTTACCATTCCCTTTGAAAAAAAGGGCAGAAAAAGTGTAGACATAATGAAACTGCCCGGGGTTAAGAGGAGGATAAAAAATGAAAATCAAAGTATGGAAAATGATGACCTTGGTATTGGCATCTATTTGTGTAATCGGAGCGGTAAAAGGAACAAAAGCGGAGGCAAAGCAAGACACCGGGCAGGTGTTGGAGGACTATGTAAATGATCATTTTGATAATTCCACCTGCTATGCCATTGAAAATATCGGAAAAGATAAGACGCCGGTACTTCTCATTGGAAAAGAGATAGCAGATGAAAAGAATCACACATACGTCACCTGTGATGTTTATGCTTGCAAAAAAGGGAAAGTGAAACGGGTATACAAGAATTACTCCAATGAGGGCGGCAGAACACTTTATCTGTACGAAAAAGAAAAACAGTTATATTTAGGTGCCGGCTTATCAGACGCAGCATTTCGACTCTGTATTGACGGAACAACACCATGTGAATACAAACTTTACAACGGACTTTCCAAATCGGTATACAAGGAAGGCAATAAAGTCAAGAAATCCTACGGTGTATTATCCGGGGACAAATATGACAAAATGAGAGATACCTTCACTTATAAAAGGGTGATTACCTTCAGAGAGAAACCGATTTTGTTTGACAAAAAGAAGAGCGTTTCTTATGACCTTGATGGAAAGGGCAAAAAAGAGAAAATCACATTTACACCGAAACAGAAATCTTCGGGCTTGTATAAAAAGCTGGTGATTTCAATTAATGGAAAGAAGAAATATACCCTTACGGAAAAATACGGATTCTATATGTATTCCTTCCAGAGATTAAAACTAAAGAACAAAAAAATATTCTTATACCTGGCTACATATGGAGACAGTGAAGACGGGTCCCATGTGGTATTACAGTACAAATCAGGCAAAATGAAAAAGATGATAGACTTTGACAGTGTTGCAAACTGCCGTTGGGTTTCTGATGTAAAAGTTTCAGGGAACCGCGTAATTAGTACCATGCAGGATTCTGACATGCCGGGACTTGGTTATACGGATTTCCGGACAAGCTATAGTTACAAAAATAAAAAATTTGTGATGGATAATAAAGTACATCCGATTCTTCGTTATCGGAATATCAAAAACGGAAAAGAGGGTGTATTTACCTTGAAGGTGAAAAAGGAGTTTACGATCTATCAGACCAAGGAATGCACAGAGGCAGCCAAAACCGTGCCGGTTGGTGCAAAAGTGAAAGCAACGGAAGTTTACATTAACCAGAAAACAAGTGCAGTGCACGTAGTGGGTAGTGGATATGACGGATGGTATTCCTCAAAGGATATTTCTTATGAAATTCTTTTTGAAGATGTAGGTGGTGTAGCGTAAAAACAAAGCCCCGGCAATATTGCCGGGGCCTATTTTTTTATAGCCTTAAGAAGTAATCTTGTTAAGTTCAGTCATAAGTTTGTCTAAAGCACCACCCAATTTTCTTTTCATTGCATCACTCTTTTCCATAAGCAAAATTAATAGTTACGTTCATTCTATCATTAAATAAATAATGAGTAAATGGAAGGAACAACTTTGTAGATTTTTGCGGGGATTTCCACGGTAAATGCTAAAAAAGTGTAAAAAAATATTCAATTACTGTAATTGACGAATCTTCATTTCTTAATTATAATAAACTACATTAACGATAACGGTAACGATAATGTAAACGAAAATGTTGTCAGGAGAATAAAAAATGAAAGGGACAATATTTGATATCAAGCAATTGGCGGTCTTTGACGGACCGGGGATACGCACTACGGTTTTTCTGAAAGGCTGTCCACTACGATGTATGTGGTGTCATAATCCGGAAGGATTGATATCGCGCCCGCAGCTTATGCGTTCAACAAATGGGTGTATGCAATGCGGCAGATGTCAGGAGTTATTAAAACATCCGGCAAAGGCGGTGGAGCATCCGGAACTTTTGCGGGTCTGTCCAAAGAACCTGTTTCATATCAGTGGACAGCAATTAACGGTGGAAGAACTTGTCGCGCAATTAAGACTGGATGAGGAGTATCTGAAACTGGTAGGAGGCGGTATAACATTTTCCGGTGGAGAACCATTGGCACAGGCAGATTTTTTGGAAGCTTGTTTGAAAGAACTTTCAGATATGAATTTGTGCATCGAAACGAGTGGCTATGCAATGAGAGAGGATTTTGAAAAAATCGTGGAATTGCTCGATTTTGTTGTGATGGACCTGAAAATGATAGATGATGTAAAGCATCGATATTATACGGGAGTTTCCAATAAAAGAATCTTGTCTAATCTTGAGTATCTGAAAGCATCAGGTAAACCATTTGTGATTCGGGTGCCGCTCATTCCGGGCGTAAATGACACCGTAGAGAATATGGTTGCTACAGCGAAGCTTTTACAGGGTACAACAAATTTACAGAGGGTAGAGCTTTTGCCATATCATAGGACTGCCGGAGTAAAGTATAAGATGCTTGGAAATGTATACGCACCGAGGTTTGATGAGAACAGAGAAGTTCGGATTGATACAGAGGTATTTGAAAAACGTGGGGTAACGTGCAGGAGTTTATAAGGGAGGAAATTATGAATCAGAGGATAGAGAAGCTTTTGAAACGATATGTCGTGGATAAAGAACAGATGAAATATCGTAAATCTACAGATGATCCCTACAGAATTGCGAAGGAATTCGAGAAAGAGAATTTGTCACATCTGGAAAGAAGCGTTAGACGTCTGGAGTATATGCTGGAAGAGGAAGAGGCGATTATTTACCCGGATGAGAGAATTGGTTTGCTTCGTACAGTTGCAACAAATTACGAGATCCTTACAGAAAAAGAATGGGAAGAGCTGAAAAAGGATCATTACGTGCATGAACTTGGAAAGGTGTGTAATATCAATCCTGGTTACGAAAAGCTTATCAACTGTGGATTTGATAAAAAGAGAAAGGAAATACAGAAACAAAAGGAGTGCTACCGGGAGGACGAAAAGAAACTGGCAGAGCTGGATGCTTTTCTTCGCGTATTAGACAGTCTGGAAGCATTCGCAAAGAAGTATGAAAAAGAAGCGCGCGACAAAGGGAATGAAGAGATAGCGAATCTTTTCAAAAAAATACCGGCCCAAAAGGCGGATACTTTTCAGGAGGCATTACAGTTTTTGCGACTGATTCACTACGGATTATGGTGCAGTTATAACTATCACAACACATTAGGTCGTTTTGACCAGTATATGTATCCATATTTCAAAGCAGATATGGAAGCAGGAAGGTTGGATGAAGACGAGGCACTGGAACTGGTGGAAGAATTTTTTATCTGCTGCAATAAGGACAGTGATTTGTACCCGGGTATGCAGCAGGGAGACAATGGACAGAGTATGGTGCTGGGTGGACTTAACAAAGACGGAACGGACAGTTACAACCGATTATCCGATCTTTGTTTACAGGCAAGTCTGGAGCTGAAACTCATAGATCCTAAGATTAACGTTCGTGTAAATAAAAATACTCCGGTCGAGTTGTATGAAAAAGGAACCCTTCTTACGAAACAGGGAATTGGATTCCCACAGTACACGAATGATGATGTTGTAATCCAGGGATTAAAGCGATGGGGTTATGACGAAGAAGATGCCTACAATTATGTGGTTGCTGCCTGTTGGGAAGTGATTATTCCGGGATGCGGAATGGATATCCCGAATATCAATGGATTATCTTTTCCGGAAGTACTGACAGAAGCAATGGAGGATTTGAAAAAGAGTCGCTCCTTTGAGGCGTTTATGAAGAAAATTTACGAGAAATTGCAGTTTAAAGTGCATAGCTTGTGTGAGGAAATCAAAAACATATACATGGAGCCGGCTCCGCTTATGAGTCTTATGATGGACAATTGCATAGAAGAGGCAAAGGACATTTCGGAAGGAAACAAGTATAACAATTTTGGCTTTCACGGTACAGGATTATCAACGGCAGTGGATTCGCTTGCCTCTATTCGTAAGTATATTTTTCAGGACAAGATGTTTAATGCAGAAGAGTTGCTTTCATTTTTGAAAGAAGATTTTAAAGGGGATGAAAGCATTCAGAATATGATTCGCTATGAAAGTCCCAAAATGGGAAATGATGATGACGATGTGGATGAACTGGCGATTCGTTTGTTAGATTGGTTTGCAGATGTTCTGGAAGGTAGAAAAAATGAGAGAGGTGGTATTTTCCGCGCAGGAACAGGGTCAGCTATGTATTACGTATGGCAATCCAAGGATATGCCGGCAACTCCGGATGGAAGGAACAAAGGAGAAGAGTTTGCGTGCAACTACTCACCAAGTCTCTTCAATCGTGTGCAGGGACCGGTATCCGTTATCAAATCATTTTCCAAGCCGCACCTTTACAGAGTGGCAAACGGTGGACCGTTGACGCTGGAGCTTCACGATACGTTGTTTCGAAATGAGGACAGTATTCGTAAGGTGGCGTTGTTTATCAAAAGCTTTATAGATATGGGCGGTCATCAGATGCAGATAAATGCAGTGAACAGAAGCATACTCCTGGACGCAAAGAAACACCCGGAGAAACACCGCAATCTTATTGTGCGCGTGTGGGGATGGAGCGGATACTTTGTGGAATTGGATGAAGTATACCAAAACCAGATTATTAAGAGAATGGAACACACGGTATAGGTATGCAGAAAGGAGAAAGAAGTGTCATATTTACAGATAAAAAATGTAGGGAAATCCTTTTTTGGCGTAGAGGCGCTTAAGGATATCAGCTTTAATATTGAGCTGGGAGAAATTCATGTCGTTATTGGAGAAAATGGTGCAGGCAAATCTACACTAATGAAAATAATTGCAGGTCTCTATCATCAGGATAAGGGAGAAATCATTTTAAAAGGGGAGCAGGTTCAGATAAACAGCCCGATAGATGCTATCGGAAAAGGAATTGCAATGATTCATCAGGAACTCATGCCGGTTCCTTACCTTACGGTGGCGGAAAATGTATTTCTGGGAAGAGAGCCAAAGACCAAATTAGGTCTGGTGGATCGCAAGCAGATGTTTGCAGATACGAAAAAACTGTTGGATGAAATGAAGATTCCAATTCAGCCGGAAGCGGAAATGAGAACGTTAAGCGTTGCACAGATTCAGCTTGTGGAGATTGCAAAAGCGGTGTCTTACAATTCGGAACTTTTGATTATGGACGAACCAACTTCAGCAATCAGTGACAGAGAAGTAGATAACCTTTGTGATTTGGTGTTTCGATTGAAAGCGCAGAACAAAGCAATCGTATTCATTTCTCATAAACTGGATGAGATTTTCCGAGTGGCGGATAGAATTACGGTCCTTAGAGATGGAGAGTATATCGGCACGAAAAACAAAGAGGAACTTACCAGAGACGGTTTGATTCAGATGATGATTGGCCGGGAACTGAAAGACGTGTACGAAAAAAGAGATTGCAAACCGGGAAAAGTGATTTTTGAAGTAGAAAATCTTTGTAAAGCAGGCAAATTTGATAACATTTCCTTCAACGTAAGAGAAGGTGAGGTTCTTGGAATTGCCGGACTTATGGGTGCAGGAAGAACCGAGGTATGTGAAGCTATTTTCGGGTTGAATCCGGCAGACAGCGGAACGATAAAGATTGACGGAAAAAAGGTATCGATTCGTTCCACGAAAGACGCCATAGAACACAAGATTGCATTGGTGCCGGAGGATAGAAAAGAACTGGGTCTTAATTTGAAAGACAGTACCGGTTTTAACATTAGCTTAAGCGTGTTAAAGAACTTTGTAGAGCGGGGCATGATTCGAAAAGACAAAGAAAATAAAGCGGTAGACGAAGCGATTGAGACATTTAATGTGAAGGTACAAAACCGTAAAACGCCCGTCGTATCCTTGTCCGGTGGTAACCAGCAAAAAGTCGTAATTGCAAAGTGGATGCTATCGAATCCAAACATTTTAATTTTGGATGAGCCAACGCGAGGAATTGACATTGGTGCAAAGACAGAAATCTATAAGTTAATCAACCAATTTGCAAAAGAGGGGAAGGCAGTTATTATGGTATCTTCCGAATTGCCGGAGGTGATTGGCATGAGTGATCGTGTCATGGTTTTATCGGAAGGAATGAAAACCGGTATGCTTTCCGGGGATGAAATCAATCAAATGGAAATAATGAAATGTGCAACGATTCAAAGAGAATCGTTTTGATTCAAATGTAATCGTTTGGAGGAGTGAAAAATGGAAATGATAAAGAAAATGAAAATGTCAGTAGACAGTAAGGAAATGTCGCAGTATGGAATATATTTTGCGTTTTTAATTCTTTGCGTGTTATTTGCCGCATCCAATCCGGTGTTCTTATCACTGGGTAACATCATTAATATTTTGCGACAGATTTCTTTTAACGCCATTCTGGCAATGGGAATGACAATGGTAATTATTACAGGTGGAATTGATTTGAGCGTGGGTTCCGTACTGGCGGTTGCAGCTGTAGTGTCGGCGAGTCTGATACAGGCATCACATCCGATGGTTCCAACAATAGTTGCCATACTGGTTGGTGTTTTAATTGGAGCTGTGTGCGGATGTTTTAATGGAGTTTTTGTAACAAAAGGCGGTTTGCCGGCGTTCATTTCAACTATGGTAATGATGACCATTGCCAGAGGTGCAGCACAGTTATTTACAAAGGGAAGACCGGTTTCCGGACTGACTTCTGATTTTACGTTTTTGGGATCCGGATTTATTCTTGGTATTCCGGTTCCAATTTACCTGTTGGCAGGGATTGTGATCATCACAGCATTTATTTTGAATAAAACAAGAACGGGACGTTGGATATACGCGGTCGGCGGTAACGAAACGGCAGCTCGTGCTTCCGGTATCAACGTACATAGAGTGAAAATGGTTACTTATATTTACTGCGGAATGTTAGCAGCATTTGTTGGAATTATTATGACAGCGCGTCTGAACTCAGCATCACCGGTTGTGGGTGAAGGCTACGAGTTAGATGCTATCGCTGCTTCCGTTATTGGCGGAACAAGTATGGAAGGTGGTAAAGGAAAGATTATCAGTGTTCTGATTGGAGCATTGATTATCGGAACAATCAGCAACGGTCTGGATATTTTAAATGTATCTTCTTACTGGCAGCAGATTGTAAAAGGTTTGATTATTTTAGTTGCAGTTCTGATTGACAGAAAGGCAGCAAAATAATAAATACATTTATTTCAATATTTTTTAAGGAGGAAGAAAAAATGAAGAGGAAAGTATTGGCAACACTATTATGCATGGCATTGACAGTGGGAGCATTGGTAGGATGCTCATCTACAAAGCCGGCAGAAAGCACAGACGCAAAGGTGGAGGCAGAGGCTGAAACTGCGGAAAATCAGGAGGCAGAGACAACGGACGAAGGGAAAGAAATTGTAATTGGATGCACATTACAGAATCTTTCCGAAGAGTTTATGACTATGCTTCAGGGAGCAATGCAGATCAAACTCAAAGAGTACGATAACGTAAAACTTATCATCAACGATGCAGAAAGTGAAGCAGATAAACAGGCTGCTCAGTTGGATTCTTTCGTTGCTCAGAAAGTCGATGCAGTTATAATTTCACCGGTAGATGCGGACGCACTTGCTTCTGCGGTTAAGAGCGTAGTAGATGCAGGAATCCCGGTAATCACCTGCAGTGCAGATGTAACCGGTGATCAGGGTCAGGTCTGGGTAGGTTCTGCCAATGAAAATGGTGGAGAACTGGAAATGCAGTATGTTGCAGACCAGCTTGGTGGAAAAGGAAAAATTGCCGTATTGAGAGGACCTCTTGGCGCATTTGCTGAGCAGGGAAGATTCAACGGATATGACAAAGTGTTAAAAGAGAATCCGGGCCTCGAAGTAGTATTTGACCAGACTGCTAACTGGCAGAGAGAAGAAGCCATGTCATTAATCGAAAACCTTTTGACTACAGGTACAGAGATTGATGCGATTGTATGCCAGAATGATGGAATGGCACTTGGTGCTTTAGAAGCAGTTAAGGCAGCAGGTAAACAGGATGATATCATCATTACCGGTATTGATGCTATCGTGGATGCACTGGATTCTATCAAAGCAGGAGAGCAGGCAGCAACCTGTTTCCAGGATGCAATCGGACAGGGTGAGACAGCACTCGAAATGGCAGTGAAAGTTGCAAACGGAGAAACAATCGAAAAAACCGACATTCCATTTGAGTTAGTAACAAAAGATAACGTAGACGAATACTACGACAGAATTAAATTGCCGGAATAGAGCGGTGTTTTGCGCCATAAGTTATAACAAGTGAAGCGGGAGTCCTAAAGATATCTTTGGGACTCCATTCTCGTATAATAATGCGCATTTGTGGGGAGTAGTGACCTGACATATTCTCTATTTTCAAGAAATGCATCATTTGGTATAATATAAAAAAATCAGGAAACGGAAGAAGGACATGAGAAGAAAAATAAAACAATCCATTACACTTAAGGATATTGCTGAAAAAACCGGATATAGCGTGAATACCGTCTCGCGTGCTCTCAGGGAGAAGGATGACATTGCAGAAGAGACAATTGAGAGAATTAAGAAGGTGGCAAAGGAACTGGGTTACGTCAACAATACGATTGCCTCTTCACTAAGACTTGGATATACCAATACCTTAGCGGTGATTATTGGTGACATTTCCAACCCTCATTTTGCCATTATGACGAAAGAAATCGAGAATCACGCGCGTTTAAAGGGCTATTCTTCTATTTTGTTAAATACCAATGAAGATAAGGACATTGAGCGTCAGGCGATTACAATGGCGATTCATAAAAATGTGGATGGAATTATCATTTGTCCGACACAAATTGATAATGAAAATCTCGAATACCTGGAGTCAAGCAATATACCGTTTATCCAAATTGGACGACGTACCTATGGTAAAGAATACAATTACGTAGTGTGTGATGATGAAAAGGGTGGCTATATCGCGACAAAACACCTGATAGAAAACGGACACAAACGTATCCTTTTTTTAAACGGTCCGGAGTATGTTTCGAGTGCAAAGGAACGATATGACGGTTATCGTAAGGCAATAAAAGAGGCAGGTCTTCCTTTTGACGAAGCATTGGTTAGAGATGTTGATCTGGGAGAAGATTCTGTAGAGAATGCATTGGAAGAAATATTTGGAGAAGATTTGCAGTTTACCGCCATTTTTGCATTCAGTGATATGATAGCATGGAGAGTGTGGGATTGGTTGGATAAGCGCGGGTTCTCCATACCTGAGGATTACTCCATCGTTGGATTTGACTTCATACAGTCTCGAATGAGAATTCCGACACCACTCACAACAATCAGTAGTTATAAAATGCAGATGTCCATTACAGCAGTGGATTGTATTTTGAAAGTGATACAGGATGAAAATGAAGATAAATTCCACAAAGTGATTGGAACTACACTTGTGCAGGGAAGAACCGTAAAGAAATTGTAGTTTGAAATGTAACAAAGAAATATAGCACAGATATAAAGCGTAAAACCAAAGGTCATTCATTAGTTTCGTTAAAGAAACCAAATGGATGATCTTTTTGTTTACGCAATATCTGGTTATTTTTATGAACGCTATTGACAGAATCAAGATATGATTGTATTATTACATTAACGTTATTGTTATCGTTAATGTAAATCGTGAATCAAAAATTAATAAGGAGGAAAAACGATGAGAATTAGCAAGTTTATGGCTTTGTTGCTCAGTGGAACTATGATACTTCAATCATTTGGACCACTTTCCTTTAGAACGGTAGAAGCAGCTGAGAATAAAACATTAGAAAATGTTTTAGGTAACCCTGTGGTTTGGTTTGATGCATCTAAGCTTAATGCGGAAGATGGCGATAAGATTTCTACCTGGGAGAATCTTGCCGGAGAGAATTATGACGGTAAGCAGAACGAGCAGACAAAGCAGCCTACCTATATTGCAAAGAGTGCATTGAATCAGAAGCCGGCAGTAAAATTTGAAGGAAGCACTTTCTTCGAATTGGAAGGAAGTAAAGATTTGGACTGGGATGAGATGTCTATTTTTGCAGTAATACGTCCGGAAGAGATTGCAAACAATAATGATAACAACCAGATTTTTTCAAAACTTGGTTTTGGTGGTGGCTGGGATCATAACTGGTATTTTAATATCAATGGAGCATCCAAGTTTAATTTTGGATGGAAAGACGGTGACGGTTATCATGATTTTGGTGGAAGAACGGACATTTACGCACAGCACAATTATCTGGTATCCGGTGTAAAGAGCCAGAAGACCGGTACACTTTATATCAACGGAAAGAAAATTGGAGACATGGTTTCCAATGCGCAGGGAATTGAATGTGTAGACAACGACCAATCGGTGTTTATCGGTGGAAATCCACTTTGTGCACAGAGTATGAAAGGTGAGATTTGCGAGATTGTTGCATACGATAAAGGATTATCGCCGGATAAAGTACATGAGGTACAGAATTATTTATCTGATAAATGGGGCATTGATGTTGACATTTCCGACCAGATAAAAGAGAGCGGAGAAATGCACATCAAAGTGGATGACACAGAGATTCGTGAATTCAGTTTTCATCATGAAAAATATAAACGGTATGTGAAAAAAGGAACGACGAAGATTCCAACCGTATCTGCAAAACTGGTATATGATGGTGTTTCGATAGATACGGTAGTTGAGCAGGCGGAAACATTACCGGGGACAGCAGTCATTAAAGTACCGGCATACGGTATGGAATATAAGGTTGAGTTTCTGGAAATGGAGAAGGATGTTGTTTCATTAAAGTCTCCGGAGCTTAATCAGGTTAAGATTACAGATGGTTTCTGGAAGAATCGAATGGAACAGATGGAACAGACTTCAGTGGAATATGTTTTGGATGAACTGGAAAAACAGGGCTCGATTCGTAATTATCAGAACGTGATCAACGGTGTAAAACAGACGAATAATTACCCGTGGATTGACGGACTCTTAATGGAAACCATTCGTGCGGGCGCAGATTTCATGAAAAATAAACCAAATGCTGAATTAAAGAAGAAAATCGACGCTTATATAGATGTAATTTATAATGCATCAATGACAAGTGAAAATGGGTACCTAAGCACCCATGCGATGATGGAAAAACCGGGACAATACTTTGATGCAACGGGGAATCCAAGATGGTATCACGATGCTTATAATTTTGGCTGTCTTGTAGAAGCAGGCGTTCATTATTATGATGCAACCGGCGATCCTAAGCTGCTTTATGTGGCAGCAAGATTTGCTGAATTTATGGTAGAAAATTATGGATATGGAACAAAAGAAAATGGCGAAAAGAAAACCAACATGGTTCCTTCTCATGAATTACCGGAAGAAGCACTGTTAGATATGTATCTGCTGTTAAAGGATAATACGGAGCTTGTTCAGACACTCAACCGTTTTTCAGAGAAGTATACGTTAAACATTCGTCCGGAAGCATATGGTGACTTGGTAAAATTCTGGATTGAGAATCGTGGAAATTATGATAATCGTGTAAACGGTATGAATCTGACGGAATACGCACAGGATCACGCATACTATTTCGATCAGGAACAGGCGGCCGGACATGCAGTAAGAGCAAATCTTTATTATACGGGAATTGCGGCAGCCGGACTCGCATTTGACGATAATACATATTTGGCGTCAGTGGATAAAATCTGGCACCATATTGTAGAGAAGCAAATGTATGTAACCGGAGGCGTAGGAGCAACCGGCGTTGATGAAGCGTATGGAGATGATTATTATCTTCCAAACGACGGATACTGTGAGACTTGTGCACAGGTCGCAATGGGATTTTGCAGTGAGTATCTACTGAATGCATACGGACAGAGCGAATATGGTGATGTGGTGGAAAACTATTTGTATAATGGTGTATTAGGAGGAATCGGCGAAGATGGAAAGACCTTCTATTATACACAGCCACTGAATTCAATGAATCATATGCGTTGGGATTGGGACGGATGCCCATGCTGCCCACCGATGTTACTGAAGTTTTATTCAAATTTAGGCAAGTATATTTACTCCTACAACGACACGGATACTTATGTGAATCAGTTTGTTTCCAGTGATGCAGAACTTGGAAATGGAGTCAGGGTTTCTTTGGTGACGGATATGCCTTGGGAAGGGAATGCTGCATTTACGGTATCCGGCAAAAATACAAAGTTACACATTCGTATTCCGGAGTGGCAGAACAAAGAAGTAACCTTTAAAATTAACGGAACAAAGGCTGCTTATGAAGTAGAAGATGGATTTGCGGTTTTAAATGTTGCAGCAGGAGATACCGTTTCCATGAGTATGGAAATAGAGGCAAGAAGAGTTTATGCAGATGAAAAAGTAAAAGATGATGAAGGAAAAGTAGCATTGGCATACGGACCGGTTGTTTACTGCGTGGAGAGTACGGATAACGGTTTGGTGGAAGGAATTAATTTAAATGATGACACCTTTGCGGTTGACAAATCCAGTGCATTGACAACATCTTATGATGCAACACTTCTTGGCGGAATTGTGAAGATTAACACAGTTTTTGAAGTTGAGGACGGAAAGCAGACAAAAGGTACTGCAATTCCATTCTATGCGCGTGCAAACAGAGGTAATTCAAGTGCATATGTATGGTTAAATGAGGAGATTCCAAAGGACGTTATCCGTGCAAAGAAATGGCT
Organism: Lachnospiraceae bacterium; assembly: GCA_024698865.1. Classification (GTDB taxonomy): domain Bacteria; phylum Bacillota; class Clostridia; order Lachnospirales; family Lachnospiraceae; genus JAILQS01. The sequence continues at coordinate 2,905 of JAILQS010000125.1, read as the reverse complement.
TGCCAAAGCTACCAGCACGAGTGATGTGGGAAACAGTGCAGCAGCAGCTTTTGATGGTAATCGTGATACATATTGGGCAGCAGGAAGTAATTCTTTCCCACAGTATCTGGTTGTAGATTTGGAGGATGCGTATACTGTAGATACGGTGAGAACATATTTCACAAGCGCACAGGCTTGGAAGTACAATGTACTGTATTCGATTGACGGTAAGGAATGGAAAGAGTTTGCAAACCAGAGCAACAACCAGACGAGCACCGAAGAGTATACAGATAGAAATGAAGTTGAGGCGCGTTATATTGCTATTGAATTTACAGAATCAGGCGTTGGTTATGTTATGATTCCGGAGGTAGAGGTTTATGCAAAAGGATCGGATGAAAACATTGCTATGAACAAAATGTGTGGTGCTTCATCCTCCGGTAATACAGGTGCATCGGCATTTTCTATGATAGACGGAAGCCTTTATACCAGATATTGCCCAAATGGCGAGAAGAAACCACAGACGGTTACTATGGATATGGGTGGAGTAACCGACCTCTCTCAAATCAATATTGTATTTGAAAAAGAAACGGATTGGACGTATAATGTTGAGATTTCTGAGGATGGTGAAAACTGGACGACCTATGTAACAGATACTTTCCGTGGAGATAGGAAAACAATCGAGAAAGAGGCAACCGGAAGATACTTAAGATTCAATGTGACCGGAACAACCGGTGGAGTATGGGCAAGTGCATGGGAAATGGATGTTAAAATAAAAACTCCGGTGAAAGATGTATTTGCATTATTAAGAGATAGTCGCAATCCACAGCAACCGGAGGAGCCGGAACAACCAGCTGATCCACAGCAGCCGGAGGAGCCGGAACAACCAGCTGATCCACAGCAGCCGACAACCCCAGAGCAATCGGCTAATCCACAGCAACCGGAGGTTAAGAATGGAGATATCGTTACGGTTGGAAAACTTACTTACAAAATCACTTCTGTAAATAAGGGAACAGCAAGTTTTGAAGGAAGTACCAAAAAGAATTTGAAAAAAGTCACGATACCGGCTACAGTTTCTTATAAAGGAAAGATATATAAGATAACAAAGATTTCAAAAAATGTGTTCAAAAACAGTAAGAGTCTTACCTCATTAGTGATTGGAGTTAATGTGGAAATCATTGAAAGTGGAAGTTTTTATGGATGTAAAAAGCTGAAAAATATTAAGATTGCAGGAAAATCATTGAAAAAAGTCGGAAAAAATGCATACAAAGGTATCTATAAGAAAGTGGTAGTAAAGGCAAATAAAGTCAAATTAAAAGCTTATAAAAAACTTTTACAAAAAGCCGGAATCGGAAAGAAAGCCGTATTCAAGAAAATATAGTACTATTATCAAAATGTCATTAAAAATATTTATATTTTTAACATTTGCTTAAAACATTTTTAACACATAAGTGGTAATATCTTCCTTGGTAAAAGAAAGGGAGTAGAAATGTTAAAAAAGTTCCTAACCGAAAAGCACTGCTACGGTAATGCTGACGGCTAGGAACTTTTTATTGTACGGTAAATTAACCCGTAATCTTTTTCAATTCTGCCATTAGCTTATCCATAGCTGTACCCATTTGATCCATTACATAATTCTCATCTGTTTCTGTAAATTTACCTTCTTTCTGGAGTTGTTGTTCCAGCTTTGTAAGTGCTTCTGTCATTTCGGACTGTTTTTCACTCATACCGATGTATTCTTCCATATACGTAGTAGAGTCTTCCTGATACTTATGCAGTACTTCGATGTATTCGTCTACAAAAACCACATAATCATCCACTGCTTTTTTCAGTTCAGGATTTACTTCTTCGGCTGAAGCAGTGTCGCCGTTTTCTTCAGTAGGAGCTCCGGTCTCTTTTGCGGCAGGAGTTGCAGGCTCCGGTTCCTCGGAAGCAACAACAGTTTCCGGCGTTGGAGTGGCTTCATCAACTTTCTCTTGTGCTGCGGTATCAGTCTTGTCAGAAGAACCTGTAGAACTACTGCATGCCGTCAAAGTTAAAATAAATATAACACATAAAACCAATACACTAATTCTTTTTCTCATTTGAATCACCCTTTCCCATAAGTAAAAGTTAATAGTTATTTTCATTTTACAATTCAATAGAAACATTTTTTCCGGCAGATTCATACTGTCGGAAGCTGACGCCGGAAGAATTCATCATTTTCTGTGCAGCGATAACCGAATCCGTATTGGCATATTTGTTGGTCAGGTAAATCACTTCTTTGATTCCGGACTGAATAATTGCCTTGGTACATTCGTTACAAGGGAACAAGGTCGTGTAGATACGGGCTCCCTCGAGTTTGTTGCCGGAATAGTTAAGAAGTGCATTCAGTTCCGCGTGACAAACATAGAGATACTTGGTGTCAAGTGGTTCGCCGGTTCGTTCCCATGGAAACTCATCATCCGAGCAACCAATCGGCATTCCGTTATAGCCCAAGGAAAGAATTTTATTTTCTTTGCTGACAATACATGCCCCCACACAAGTATTCGGGTCTTTGCTTCTCATGGAAGAGAGAATCGCAATCCCCATAAAGTATTCGTCCCAGCGCAAATAGTCTGTTCGTTTCATAGTATGTATTGATTGCGTTTACAAAATGTACGCAACCTTCTCCTTTCTTAATTTCAAGTGCTTATTCTAATATAAATTTTAACATTAAGAGGGGGGAGTGTAAATATAGGTTCTTAAAGATATTTACAAGAGAATAAATGAGAGTTAAAATATACAGCAGGGCAGAAAATCCACGTAAGGGATATGTCTGATAAGAGTAAATGGGAGTATTTAAAATGATCATAGGAATCTATTTTTTACTGATTAACATAGTTGCCTTCTTTTTTTATGGCGTCGACAAATACAAAGCAAAGAAGGACAAATGGAGAATACCGGAGTC
>JAILQS010000085.1 GCA_024698865.1 Lachnospiraceae bacterium | reverse complement strand
CTGTTATTAGGGGAATCGGCACAGCGGAAATTACAATCCGTGCCTCAGAAACCGATGAATATGCGCCTGCAACTGCAAAGGTGATTGTCAACGTCGCAAAAGCCGCCAACCCGATGAAGATTGGTGCCAAGACCGCAACAGTCGAGTATAGCAAACTGGAGAAAAAGGCACAGACGATGGCTGTCAGCAAGGTAATCAGGTTCGAGAAAGCACTGAACGACAAGAAGACCTATACTCTTGTCTCGGCTAAGAAGGGCAGCAAGTCTTTCAAGAAGTACTTCAAGGTGGGCAAGACCACAGGCAATGTGACCATCAAAAAGAACAGTAAAATGAAGAAGGGTACCTACAAGGTAAAGGTCAAAGTCCGGGCATTAGGGAACAGCAATTACAAGGCATCCGCAGTGAAGAGCGTGACGTTCACGGTCAAAGTCAAATAGAGAACGACCAACTCAACCAGCGGTAGAGTACGCAAAAACACCTAACTCAACCAACAGTTCGTGTAACATTTTGCTGTAGATGGTTATGCTTAAGCCATGAAAGGAGGTGCCCGATATGGACCAAATCAAAATTGGAAAATTTATTGCAGCCTGCAGAAAAGAACAGGGTATGACGCAGGCGGCTCTTGCTGAGAAACTTGGAATCAGCGACCGTGCAGTATCAAAGTGGGAGACCGGAAAATCTTTGCCGGACTCCGGCATAATGTTGGAGCTGTGTGAACTTTTGAAAATAAACGTCAATGAACTCCTGTCGGGCGAAAGAATTATGGCAGAAGCATATGATAAACGGGCAGAAGAAAACTTGCTTAAGATGCGAAGAGAGGTTGAAGAAAAGAACAGGCAGATGCTTAGGACGGAATACTGGATTGCGTTCCCAGCAGTCATAGCCGGGCTGGTTATGGTGTTTGTGGCTTCATTTATAGAGATGCCGGTTTGGTTGCGAATCGCACTTATCGTATTTTCTTTTGTGTTGATATTTGCTGTCGCCTTTATCGCCGTTGGCATAGAGCAGAAGGCAGGATATTATGAATGCGCGAAATGTCATCATAGGCATGTACCTACTTATTGGCAGACCAATCTTGCTATGCATATGGGTAGGACAAGATATATGAAATGCCCAAAGTGCGGAGCGAAGAGCTGGCAGAAAAAAGTCCTTACTAAAGAAGACTAGATAAAGGCAAATAAAAATATTTTGCACCATCACGCATTGCGAAATGTATCATTATAAGGAGTAGTTTTTTAACGGATACATTACAAAGAAAGATTACCGGAATGGAGAATAACCAATATGACAGATTACAAAATGATAATAAAACAAATGGAGTCTCTTGCCGAGATTTCAGCAGATGATATTTCCGTTATGGCAAATGTATCTTCGATACTTTTCCATACAATGAAGGATATCAACTGGAGCGGATTTTATCTCGTAAAAGACGAAGCGCTTCTTCTTGGACCTTTCCAGGGAAAAGTAGCATGTGTAAAAATAGCAAAAGGCAAAGGTGTTTGCGGAACGGCATGGGCAGAAGATAAAGTCCAGCTTGTTCCGGATGTTCATAAGTTCCCGGGACACATTGCCTGCGACAGTGAATCCAGGTCCGAAATAGTAGTGCCTATTCACCGTAACGGTGAGGTTTATGGGGTGCTGGATATCGATAGTCCGATTGCGTCACGTTTTTGCGCGGAAGATAAGGAAGGACTTGAGGAACTGGTTGGGGCTATGGAGAGAATCTTTCATAAGTAGGATATATGGGTATAATGCAACCTGGCCTATTTAGTAGCATATGGGTATATATAGTGTGATTTATACAGCACATAGGAGGAGGCAGTCACAAATGAGAATAGCATGGTTTTGTATTCCGGCGCATGGGCATACGAACCCAACGCTTAACGTTGTGAAAGAACTGACGAATGCCGGTCATAAGGTTTATTATTTTTCTTTTGCCATGTTTCAAAACAAAATAGAAGAGGCAGGAGCGATATCCATTCGTTGTGATGGTTATGATTTCGAGATGGAAGACAAAGAGAATGCAGACCGCGTCGGCAAAGATAAAGTATTTGCGACGGAATTGCTCGTATCTTCCACACTTGCACTGGATGAAATGACGACAGAGAAAATACAAGAAATTCAGCCGGATCTTATTGTCTCGGATTCGGTTGCATTTTGGGGCAAGCTGGTGGCAATGAAGCATCATATACCGTATGTTTCATCAACCACCACCTTTGCATTTAACCGGTTCTCTGCAAAGTATATGAAAGAAACACCATGGGATATATTGAAGATGCTATTTTCCATGCCGCGCATTAATAAGCAGATCAGGCGGTTAAGAGAAAAAGGGTATCCGGTGAAAAGCCTGTTGGAGATTGTGCAAAATGATAACGAGACCAATACCCTTGTATACACGTCAGAGTATTTCCAACCATGTTCCGAAACGTTTTCTGACTGTTATCATTTTATTGGTCCATCCATTCGGGATATGAAAGAATCCTACGTTAAAACGGCAGACAAAACGGTATATATCTCCATGGGAACGGTGAATCAGAACAAGGAATTCTACCGTAACTGCATACGGGCATTTGGGAAAACGGACTGGCAGGTTATCATTTCTATGGGAACCAATACGGAGCAATTTGAAAATATACCGGATAACATTCAGATATATGAGTCGGTAGACCAGATGGCGGTACTTTCAATTGCAGATGCTTTTATTACGCACTGTGGTATGAATTCAGCATCGGAAGGTCTGTATTTTGAAGTGCCACTTGTGTTATTTCCACAGACGCCGGAGCAGGGAGCGGTAGCTAAGAGAATCAGCGAGCTTGGTGCAGGTGTTATGCTGCAATCCATTTCTGAGTATGATATTTTAGATGCACTTAACCGGGTACTGTCAGATAAGAGTTACAAGGACAATGCGGTTTTGATAGCTAAAAGTTTTCGGGCGTGTGGAGGAGCGAAGGAAGCACGGACATTTTTGGAGATGGTAGGAGGTCAGACACCCAAATAGAACAAATCTTCTTGCGTCAATACCCACGTTTTTGTATTATAATAACAGCAGTAAATACTAGTTCAGGATACAAGGGGGATTAGTTTGAATATCAATCAGATTAAATATGTACTTGAAGTGTCTGTTTCGTCCTCTATGCGCGAGGCTGCAACAAAACTATATGTTTCACAGCCTGCACTTTCCAACAGTATACGGGAGTTGGAAGAGGAACTGGGCATCTTGATTTTCGAAAGAACCAATAAAGGAATAACGCTTACTGATGCCGGCCGGGAGTTCATTACCTATGCCAAGAAGGCAGTGGGACAGTACGAGATTCTTGAAAATAGATATCTGGCAAAAGACAGTGATAAGAAGCATTTTTCGGTTTCTACACAGCATTACAATTTTGCTATCAAAGCATTTACCGAATTAATCAAAGAAAATGAACCGGACAAATATGTCTTTTCCATACACGAAACGAAGACCAAGGATGTGTTGGAAGACGTAAGAAGTATGAAGAGTGAAGTGGGGGTCATTTCTTTTTCGGGTGCCAATGAAGGCGTGCTTAAGAAACTGTTTAAGGACTATCAGTTGGAGTTTACTCCGCTGATGAAAAGAGAGACCTACATATATGTATGGGAAGATCATGCATTTGCCGGAAGAAAAGAAATATCCATAGAGGAACTTTCGGATTATCCGTGTATTACGTTTGACCAAAGCGATGACAGTAACTTCTATCTGACGGAAGAGGCAATGGCGGATTATGATTTTAAGAAACTAATCAAGTCAGATGACCGTGCTACCAGCATGGAACTGATTGCAGATTTGCATGGATATTCGATTGGTTCAGGTATGCTTTCCGGAGAGGATGTCATACTTAAGGGATTGGTGGATATCAAATTAAAGGAAGAAGATCCGCTGATTATTGGTTACATAGTGAGAAAAGGAAGTACGATGTCTGCCTATGGCAATGCATACGTAGAGAAATTATTAAAATATAAAGAGGAAGTTTGATAACAGCTTTCGCTGACAATACGCTGCGCATATAGTTGGAATTCCAACTATATGCGCAGCTTTTTTTACACCAGCGTACGAAGTCGCACCACATCGCCGAAAAAGGCAACCCCCGGCGAAGGAAAGCAAGAATAAGTTGCTTTTTTATGTGATAATCAGAACTTATCACCAATGATAAAATCCCCGTAATTTTCAAACTGCGATTTTGATGGTAGGATAAGTCTATCAAAAAACAAAACATATTAAATTGATAGGAAAAGGAGAGTATGATTATGAGCGATTTAAGATTTGAAACATTACAGTTACACGTTGGACAGGAACAGGCAGACCCTACTACAGATTCCAGAGCAGTACCAATTTACCAGACAACTTCTTACGTATTCCACAACAGCAAACACGCAGCGGACAGATTCAGCCTTGCGGATGCAGGAAATGTATATGGAAGAATTACAAATACCACACAGGATGTTTTAGAAAAGAGAGTAGCTGCTTTAGAAGGTGGAACCGCAGCACTTGCAGTAGCATCCGGAGCAGCAGCAATCAGCTACACAATTCAGGCACTTGCAGCTGACGGTGGACACGTAGTAGCACAGAAAACCATTTATGGTGGAAGCTACAACTTACTTTCTAACACACTTCCACAGTATGGTATCGAAACAACTTTCGTAGATGCACATAACTTAGCAGAAGTAGAAAATGCAATCCAGGACAACACCAAAGTAGTTTACCTTGAGACTCTTGGAAATCCAAATAGTGATATTCCTGATATTGATGCAATTTCTGAAATTGCACACAAACATCAGATTCCGGTAGTTGTAGATAACACATTCGGAACACCATTCTTAATCCGTCCATTAGAGCATGGAGCAGATATCGTAGTTCACTCTGCAACCAAATTTATCGGTGGACACGGAACAACACTTGGTGGAATTATCGTAGACGGTGGAAAATTTAACTACAAGGCAAGCGGTAAATACCCACAGCTTACAGAGCCAAACCCAAGTTATCACGGCCTTGCCTTCTATGATGCTCTTGGAGAAGTAGCTTTTGTTACTTATATCCGCACTATTTTACTGAGAGATACCGGAGCAGCTATTTCACCATTTAATGCATTTTTACTTTTACAGGGAGTTGAAACACTTTCCTTAAGATTAGAAAGACATGCAGAAAATACAAAGAAAGTAGTAGAGTTCTTAGCTAATCATCCACAGGTGGAAAAAGTTAATCACCCATCCTTAAAGGAACATCCGGATCACGAACTTTATACAAAATACTTCCCAAATGGTGGAGCATCTATCTTTACGTTTGACATCAAAGGTGGTCAGGAAGAAGCATGGAAATTTATCGACAATTTGCAGATTTTCTCATTACTTGCAAATGTAGCAGATGTTAAGAGCCTGGTAATTCATCCGGCTTCTACCACGCATTCACAGCTTTCTGCCGAAGAATTGGAAGACCAGGGCATTCGTCCAAACACAATCCGCCTTTCTATCGGAACCGAACATTACGAAGACATTATTGCTGACCTTGAAAAAGGGTTTGTAGCTATTCGATAGAAAACAAAAGAGCGTCTACCACTGTTAATCCAAAGTGGTAGACACTTTTATAATAGAGAGGAGGCAGGTAAATGAGCTTAAAAAAGAATTCATTATTGATACACGGTGGGATTGACGGAGATGAAACAACTGGTGCGGTAAATGTTCCGGTGTATCAGACGTCGACCTACAAACAGGATGGTCTGGGTAAAGACAGAGGCTGGGAATATTCCAGAACAGGAAATCCGACCAGAGCGGCGTTGGAAAAACTGATTGCAGATCTCGAAGAAGGAGATTACGGATTGGCGTTTGCCTCCGGACTTGCTGCAATCAACACGGTGCTTTCGCTCTTTCAATCAGGGGATAAGTTGATCGTATCGGACAACATTTACGGTGGTACATTTCGAATTTTGGACAATGTGTTCAACAATTTTGGAATCACCTATGAAATCGTGGATACATCGGATGCGTCACAGATTGAGGCAGCAATTGATGAAAACGTAAAAGCAATCTATGTGGAAAGCCCGGCAAATCCGCTGCTTACCGTGACAGATATTGCCCAGGTAGCAAAGATTGCACATGCAAATGATAAGCTGTTAATCGTGGACAACACATTCTTAACACCATATTTGCAGCGTCCACTAACACTTGGGGCAGATATTGTTATCCATAGCGGAACCAAATATCTGGGAGGACACAGTGATACCATTTCAGGATTTGTAGTTGTAAAGGACAAGGCACTTTCTGAGAGATTGTATTACCTTCAAAATGCTATCGGAGGTGTGCTTGCACCGTGGGACAGCTTTTTGATTATTCGCGGAATTAAGACACTTGGCGTACGAATGGATCGTCATGTGGAAAATGCAGAGAAAATTGCAAGATGGCTCGTAGACAGCGGATATGTATCCAAAGTTTATTATCCGGGACTGGAAACAGATCCGGGGTATGAAATCCAGAAAAGACAGGCAGACGGACCTGGCGCTATGATTTCTTTCCTGTTGGATGAGCAATACGATTACAAAAAATTCTTTGAAACACTGAAAGTGATTACATTGGCAGAGAGCCTTGGAGGCGTGGAGTCTTTAGTCTGTCACCCTGCAAGCATGACACATGCTGCAATTCCTGCTGAAATCAGAAAAGAAGTTGGTATCGCAGATGAGTTGATACGACTTTCCGTAGGAATCGAAGATGTGGAAGATTTGATTGCAGATTTGGAACAGGCGATTTTAGATTCAAAAAAGGCAAAGTAAAGTACTTCGGCATGGAGGATTAATATGGATGTTTATATGGGGATCAGGGAAATGATTGGGCAAACACCTATCCTTAAATTAAATGAATTAGGAGTAAAAGAAGGAGTTAACTTATACGCTAAACTGGAGCTTATGAATCCTGCAGGAAGCGTAAAGGACAGAGTCGGCGTATATATGATAAAGGATGCAGAAGAGAGAGGATTGTTGAAACCGGGCTCTACAATCGTTGAGGCAACGGCGGGCAATACCGGAATCGGCATTGCAATAGCTGCACTTAATAAAGGGTATGATGTAATCTTTACCGTACCTGAAAAGTTTTCTATAGAGAAACAAAAGGTCATGATGGCACTTGGTGCAAAAATTATTCATACCAGTCGTGAGGAGGGAATGCTTGGGGCTGAGAATAAAGCGCAGGAATTGTTAAAAGAGATTCCGGGAGCAATTTCTTTAAAACAGTTTCGTAATCCTTCCAATCCTTTGGCTCACTATGAGACAACAGGACCTGAGATTTATCGTCAGATGGACGGGCAGATAGATTATCTCATTGCCGGGGCAGGAAGTGGAGGAACCTTCTCCGGAATTATGAAACATTTAAAAGAAAAAAATAAAAATATTCAAGGAGTCCTCGCAGATCCTGTCGGTTCCATCATTGGAGGCGGAGAACACGCAGATTACGATATCGAAGGAATCGGAAATGACTTCATAGCCGATACCATGGATGTATCCTTTATAGACAAGGTTATTAAGATTACTGACACAGAGGCATTTGAGGCAACCCGATTGCTGGCGGCAAAAGAGGGGGTACTCGCAGGTTCGTCTTCGGGAGCAGCACTTGCAGCAGGATTAAAGCTTGCAAATGAAATTGATCATGGAAATATAGTGATTGTATTTCCGGACCGCGGAGACAGGTATTTAAGTAAAGGGCTGTTTGATATCGGATAAATTCATGGAGGAAAGAAAATGATAGGATTTGAGTATTATAACCCTGCCAGAATTGTTTTTGGCGAAGACAGCGAGAAACAATTAAAAACCTTGTTGAAACAAAACAATGTTTCATCCCTTTTGTTGGTATACAGTGGCGATTTTATCAAGACACTTGGTATTTATCAGGTGATAAAAGAAGCCGTAGATGAATTGGGAATTACCTTTAGTGAAAATGGAAATGTTGTCCCAAACCCAACCATAGAGCTTGCCAGAGAACTGGTAGCACAGGGAAAAGAAAAGCAGGTGGATTTTGTACTGGCAGTTGGCGGGGGAAGCTCCATTGACACTGCAAAAGCGGTAGCGCTTGGAATCCCTTATGACGGAGATGTGTGGGATTTCTTTGAAAAAGGAGTATCTCCTAAAGAAGTACTCCCGGTAGGAGTAATTGCAACGACCGCTTCCAGCGGTTCGGAAACGTCTAACGCAGCTATTCTTTCCAGCGGTGAGTGGAAGCTTGGTTTCGAGGACGATTGTATTATTCCAAAGTTTGCAATTATGAATCCAAAATACACAGCCGGTTTACCGGCATACCAGACCTTTGTCGGAATTGCTGACGTTTTGTCTCATTTACTGGAGAGATATTTCTCGGATGAAAAATATTCGGATACGACGGATTATCTGATTGAAGGAGCAATTCGAGCACTGTTTGTGAATACGGAGCGACTTTTGAGAAATCCGCAGGATATCAATGCGAGAGGGGAAATTCAGTGGCTTGCCAGTGTGGCGCACAACAATTTCCTAGATGCCGGCAGACGTGCAGACTGGGGCTCGCACCGCATCGAGCATGAGCTTTCTGCCCAGTACAATATTACACACGGCGAGGGAATGGCAATCGTTACACTTGCGTGGATCAAGTATATGGCAAAGAAGAAACCGTGGAGACCGGCATTGCTTGCAACCAGAGTGTTTGGTGCAGATGCCTTTAATTACACAGAGGAAGAAAGGGCTTATTTATTGGCAGAGGAACTCACCGGATTTTTCAAAAAGGCAGGAGTTAAAACGACATTGTCTGAACTTGACATAGACGAGAAAGATTTTGAAACAATGGCGAAGAGGGCAACCAGAAATGGAAGTGTTGGACACTACGAACCATTAGATGCCACTGCAATTTATAAGATTTTAGAACTGGCGTTGTAGGATTTATAGATAAATGTGAACACAGTTCAGTTTTAAAAAACAGTATAAAAACGCTTAAGACCTGCCAAATGGCAGAATTAAAATAAAAAGGAGAGAATAAAAATGGCAAGAGTAAACTTAAAACAACCAAACGAACTTACTGGAGAAGCAAAGAAAGCATACGAGGAATTGGATGCAGCAGGAAAAGTAACCAACATGAAATTAGTTATGCTTCAGGATTATGGTACCTATAAAGCATTTATGGGATGGTATGATTCCTGGGAAAGCCTTGTAAAAGTAGTAGGACAGAGAGCAGCAACCATTTATGCACATTCCGTATCTACCACAAACGGCTGCCTTCTTTGCTCATTATTCTTTATCAGTGATTTAAAAGAATTAGGCTTAGATCCAAACAGCTTTGAAACATCAGAAAACGAAGCATTACTTCAGCAGCTTGGACAGCAGATCGTTAAAGACCCAACCAAGGTATCTGATGAATTGTTCGACGGATTACGTAAATACTACTCCGATGAAGAGATTATCATTATCGTAGGATTTGCTGCACAGATGCAGGCAACCAACAACTTTAACTCTGTACTTGGAGTAGATGTGGATAAGAGATTATTGCCGTTGAAAGATAACTTTAAACCGGCAACCTGGAGAGAAAACATAGTATAATTTTCTATTTTCTTTAGTAATAAGTATCTATCCGCATACTCCGATAGTTTCATAAGGCTGACGCTTTCGCTCTGTTTCTTACGTAACGGATACTACCGACGTAAGAAAAGGCAGCCCTTGAAACTATTGGAGTTTATTTAATTACAAACAATC
>JAILQS010000148.1 GCA_024698865.1 Lachnospiraceae bacterium | reverse complement strand
AATTGAGATCAAAGTCGAGGGAAACCCAGCCGAATCGCCCGGGAAGCTCGCCATCGGTGGTAAATCTAGAAAGCAAGTCGAAGGAAAAACCACCGAATCGCCCGGGAAGCTCGCCATCGGTGGTAAATCTAGAAAGCAAGTCGAAGGAAAAACCACCGAATCGCCCAGAAAGTTCGTCATCGGTGGTAAATCTAGAAAGCAAGTCGAAGGAAAAACCACCAAATCGCCCAGGAAGCTCGCTATCGGTGGTAAATCTAGAAAGCAAGTCGAAGGAAAAACCACCGAATCGCCCAGAAAGCTCGTCATCGGTGGTAAATCTAGAAAGCAAGTCGAAGGAAAAACCACCGAATCGCCCGGGAAGTTCGCCATCGGTGGTAAATCTAGAAAGCAAGTCGAAGGAAAAAACACCGAATCGCCCGGGAAGCTCGCTATCGGTGGTAAATCCGGAATTCAAAGCATCAGTAAGGAGCAGACACAAGTAGATATCCAGCTTAGTCTGCGCAGCATAGATGCAACTAAGTGTGAACGGCTCCATTTGAAGATCTGCTGTTATGTTGTAGATTCTGCGCAGCATAGATGCAATGAGTTTGAAAAAACGAAAAAAAGTTATTGACAGATTATTTGCGTTAGTGTATACTAACAGTAAGATAAGATACTTATGTTAAGTAATATCAGATTAAGAAGGGGATGATTTTATGCCTTTAACAATGGTTAATTTAGGTGAAACCAATACAATAAAAAAAGTCGGTGGTAAAGAAGAAACCAAGCGTTTCTTGAACAATCTTGGATTTACAGAAGGTGGAGAAGTTACGGTAGTTTCTGAAATCGCCGGTAATATGATTGTTAATGTCAGAGATTCCAGAGTAGCTATTGGGAGAGACATGGCGAACCGAATTATGGTATAAGAAAAGGAGAGTTGTAACGTATGAAGACTTTAAAAGAAATTGAATGTGGCAAGACGGTTAAAGTTACCAAACTTACCGGAGATGGCCCGGTCAAAAGAAAGATTATGGATATGGGCATCACGAAAGGAGTAGAGATTTTTGTTCGCAAGGTAGCACCTCTTGGTGATCCGATTGAGGTTACTGTTCGAGGCTATGAATTATCTTTACGTAAAGCCGATGCGGAAATGATATTGGTAGAAAACTAATTTCAGGGAAGCAGCACATAGTATAATCAATTAATTAGAAAATTTAAAATATGGACAACATATTTTTTTTGAGAATGAGTTAGTTGTAACTTATCGAAGTAATATTTGACATACGACGATAAGTTATAGAAGGAGGAAAAGAGAAATGTCAATGAAAATAGCATTAGCAGGTAATCCAAACTGCGGTAAAACCACACTGTTTAATGCTCTGACCGGTTCCAATCAGTTTGTGGGTAACTGGCCTGGAGTAACAGTAGAGAAAAAAGAAGGTAAATTAAAAGGATTTAAGGAAGTAACAATTATCGACCTTCCGGGTATTTACTCCCTTTCTCCATATACGTTGGAGGAGGTAGTAGCCAGAAATTATCTTTTGAATGAAAAACCGGATGCTATTCTTAATATTGTAGACGGTACCAATATGGAAAGAAATCTGTATCTTAGCACGCAGTTGATTGAACTTGGAATCCCGGTAGTAATGGCGGTTAATATGACAGATATTCTGGAAAAGAACGGAGATAAACTTCATCTTGATATGTTAAAAGAAAAGCTTGGATGTGAAGTGGTTGAAATCTCTGCTTTAAAGGGAAATGGTATCGAGTTGGCAGCTAAGAAAGCGGTAGAAGCGGCCAAAAATAATCAAAGTAGCGATGATATTCAGAAACTTCAGCGTGTACATTCTTTCCATGAAGAGGTTGAAAGTATTATCTCTGAAGTAGAAGAAAAATTATTTGATATTCCGGAAAAAGAAAAACGTTTCTTCGCAATTAAGCTTCTGGAAAAAGATGATAAGATTCAGGAGTTAATGAAGGAAGTTCCTGACGTTTCTGCAGAAATCAAAAAATTGGAAGATGCTATGGATGATGATGTGGAAAGTATCATTACAAATGAAAGATATGTTTATATTTCCTCCATTATCAAACTGTGTATTACAAAAGCAAAAAAGAGTGATGAACTCACCGTTTCTGATAAGATTGACCGAATTGTAACAAACCGTTTTGCAGCGCTTCCAATCTTTGCGGTTGTGATGTTCCTTGTTTACTATGTATCGGTAACAACAGTTGGTACATGGGCAACAGACTGGGCAAATGATGGTGTGTTTGGCGAAGGCTGGAGCTTGTTTGGACTTGAGATACCCGGAATTCCGGTATTGGTAGAGTCGCTTCTTAACGCTGTTGGATGCGCAGATTGGTTGCAGGGACTGATCTTAGATGGAATCGTAGGCGGTGTTGGAGCGGTTCTTGGATTCGTGCCACAGATGCTTGTATTGTTCTGTTTCCTCGCATTCTTAGAAGCATGCGGATATATGGCACGTGTCGCATTTATCATGGATAGAATTTTCCGTAAGTTTGGTCTTTCCGGTAAATCTTTTATTCCAATGTTAATCGGTAGTGGTTGTGGTGTTCCCGGAATTATGGCATCCAGAACAATTGAAAATGACAGAGACCGTAAAATGACAATCATGACAACTACATTTATCCCTTGTGGAGCAAAACTTCCAATCATTGCATTGATTGCCGGAGCATTGTTTGGCGGAGCATGGTGGGTAGCACCAAGTGCATACTTTGTTGGAATAGCAGCAGTTATTATTTCCGGTATTATTTTAAAGAAAACAAAAATGTTTTCCGGAGATCCGGCACCATTTGTTATGGAACTTCCGGCATATCATATGCCTACCGTAGGAAATGTTTTGAGAAGTATGTGGGAGCGCGGATGGTCATTCATTAAAAAGGCAGGAACTATTATCCTGTTGTCTACCATCGTACTTTGGTTCTTAATGAGCTTCGGATGGGTAGACGGTTCTTTTGGAATGTTAGAAGCGGAACAGTTAGACGGAAGTATTTTAGCGAAACTCGGAAATGTGATTGCACCACTTTTTGCACCACTTGGATGGGGCGACTGGAAGATGACAGTGGCAGCAGTTACCGGTCTTATCGCAAAAGAAAATGTAGTAGGTACCTTTGGTGTACTCTTTGGATTTGCAGAAGTGGCAGAGGACGGCGCAGAAATCTGGGGTAACCTTGCCGGCAGTATGACACAGGTTGCAGCTTACTCCTTCCTCGTATTCAACCTGCTTTGCGCACCTTGCTTTGCTGCAATGGGTGCAATTAAGAGAGAAATGAACAATGCAAAATGGTTCTGGTTTGCAATCGGATACCAGACAGGACTTGCATACGTAGTATCTCTTTGCGTATACCAGATTGGAACATTTATTACGACAGGAAGTTTTGGAATCGGAGCGGTAGTAGCAATTTTGCTTATCATCGGTGTGCTTTACCTGTTATTCCGTCCACAGAAAGAAATCAAAACGTTAAAGATAAACAACGCAGGCGTATAATACCTATATTTTTTACTCGGTCGGGGTTTGAACTGCGACGAGGGAAAGGCATAGAGAAGATACATGCAAAACATACGAGTGAGCCATGACTATGGTAAAGCGGTGGCGAGTATGTTAAAATAAAGCAAACGGACAGTATGGAGGTGTTCTATGGGATCTATATTAGGAACAACAGTTGTTGGTGCCGTTTTGGCAGTTATAGTTGGACTCGTTATCTACAACATGTATAAAGATAAAAAAAGAGGCAAATCACTTGGCGGCTGCAATGGTAATTGTGGAAGCTGTGGAGGATGCCACTAAGAAAATAAGTGAGAAAAATGAAATAAAAGATTTTATGTGAGTATAAGTTGAATGCCTATGCAGTTACTACGCAGGTGCACAGGCGTTCAACTTATTTTTTGAGAAATTTTCAAATGAAAAATCACCGAAAAAAATATCCGTTTATTTTGAAAAAAATACTGGAAAAAAGATAACTTTTGTTGTACAATGGTTTGCGGAATGCAGGAAAGAATTGCATTACCGAATTAAATAGCGGCGTGTGGCTCAGTTTGGTAGAGCGCTACGTTCGGGACGTAGAGGTCGCAGGTTCGAATCCTGTCACGCCGATAAAAAAATGACATCCGATTATGAGGATGTCATTTTTTTTATCGGCGTGACAGGATTCGAAGCCACAAGATCTGCCAAACTCTTTAAATGCAAAAGTAACTGCTAGTACATATTGACACAAATAATCTTAAACCTTAAAATGGGGCCAAAACCGAGCTTAAAACGATATATAATAAATCAAAAGCTATTGTTTTGCATGATTTCTGGGTATGACTAATAAGC
>JAILQS010000147.1 GCA_024698865.1 Lachnospiraceae bacterium | reverse complement strand
GGAGGTGAAAAAAGGAAAGAATGTCATTAAATCCTGCACAAACACCGGGAAAATTTATACAAGAGGTAACGATGAGAAACCTGGAATCTGTGGTTATGCAGTCAATACCACGATTAAGGGATGCAAAAATAGAGGAAAGATAATAAAAAAATAATCGCAAGGTGTCGATAATTGTAAACTTGATATACAGCAGCGAAAGCCCACTTATTCGTAAGTGGGCTTAACTATTATCTATGATATCGACAATAATACGAAATCGTACTATTATAAAAGGAGTATAGTATGAATTCAAAAAGTTTTTTCTACGATTTTGGAAAAGCGCTTTACCATGTGGATTCATTTTATGATGAGTTTGCAAAGAAGAGTAATGTTTCCTCTGCTTTATTATGGGTTTTGTATGCACTAAATGATGGAAATCCACACACGCAGATTGAAATCAGCAGTGACTGGGAACTGCCAAAAACCACTGTAAATACTGTTATAAAAGAGATCCAGAAGGATGGATATGTAGAACTCGTTCCAATTAAGGGAAAAAGAAGAGAGATGTCTATTGTTCTCACAGAAAGTGGAAAGAAGTATGCAGACAGTGTTCTTTCGGACCTTTATAAAAAAGAAGGAGAAGTGTACCGATCTCTTAATAAGCAAGAGAAGGAAGTAGTATCTGTTCTTGAAAAAATAGCAAGAGGGCTGAAAGGAGAGTAAAAGCATGGAATATGTAACACTCGGAAAATCAGATTTAAAGGTTTCCCGCATCTGTATGGGCTGTATGGGATTTGGCGATGCTACAAGAGGTCAGCACAGCTGGACGATAGATGAGGAGCATTCAAGAGAGATTATTAAAAGAGGTCTTGACCTGGGAGTGAATTTTTATGACACTGCAATCGCTTACCAGAGCGGAACCAGCGAGCAGTATGTAGGACGGGCTCTTAGAGATTTTGCAAAACGTGAGGATGTTGTTGTAGCAACGAAATTTCTTCCCAGGACACCAGAGGAGATTGAAAAGGGAATTACCGGTCAGCAACATATTGAAAATATGATCAACACAAGCCTTCAAAATCTTGGCATGGATTATGTGGATCTTTATATCTATCATATGTGGGACTGGAATACGGATATTTGCGATATCATGGACGGTTTAAACCGTATCGTGAAAGCTGGAAAGGCAAGGTATATCGGCATTTCAAATTGTTTTGTATGGCAGATTGCAAAGGCCAATGCCCTGGCAGAAAAAGAAGGATTTGCGAAGTTTGTTTCCATCCAGGGACATTACAATCTAATCTTCAGAGAAGAAGAGCGTGAGATGGTTCCATACTGTGAGGAAGAGAATATCGCACTGACACCTTACAGTGCATTGGCAAGCGGAAGGCTTTCCAGAAAGCAGGGTGAGGGTGATACCAAGAGATCTGTTGAGGATACCTATGCTAAGTTTAAATACGATGCAACCAGGGAGCAGGATGATGTGATTATAGGTCGTGTGGAAGAACTTGCTGAAAAACACGGTGTGACCATGACCGAGGTATCTCTAGCGTGGCTCCTTACAAAAGTGACATCTCCAGTGGTAGGAGCAACCAAGCTTCATCATATAGAAGGTGCAGCAAAAGCGGTGGATCTTGAGTTGACGGATGAAGAGGTTACTTACCTTGAAGAGCTATATGTGCCTCATCCGCTTGCAGGTGTTATGGCACAGAATAAAAGAACTGATGCATCCAAGAAACATGTTTGGACTACAGGAGCACAGAAAATATTAGGTAACGAGCAATGAATGGCTGGAAACCGTATCCGATGAGGATTATGGCAAATTGGAATTGGAGGAAATATGATGAAAATATTAGTACTGAAAAGCAGTGGAAATAAGAACGGCTCATCCAATATGCTGGCAGATGAGTTTATAAAGGGAGCCGGTAGCAAGGGGCATGAGATTACAGAGTATAATGTGATCCGAAAAAATATAAAGCCTTGTCTTGGTTGTGGTGCATGTGGAATGAACGGAGCCTGTGTGCAGAAGGATGATTATGAGAATGAATTAAAGAGATTGCTTAAAGAAACAGATGTAATTGTATTTGCCTTCCCGGTATATTATTTTGGATGGCCGGCACAGATAAAAGCAGTTGTAGACAGATTTTATAGTCATACAATGGAACTTACCGGTATGCATAAGAAGACGGTAATGCTTACGGTTGCATGGAATGATGATGACGACACGTTCGCAGTTACGAAAGCATACTATGACAAGATTTGTGAGTATATGCAATTTGAGAATCTTGGAACTGTAGTTGGAAAGGGCTGTGGAACACCGTCCCAGACAGCGGGAACAGTTTATCCGAAGATGGCATATGAACTTGGATTATCAATTTAGAGGAGGAAGCATATGAAGAAAAAAATAGTACAGACAGCAGGCAGAAATGCTCTTGGCGAATTTGCCCCGGAATTTGCGCGCTATAATGATGATGTTCTCTTTGGTGAGAACTGGAACAATCAGGACATAGATGTAAAGACAAGAAGTATTATTACGGTAGTTGCACTGATGTCTTCAGGTATTACAGATTCATCCCTCAAATATCATTTGCAGAATGCGAAGAATCATGGGGTAACACAAAAAGAGATTGCTGCAATTATAACGCACGTTGCATTTTATGCAGGCTGGCCTAAAGGATGGGCAGTGTTTAATCTTGCAAAAGAAGTGTGGGAGCCAAAGGAGGGTGATTTGCCATACGAAGATGAAGCAATGAGAGCCCATGCAAAAGAAATGGTATTTCCAATTGGTGCACCCAATGATGGCTTTGCGCAGTACTTTAGTGGAAAAAGTTTCTTGGCGCCGATATCGACAAGTCAGGTGGGCATCTTTAATGTAACTTTTGAGCCGGGATGTCGTAATAACTGGCATGTTCACAACGCAGATAAAGGCGGTGGACAGATATTAGTATGTGTTGCCGGACGCGGATATTATCAAGAGGAAGGAAAGGCTGCAGTAGAAATGAAGCCGGGCGATTGTATCAATATTCCTACCGGTGTTAAGCACTGGCATGGAGCCGCACCGGATGCATGGTTTAGTCATCTTGCTATCGAGGTGCCTGGAGAAAATGTAACGAATGAATGGCTTGAAGCGGTAAGTGATGAAGAATATATACCGTTGTCCCATCAGTAAACAGGTGAGCTTGGTTCGCCCTAATGTATATCTATTTTTGAAGCATATACTGTATTTGTATTAATCAGGTCATTTCCCTCTGAAAATTATAAGCACTCGAAAAGATTACGTCAATGAATTAGAATTCTATTGACCGGCAAATATAGAAAGGCCATAATAATATTTGGAGAAAATAGAAAGTGAGTCAGTACCATGGACACCAGAAATGAATGGGCGAAAAACAAAAATGAATTAGTAAATGCCATAAAACACC
Source organism: Lachnospiraceae bacterium (assembly GCA_024698865.1). Classification (GTDB taxonomy): domain Bacteria; phylum Bacillota; class Clostridia; order Lachnospirales; family Lachnospiraceae; genus JAILQS01. Next base: position 1,535 of record JAILQS010000147.1, on the reverse strand, counting down.
TCGGATTTCCGGCAGAACTGGGAGAAGAAATTGCAAAACAGCTGGGCAGTCCGAAGGCAATGCAGCGAATGATGGCATATCTCTATAATGTACAACCACACAGCGCAGAATTGATTGTTGACGAGATGTTAGCTATCTGCAGTGACATTGAGAGATGGAGAGAAAAGAAGGAAAGCGAAGCCGCAAATGCGGCATATACACGGATGTTGAATGAATAGATTGGGAGGAAAATGATGCAAATACTAGTGGATGCAGATGCATGTCCGGTGGTAAGAATCGTGGAAAGGATAGCCAGACAAAACAACCTTCCCTGCATTTTGCTGTGTGATACAAATCATGTCCTTGCTTCGGATTACTCAAAGGTTAAGGTGATTGGAGCAGGAGCGGATGCAGTGGATTATGCGTTGATTGGCATATGCCAAAAAGGTGATATTGTGGTGAGTCAGGATTACGGAGTTGCCGCTATGGCACTGGGAAAAGGGGCATACGCAATACACCAAAGCGGTAAATGGTATACCAATGAAAATATAGATCAAATGTTGATGGAGCGACATATTGCCAAAAAGGCGAGAATGGGAAAAGGAAAGAAACACCTGAAAGGCCCGTCAAAGCGAACGGAAGAAGACGATAAGAGGTTTGAGGAATCGTTCGTTCGTCTGATAAAGCAGGCAAGTGAAAATGCCGAATCTCGGTAGCCTTGCGGATGCTAGTAGTCTTGCGGAGACTAGGAAGTTGCGCAGAGTTGTCTCTGGCATCGAAAGGAAAGTGCCTAAACAAAGCGAACCTGCTGAAAAAGTCACAGAAAGACGAGGATATAATAAAAATGAAGAAAAAACTAGCCATACTACTACCCGGAATCGGTTATCACAAGGACAAGCCACTATTGTATTATGCGTCAAAGCTGGTAAAAAGTCTTGGGTATGAGGTTATAAACATAGAGTATCACAACATGCCGCAGAAGATACAAGGCGATGAAAAAATGATGAAAAAGGCTGCAGAAGTTGCATATATGAACACGAAAGAGCAACTGGCCGGTGTGGACTTTTCTGCATATGAAGAAGTTGTATTTGTCGGGAAAAGTATCGGGACGGTAGCACTTGCCAAATACATATCGGATTATGAGCCGGGGGTAAAGGATGTAACTCAGATATGGTACACCCCGGTTGAAGCAACATTTTCTTTTGCGTCAAGAAATGTGACAGCATTTATCGGTGAGAGCGATCCGTGGTCGGATTTATGTAAAGTGAAAGAAATGGCGGCAAAGCAGAATATCAAGTTATACACTTATCCGGAAGGTAACCATTCGCTCGAAACCGGTGATGTGGAACGTGATATTGCGTATCTTTCCGAAGTAATGCGGATAACGAAGGAAGTGGTTTGCCAAACAAACATTCCTTTAAATGCAAAAGTAACTGCTAGTACATATTGACACAAATAATCTTAAACCTTAAAATGGGGCCAAAACCGAGCTTAAAACGATATATAATAAATCAAAAGCTATTGTTTTGCATGATTTCTGGGTATGACTAATAAGC
>JAILQS010000045.1 GCA_024698865.1 Lachnospiraceae bacterium | reverse complement strand
ATTGCCATTTTTAACTTCCCGCTTTCAACTAAAGGCATTACATACGTTTGTATCGCGTAAGTAACTGATGACAACTCCAGATATTCACAGATTTCTTTTCTTGTGCGCGGTGTCCGGCAGAATGACAACAAACGTTCTATCTTTTAACATCGTTTTTAAGTTTATGCAAGAAACTCAAATTTTAACCAAGAAACTAAAATAGAAACTCAAATTTCAGCCACAAACTAAAATAGAAACTCAAATTTTAACCCACAAACTAAAATACGAACTCAAATTTCTTTACTTTTCATTTGAGTTCGTATCCTTATTTATACCTTATTTAATTTCGAAAATCCATCCTTCCGGTGCTTCGATGCGTCCCATCTGAATTCCGGTTAATGTCTCGTAGAGTTTCTTGGTTGTTGGTCCCATTTCACTCATGCCGCTTGGGAAGCAGATTTCTTCTCCTTTGTTGACAATCTTTCCAACCGGTGAAATAACTGCTGCCGTTCCGCAAAGTCCACACTCTGCGAAGTCTTTGATCTCGTCAAAGTGTACTTCTCTCTCTTCTACTTTAAGTCCTAAGTACTTCTCTGCAACGACCATAAGTGAACGACGTGTGATTGATGGAAGAATGCTGTTAGACTTCGGTGTAACTACGGTATTGTCTTTTGTTACAAATAAGAAGTTAGCTCCTCCGGTCTCTTCTACTTTGGTTCTGGTTGCTGCATCAAGATACATATTTTCATCGTATCCTTCTTCATGCGCTGTTACGATTGCATGTAAACTCATTGCATAGTTAAGTCCGGCTTTGATATGTCCGGTTCCGTGTGGTGCTGCACGGTCGAAATCACTAACCTTAAGTGTTAATGGTTTCACGCCGCCTTTGAAATATGGTCCAACCGGTGTAGTAAATACTCTGTACTGATATTCCTCTGCCGGTTTCACTCCGATAACAGGGTTGGTTCCAAAAATATATGGTCGAATGTATAAGGTTGCGCCGGAACCGTATGGTGGCACATAGTCTTTGTTTGCTTTTACTACTTCTTTGATGGATTCTAAGAACTGCTCTTTCGGGAATACCGGAATCTCTAATCTCTTACAGCTTTCTGCAAGACGGTCTGCATTCAGGTCCGGACGGAATGTTACGATTCTTCCATCTTCTGTTGTGTATGCTTTCAATCCTTCAAATACTGTCTGTGCATACTGAAGCACTCCTGCACACTCATTTAATACTATATTGGCATCTTCTGTGACAACGCCGTTGTCCCATGCTCCATTTTTAAAATTGGATACGTATCTTTTCTCTGTCTGTACGTAACCAAAGCCAAGATTTGCCCAATCAATGTTTTTCTTGTCCATAATTACACTCTCCATTCCATATATAATCTCTTTCGTGGATTTTAGCAATTTACCACTTTAAACTATATAATACTCCCTCATTTTTTTTCAGTCAAGAAAAAAAGCAGAGCATTTCAAGAAATGCTTTGCTTTTCTTAATCAATTTAGCAAATTCGCGGAAGCCCTTCTCCCTGTAAGATCTCCAGACTGCGAATTCCTCCGATGGCAGTTTCCATCCAAAGCTCTCCGGCTTCCTCGTCCGTCACTTCGCCTATAATCGCCGCATCCTGTCCGTAACGGCTGCTCCGGATAAGCTCGAGTGCCTTCGCTGCGTCTTCCTTTGCAACGATTGCCACCATTTTTCCTTCATTGCCCATATAATACGGTTCTAATCCAAGTAATCCGCAGAAATCCCGCACCTGTGGACTTACCGGGATACTGTCTTCTTTCAGGCGAATCGTACACTTCGACGTCTGTGCCAGTTCCTTAAGCACGGTCGCAAGCCCGCCTCGTGTAATATCACGTAACGTATGTACCTTGATTTTATTTGTAAGCAATGCATTTACCATTTCGTTTAACGGCGCATTATCGCTCTTAATTGTATTTTCAATTCCCATTCGGCATCCGAGAATCGTTGCGTGATGGTCTCCCATATTTCCGGAAATGATGACTACATCGCCCGGAGTACACTGCTGTGCAGATATCTCCACGTCTTCCTCTACAAATCCGACTCCGGCGGTATTGATGTACATTCCACCGTTGCCCTCTACCACCTTGGTATCTCCGGCAACAATCTGCACGCCCGCTTCTCTCGCCGTCTCTGCCATGGACTCTACGATACGGCGAATCACTTCCGTATCTGCGCCTTCCTGCAAAATGAATCCACAGGTGAGGTATTGCGGCTTTGCTCCACGCATCAGCAAATCGTTCACGGTTCCGCATACACAAAGACGTCCAATGTCCCCACCCGGAAACTCTATCGGATCTACCACAAAACTGTCTGTTGTTACGGCTATTTTTTTATTGCCGGCAACCACCGCACTGTCTTCCATTTTATCTAATACTTCATTATTAAAATTCTTGGCAAATATCTGCTCTATCAATTCTCCTGTGGCTCTTCCACCACTTCCGTGCGCCATTGTTATTTTCATATCTATACGATCTCCATTCTTATCTACGATTGTTCACCAGATACTGATGACAGCTGCCCTCTTCCGAAACCATGCATGCTCCCTGTGGATTCATCGGATTGCATACCTTCCGGAACAGTGGACACTCCGTCGGAGAAATCTTGCCCATAAGCACCTGATCACATCGACACGCTTTATTTAACTTTTTATCTTCGTTCAAATCCGCACTTCCGGCGTCAAATTCTGCATACTCTTTTCGAAGCAGGAGTCCGGAGCCTTCGATGGCTCCCATTCCACGCCAGACTGCAGATGATTCTTCAAAATATGTGGCAACTTTCTTTTGTGCTACAGTGTTACCTTCGGCGGTTACGACCTTTGGATAAAAGTTCATCACCTTTCCGCTACCTTGGCATTTAACCAGACCGTAAAGCGCTTCGAGTATTTCTTCTCCCTGGAAGCCTGCTACCGCAAACGGTATTCCATATTTGTCGGCAAGCGGTTTGAAAATGTCACTTCCGGTAATTACGCTTACGTGCCCCGGCGCAATAAATCCGGTAATCGGTGCTCCCGACGCACACAGCCAGTTGATGGCCGCCGGCATGGTTTTGAGTGCGGTGAGAAGTTTTACATTTTTGATATTTTCACGAATGAGACTTTCCAACAACAATGCGTATACCGGCGTTGTCGTCTCAAATCCGACCGCGGCAAATATATAGTTGGTGGTTGGATTTTCTTTTGCAAGCGTAAGCAACTCCATCGGCGAGTAGACCATGCGGACATTGCCGCCCTCACCCTTGGCAAGACTTAAGTTCTTCTCGCTTCCCGGCACTCGCATCAAGTCCCCGAAGGTCGCTACGCACGTATCCGGTTCCTTACATAATTCTATTAGTCGGTCGATGTATGCCGACGGCGTTACACACACCGGACAGCCCGGTCCGCTGATCAGTCGGATTTTCTTTGATAAAAGGGTCGGTATACCGAATTTGGAAATAGCTCCGGTATGACTTCCGCATACCTCCATCAATGCGACTTCTTCCCCGTCGTACTCTTTCAAATATTTTTTGATTGTTTCAAGATTCATTATGCATTTTCCTCTACTTCTCTAAACAACTCTTCGAGTTCCTCTGCTTCTTCCTTACGCATAACCTGCATAATACAGCCTGCGTGTACAAGCACATAGTCTCCTTCTTTTACGGATACAAGTCCCGTATCTGCCTTCACCTGATTACCACTAAAATCCACGGTAGCAGTTCTGTCGTTTATTTCGATTACCTTTCCCGGCAATGCAACACACATAATAATCCTCCATTCATTTTCACTTCATTATTTCCTATACATTATATCACCTGTTTGCAAAACCACAATGGAAATTTTCACTCCCCAAAACTTCCAAGGTAAGCCTGTCCAAGCGCGATACCTCCGTCTCCCGGCGGTACCTGCTCATTGGCGTAAACGTAAAATCCTTCTTCCTCTAAACGTTTTCTCGTCTCTTCCATCAGTATACGATTCTGAAAACTTCCTCCACTTAAGGCAACCTGTGTAATTTGCTGCTCGTCTCTTGCATGCTTTGCCATCTCAAGTACATAATCGCAAATCGCCATGTGGAATTCCCAGGAAAGCTGACCTTTTAACTCTTCCTTTCGCTTATCCCAGTCTTCTCCGTATCCATATCTGCACTCAAGTTCGCGCATTCTCTTTTGCAAACGGTCAAACAGAGTTCCTACGTCTCCCAGCCATTCGCCCTGTCTCTTGTATGTCAATAACCGAACCGGATATTCTATTTCTTCTTCCATAGATGGATTGCGCCTTGCTACCGCTTCCAGTTCGATTGCACTTTGTCCTTCGTAATCATTATAATCGCATACGCTAAGCAAACTGCTGACCGCATCAAACAAACGCCCCATGGACGAAGACTCTACCGTGTTAATCTTATTTTTGATTGCTGCTATAACCAGCTCCCTTTTATTTTTCTCTTCTTTCGTCTCCGGACGTATATACTTTTCTCTTTCTTCCAGGCCCGTCTTGATACTCATGTGTACAATTTCGCCCTGCTCTTTCATGACTTCTTCAGGTCCGGTTTCCAGAGTCCCTTTCGATATGTCCATATACGCAATCCGGCTTGGTCGCTCAGACGCATGAAGACAGTATGCCACAGACATGGTTTTACTGTTCTTCGCTCCCTCATCGCCACCGATGAGCGTCACATATTCCAGATGTCCGAACCTTTCAAATCTGTCCTCTTCACAAATCAGGAACTCACTTCCCCAGACGTTACCATCCGTTCCGTATCCGGTTCCGTCAAACACAACGCCAAGCACCTTACCGGTAAGTCCATGCTCTGCGATGACGCTTGCTGCGTGTGCGTGATGATGCTGCACCTGCATATTTTTCAACTCCTTTGTCCTATCTTTTTTGTCAACTTCACGTGCATTCTCCTTGCAAACAGATTTCGCAAGCTGTGCGGAATGATACCCCGGATGCATATCCGCAACGACTTTATCCGGCGTAAGTCCAAACAACTTTTCCATTCGTGCCAAACTTGCTTTATACGCATCCTGTATCTGCTTGCTATCCATATCTCCAAAATGCTGGCTCAGATATACGCGGTTCCCCTTGGCAAGCGCAAAACACGACTTTAAGTCTCCACCTGCTGCAAATATTGTCCCGGTGTTCTCTCTATTTATATAGACCGGCTCCGGCACATATCCTCTGGCTCTTCGTATTATCTGTGTCCGACCCGCAACAATCCGTGTCACCGAATCATCTAACGGCGTAAGGATCGGCCTGTCATTCCACAATACCGCGTCCGGTCCGTCTGGCTGTTCCATCCACGCGAGTACTTCCTCATCCTCGATCAGCATCGGCTCTCCTGAGCGATTAGCACTTGTCATAACAAGCGGCCCCAACTCACGAAGCAGCATAATCTGAAGCGGATTTCCCGGCACCATCGCCCCGACTTCCAGACTCTTTTGGCATACGGACGGCGCAAATTCGCCCTTTCGTTTCTTTACCAGTACAATCGGGCGTGGGTTGGATGTAAGCAGTGCTTCCTCCTGTCCACTTACCTCGCAATATTCTCTAATGTTATCCACATCCGGAAACATAACCGCAAACGGTTTTTGCTCCCGGCTTTTGATCTTGCGAAGTCTCTTTACACTCTCTTCACAAAACGGGTCACACGCTAGGTGATATCCACCAATATCCTTGATAGCAACAATTTGCCCGATTCTTAAGAGTTCTACGGCTTTTTCGAATGCAGACTCGCGTTCAAACTGCGTACATTCTGCCATAGTTTCGTTTTTGACCTTAAGCCAAAGCACCGGACCACAATCGTGGCACGCGATTGTCTGCGCGTGTCTTCTCCGGTTCTGCTTTTGTGTATACTCCGTATGACACTCCGGACACATCGGATACTTCTTCATCGTAATATTTTCCCTGTCATAGGGAAGTTTCTCTATGATGGAATACCGCGGACCACAGGCAATGCAGCTGATAAACGGATATCGATATCTGCGATTGTCTTTGTCATACAACTCTTTTTCGCACTTTTGGCACGTTGCAAGGTCGGGTGGTATGAGCGGTGTACTTTCTAATTCATTTTCACTCTTTGCGATACAAAATTTATGTTGTTTAAAAGCCTTATCTGTCGGAGTCTCCTCCTTATCGTAAGGCAGTATTTTCGTCTCTATATGATCGATTCTTGCACCTTCGGGCTTAAACAAACTTAGGCGGTGGATAAAACTATCCATCGCCTCGTTTGTACCGGATGCTGTTATTTTTACAATTCCACCGGAATTTATAACTGTTCCGGTCAGCTGATGTTCTTCTGCCAGGCGTGCTACAAAGGGTCTGTAACCCACCCCTTGTACCATACCTAATACAGTAATCTCAGCCTTTTTATGACTGCTCATTAAAATCATTCCATTTCTATGCATTTTTTCGGACATTTTGTCTTGCAGAGTCCACAGCCTACGCATGCTTCCTCGTTAAGCTTCCAGCTCTTAGCTGCTCTGTCCACTTCAATTGCACTTGCAGGACAGTTCTTTGCACAAAGTCCGCAGAATACGCACTCATCAAGATTTGCCTTTGGCTTTCCACCTTTCGCTCCTCCTGCTGCCTCTGCTTCTGCTGTTACGTCCTTAACGACAAGTGTTTCCGGAGTCTTTTCGGCTCCCGGTTCCTGATATCCAGGAATAATCTTAAGTGTTTTCTTCGGACATTTATCTACACAATATCCACACTGTATACAGTCAAATCTCTGAATGCTCCATGTTCCACCGTTACGGTCTACCTTGATTGCCCCCGGAGGACAGCTCTTTTCACAAAGCCCACAAAGAATACAATCTTTTACGTCGATCATTTCTACATGGCCACGCGTACGCTCCGGATATTCTGCAGGTTTTGCAGGATATGCAGTAGTCGCAGGTTTCGAAAACAAGCTTTTTAATACAGTGCCTGTAAAACTCATTAATTTTGACATTGTCTCTCCTCCCTTCTATCTTTCTGTACAACTGATACATGGGTCAATTGTAAGTACTAACAATGGTACATCTGCTAACTGGGCACCTTTTAAGGTCTCCAGCAATGCCGGAATATTAGCAAATGTAGGAGTTCTGATTCTTGCTCTGTCTAAGTACATAGAGCCATTTCCACGGGTATAGAATACAGCTTCTCCACGAGGCTGTTCCACTCTCATGAAATATTCTCCGTTTGGAGTTCCCTTTACGTCTGTTGCAATTGGTCCTTCCGGAATCTTTGCAACTGCCTGTCTGATCAAATCGATTGACTGGAAAATCTCCTGGATTCTTACGTCTGTTCTTGCATAGCAATCACCTACGTTGCTTGTGATTGGTGTGAAATCAAGATCGCCGTAAGCTGCATATTTGCGTTGACGCATATCTACATTAAGTCCGCTGGCTTTACCCATTGGTCCAACTGCACCAAGCTCCCAGGCCTTTTCGTAGGTTAAGAATCCTACGTCACGAAGTCTTGAATTAACGGTGTAATCATTTAAGAATACGCCGGTAACTTTTCTAAGTTCTCCGTCCATTTCGTCTAACATTTTTACGAATTTGGTAAGCATTTCATTTGGCATATCTTTTAATACACCACCAACTGTGTTTACTGAGAAAATAACACGTCCACCGGTTGAATACTCGAACATATCCAAAATCTTTTCTCTCAGTCTCCAGCTGTGCATGAATAAACTTTCGAATCCGAACGCGTCCGCGAAAAGTCCTAACCATAATAAATGGCTGTGGATACGGGATAACTCTGCCCAGATGGTACGAAGATATTTTGCACGTACCGGTACTTCTACGTTCATTACGTGTTCGATGGATTCGCAATATCCCATACCATGCATGAAACTACAAATTCCACAAATACGTTCTACTACATATACATACTGTTTATAATCCTTCTTCTTAACGAGGGTTTCTAATCCTCTGTGGATGTATCCGATTGAAGGTACTGCTTCTATGACCGTTTCGTCCTCTAATACCAGATCCAGATGAATCGGCTCCGGAAGTACCGGATGATGAGGTCCAAAAGGTACTACGCTTCTTTTACCCATATTAATCCTCCTAATTATTTGAATGGTGTTTCTTCATTAATTCTGTATAACTTGTTGTCGAAATCGATACCGATGCGCTCAATCTTAACGCCGAACAACTCTTTTAATTCGTTTTCGATTAAGAAAGCTGCACTGTATACAGAGGTAATGCTTGGCACTACATCGTCATGGTCGATTACAAGTCTGAAAATGTCATATTCCATATCTTTTGCAAAGGAATAGCTTAACTCATATTTGCCATCCAGTGATGTAGAACAAATCTGGGATAAACGCCAGCCATCTTCTTTTTTCGCAATTGTCTTTGGAAGTAAATCCGCAATTGTCATTTCTATTTTATTTCCGCCGATATTCTCCATTGTGCCTCTTCCTTTCTATTTTTTACTGTCCATTGCATCTGCTTTTTCCTGGAACAATGCAACTGCTTTTACCACACCGTCAATGATTGACTCCGGTCTTGCAGCACATCCCGGAACGTAGATGTCTACAGGAATTACTGTGTCTACACCTCCTAAGATATTGTAGCACTCTTTAAATACACCACCTGTACATGCACAGGTTCCTACTGCTACAACTACCTTTGGAGAAGGCATCTGACTATAAATCTGCTCTACAACTTCTTTGTTCTGACTGTTGATTCCACCGGTAATCAGGAAGATATCTGCGTGGAATGGGTCTCCGGTGTTAACTACACCAAATCTTTCTACATCATATACAGGAGTTGTACAAGCAAGTACTTCTATATCGCAACCATTACAGCTGGATCCATCATAGTGGAGCAGCCATGGTGATCTTTTTACGTTTGCCATGATAAATCCTCCTAAATAAGTGATTTGAGCACCTGAAGAACTACAAGGTTAATTCCACCTGCGATAATGGTTACTGACCATGCAAGTTTCAATACCTTGTCCCATCTCATACGGGCGCTTGTATTGTCAATAAGTATCTCTAAGAAATAAACTACGATTACTACTGCTACTGCTGCAACAATACTTACAACAGAGGTATTGATTAAAAACATTCCTACAATGCTTAAGAGGAATACATTTTCATACCATTCTGCAATATCTGTAATTGCAAGTAATCCACCGGATAACTCGGTTGTGATACCTTTAACGATTTCCTGATGTGGATGATGAGATGCACTTAAGTCAAATGGTGATTTTCTCATCTTAATGGTAAGAATAAATACAAATCCAACGAAGATTCCCGGAAGGTATACGATCGCGCTCATGTTGCCGGCTACGATATTGGATGCCTTGAAAGAACCTGTTGCATAATAAAATCCGATTGCTGTAAGGATTACCATTGGCTCATATGCCATCATCTGTAACAATTCTCTCTGAGAACCGATAGAGCTGAATGGTGAGCTTGTTGAGCAGGATGCAAGCACAAGGAAAAGTGCTGCTGTTGTTAATGTGAAGAAGCAAAGAAGTAAGTCTGCTCCGCTATATAACAACGCTCCTGTAAACATGATAAATCCAAGGTAACTTAACACTAAGAATGCCTGTGCTTTATTTACCAGTAATACTTCTTTGTTAAATAATTTTGCTACGTCAAAGAATGGCTGGAACACGCTTGGTCCTTTACGTCCCTGCATTCTTGCGGAAATTTTACGATCGATACCGTCTAATAATCCACCGATGAAAGGTGCAAGAATCAGGTATGCAACGATGAAAATAATTTTGGTTGTCATTAGAATGCACCTCCCATAATTACGCAAAGCATTACTACGATAATAACTGCGCTAATAATTGTACATGGTACCGTCAGTTTCTTCTCGCCGAAGATGCCGTCCATATACCAGTTTGAAACTACTAAATCTTTTTCTCCACCGAAGGAGTCTACGAATTTGGAACCGTCTCCGGTATTTACACCTGCCAAATAAGACTGTGTATATTCATCGGTCATGTTTCTTGTAAACAGATACATAACTGCCGGGAACACTACGATTGCAACTAATAAAATTGCCATTGTGTAAAGGTTTCCGTCTGAAATAACCGGTGCTGCTGCGCCATACATTCCTTCAATCATTGGCAGTACATACTGTGCTGACAATAATGGGAATACGAAGCATAAGCAAATCATTGCGCATGCGTGAATGTATAATGAGAACATCTGGTTCTTCTGTGTTACGTTTTTCACCGGTTCTACTTTCTTAAGGCTAACAAGTTTGGTTAACCATTTTGACCAGTAGAATACTGTTGTTGCACTTCCGAAAATCAGGAAGATAATCATCAGTACATTTCCGGAATCAATAAATGCGCTGATTGCTGCCCATTTTGAAATAAGCATACCAAATGGTGCAAGATACATTCCGCAAATACCGATAATCATAATCCAAGCAAGTTTTGGAAGACTTCTTAACAGTCCACCCATATCTTCTACGTCACGGCTGTGAAGTGAGTTCTCGATGGAACCAACACCCTGGAATAACATGGATTTGGAAACTGCATGGAAGATAATAAGGAATACTGCTGCCCATACGGTTTCTGATGTTCCGATACCGGCACAAGCGGTAATCAGACCAAGGTTGGAAATAGTGGAATATGCAAGTACTTTCTTTCCGTCGCTCTGTGCGATTGCAAGCATAGACGCTGCAAAGAAGGTAAATCCACCGATGGTAGAAATCATAAGTCCTACCTGGTTACCTGTCATAGCAGGAGCAAGACGAATCAATAAGTAAACGCCTGCTTTTACCATTGTTGCACTATGTAATAATGCAGAACTTGGTGTTGGTGCTACCATCGCGCCGAGCAACCAGCTTGAGAATGGCATCTGTGCTGATTTGGTCAATGCTGCAAATGCAAGTAACGCAATTGGAAGTAATGCGATAGATCCGGTGGAAGCCATTGCTACCAAATCGCCAAGATCTACAGTTCCTGCTGTTACTGCGGTATATACGATTGCAGTTGCAAATCCCAGACCTCCAAGAAGGTTCATCCACAACGCGCGGAAGGAATTGTTCACTGCTTCCTCTGTTCTTGTGTATCCAATTAAAAGGAATGAGCATACGCTGGTGATTTCCCAGAAGAAATCCATCCAGAGAAGGTTCTTGGATAATACAAGTCCAAACATTGCTCCAAGGAATACGAAGAGAAGCATAAAGAAGTATGGTCTTCTGTCTTCTACTTCTTTGTGGTGCTCATGGTATCCTGCAAGATAACCTACTGCATATACACAGATTAAACTTCCGATGACACCTACGATTACCATCATAATGAGTGACATTCTATCGATTAAAAGATGTGCGCCCTCTTCCAGTTCAGGACCTGCCACATCAACCCAGATTACCATTGCTGTCTGTACGATAGATAAAAGACAGACCGGGTATTTTTTGTATTTGAAACTCAGATACGTAATCAGGCATACAAGAAATACCTCGCCACAGATAATCACTTTGTCGATGATCTCTGTATTAACAAGTAATTCGATGGATTCCTGTTTTGTAATCCAAGTCGCTGCAATAGCTGCTACTGTCAAAATAATAGCGGCAGCGCCTATGTATGTTACACCACCGCGGATCTTATTATTTTTAACAAACTTTTGAATCACAGCTACTACAAATGGGAATAAAATTAGAAAAGCAATTAAATTCAAATTCATAGTATTTCTCCTTTCGCATTCTATGTGTTTGCTTTTGCATTTATTATCTCTCATTTCCCCCTATTTTTCAAGGAAAAATGACATTTCTTAACCCCTAATAATCTATGTATTTGAGGTTATTTTGTCTTTTTATTGTAAATTATTCATACATTAGGCAAAATTCGCACAATTCACCCTCTTCCTGCGGTTTTTCTCACTTCTTTATCGAACGATTCTGTTCTTTCCACCACGCTTTGCCTGATATAATTTGCTATCTGCCATCTCGATTAACTCGGCTACATTTTTTACATTTTGTCTGCATTCCACACCGGCACTCACGGTAATCTTCAACTGCTTATTCTGTCTCCAGTGTGCGTACTCCATACTTCGCCGGATATTTTCCAAAAGCTCCAGCACACGTTCCTCCTGCTGCTCCCAGATTACCATAATAAATTCTTCGCCACCGTATCTTGCCGAAATATTGTTTTTGCCTACGGCAACTTTCATAAATTCCGAAAAACGAATCAGCACCTCGTCACCAAACAGGTGCCCATAAGTATCATTGGCACTCTTGAAATTATCAATATCAAAAATCGCCAGATAAAAATTCTTGTCGGTAACAAATGCTGCCTCCAGATAGTCCATCAGATATCTTCTGTTATATAACTGCGTAAGTTCGTCGTGTCCTGCCTGCTGCTCCATCATATGCAACATTTCCTTGGCCTTGCGACTTTCTCTGGAATACTCCCGAAATACGTACGCCGTCTCTACCAATCCAAACAGTGCCGCATCCACAAAACCGGACAAAACATGCACCACTCGGGATTCGGGCGTAATCGAAATAACCCCTTCCGGATAAATCACCGCTACCACGCAACATAGTACATCAATTATAATCGCGCCTGTCACCAGATAATTGCGATCTCTCGTCTTCAGTGACAGCACCATTGTGTATACCATCATCAAAAAATAAAACGGCACGCCACCATTGATGCCCCCGGTGCAGAAAAATGCTATCGGAAACCCTATCCACGATATCAGAAAACACGTCACAAAACATGCTTTGTAATGCCGCTTTGTCCAAAATCCGTACAACGAAACAAGCGCCACTATCGTCCAGCAAAACACTGCACTTAATGTCGCTTCTTTTGTATTACCCGGTATCAATACATTCGTAAGAATACTTGCAATACCGGTCAGGATTCCGAGCACCGCGGACACATAATAAATCCTTTGCCTAAGGTTTATCGCTTCCCCAAAATAATTCGCAATAAACCGATCGAGCGAATTCCGTACAACTTCCTCGTTCGCCCGGGCGTCCTCTCTCTGATCCATTTTCTTATTCCCTCAATTTCTTCCTCAAATTCTATATAATAACCGTTCAAGTTCCTCATCAACAAAATTCAAGTTCTTATATTCTAACATATTTCCCTGCGTATTATCTAGTGGAAGTTTGACAAATTTACGTTTTGTAGTGTTTCCCGTTTTTTTCGGTTGAAATCTCAAGTTTTTTCTCTTTATTCTTGGTTTTCTAAGTGTCGTGGTATTTTTCACTTCGTGCTCCATGTTCTTACGACCGGCAAAAAGACCGTCGGCAGGTATTCCTCACCAACGGTCTTAGTTCTACTCCTCCACCGGAATAGATTTTAATTCTTTTACAAGCTTTGCTGCACTGTTATTATCCCGCATAACGACCAGTATCGTATCATCTCCGGACAATGTTCCTACGATGCCCGGGAACTCCAGTCCATCCATAATTACACACACTGCCTGCGCCATTCCGGCGTAGCATTTGATTACAACCAGATTATTGGCAAAATCGACGTTGTATACACCGGTCGCAAACATCGAATGGAAATGATCTGTCGTCTGGTACGCATTCTTTGGTTTGTTCTGCGCATAGCGGTATCCGCCGTCCGACTTGGCTACTTTTATCAGACGCAATTCGCGGATATCTCTCGAAATCGTCGCCTGTGTTACGGCAAAGCCCATATCCTTAAGTCTCTGCAACAGTTCGTTCTGTGTAGAGATTTCCTCTTCTTTTATCAATCCGATAATCGCATTCTGTCTTACAACTTTAATATTGTTGCTATCATCAGACGAATTGATGCCGTTGTCCGTAAGTTCACCAGACGACATCGCAGCGGCAAATTTGTCTACACTGTCAAACATATTTTTATTATCACTCATTCAACGTCCCTCCTCTTAGCAAAGGGTAGCATATATAATCGCTTTGATGGAATGCATGCGGTTCTCTGCCTCGTCAAATACTACCGACTGATCCGACTCAAATACTTCATTCGTTACTTCCATCTCGGTAAGTCCAAATTTCTTTTCAATCTGCTTAGCAATCTCTGTCTCGGTATCATGGAACGATGGCAGGCAATGCATGAAAATAGCTGTCTTCTTGGCATTCTTCATAGCTGCTTTATTTACCTGATATTTCTTTAAAAGATTGATTCTTGTCTCCCATACCTCATCCGGCTCGCCCATGGAAACCCAGATATCTGTATAGATTACGTCTGCATCCTTGGTTCCTTCATCAATATCTTCTGTTAATCGGATGCTGCCGCCACTCTTCTTGGCAATTTCCTTACATTCTTCGACAAGCCACTCCTCCGGAAACAGTTCCTTTGGCGCGCAAGCGGTAAAATGAAGGCCAAGCTTCGCACAAACAACCATAAGTGAATTACCCATGTTGTTACGCGCATCCCCCATATAAGTAAAGTTAACGCCTTTCACCTTTCCAAGCTTCTCCTTGATGGTAAGCATATCTGCAATCATCTGGGTTGGATGGAAATCGTCCGTAAGTCCGTTCCACACCGGTATCTTAGAATACTTGGCGAGGTCTTCTACGAGCTCCTGGCTGTATCCGCGATACTCGATTCCATCAAACATACGCCCAAGCACTCTGGCGGTATCTTTGATACTTTCTTTCTTGCCCATCTGTGAGCCTGCCGGGTCCAGATAAGTAACGCCAAGTCCTAAGTCATGTCCTGCCACTTCGAAAGAACATCTTGTTCTTGTAGATGTTTTTTCAAATAAAAGGACGATATTTTTCCCTTGTAAATAATTATGTGGCGTTCCCATTCTCTTGAGATTCTTGAAATCTTCCGACAGTGCAATTAAATATTCAATTTCTTCCGCTGTATAGTCTAACAGCTTTAAAAAACTTCTTCCTCTTAAATTAATTCCCATTTCACATTCTTCCTTTTCCTTGATTGAATAATTATACTAATTTTCGGTATAATTATACCTTACTAATTTATTTGTGAAATGTCAATCTATATTCGTAATCTTTTTTTGGCGGATATGCTGTCAGCTCCACGCGGGTATATAATAGCGACCCGAATATTCTGCCGGTTCCAAGCGGCTAACGCTCTCGCTCTGTTGCTCGACGTAGCAGTACTAAGGCAGCAAATTACGCTGCCAAGTACTGACGCGAGCAAAGGTAGCCTTTGGAACCGGCAGTATATCCGAGCCGCTTATTTTTCATTCCTTAGAGTCTGATATTTGTTTCACATGGAAACCAATATATATTGCCTAGCTTATCTGTTCTGCTAAAAAATCGATTGTTTTCATCATCTACAACAATTGCAAATCCTGATTGAAGTAACGGAATGTCTTTATACTTAAATCTTATGGAATAGTATGTTTTATCAATTGCGAAATCGTCATCCTCTATACCATCTTCTACTACAACGGTTTCCTCGGACTTTTGATACTCTCTCACCAACTCATCAATTTCCTCTTTATCACTGATGATGGATGTTACTTCTTTTTCATTTTCTACATAAATTGCTTCCAGTTGGCTCATATTGTCAATGAAATTATAGTCTTTATATTCTTTTCTCAAATATAACTCATCATCCATAAACAACGAAAAACCCGTAAATAGAAATGCACTATTATGCTTGTCGGTTTTAAATCTTCTACAAGGTAGCACTAGTTTGTCCTCAGAAAAAAAATCTGTTTTTCCCAATTCTTCCTCATTCCATATCCAGTATGTATTAAATGAATCTCCTTTACTATCCTCATAAACATATTCATTACCTTCAAACAAAATATATCCGTTTCTTGCTTGTATTAAAGCATCCATAATTCCACTTACTTTTATGCAAATGATAAGCAGTAACAATATGACTACAATAATTGATGTTTTCTTCTTCATAAATATCCTCCAAACAGTTCTAGACGATAATTAGTTTAATGTTGGAAATTATTTTTTCCATGCTAACTTTTCCCCACCTTTGATATCCACTTCTTTTTCTACGTTGTAGTCTTTATCGTAGTAAGTTTTTACGGTTTTCTCCGGTGTCTTATCTGCTTTATATGTTGTTCTACTGATTTCATAATCGAGATCATCTTATAGTTCCATGAACATAAATAACCAAATCACCCAAATCAACAATATAACGTCCATTGATAATTTAATTTTTATAGTGTTTTTTACAATCTCACTGAATCTTTTTTGGGAATATATATGCCAAAACAGTGTATACAACACATTAAAAACTGTTATTAAAAACATCCATTTCTCCCTTCTACTGTTGTATTACTTCCTACGATAA
>JAILQS010000105.1 GCA_024698865.1 Lachnospiraceae bacterium | reverse complement strand
ATGACAAACTATACTCAGTCGGGGTACAAGCTCCGACTGAGTTAAACGCTCCGCGAGGATGCGCACGGATTCGGACAGGAATTTGTCTGCTGAAGCAGACCCGAATCCGGCGCGCAAGACTCGCGAGCGAGTCTTGACATCAGAACAAGGAGAATAATTATGACAAAAGCAGAGCAAGATAGAATCTGCCAGGTGTTTGGTATACCGGATGTGGCGGCAGATTTGCTGGATTTTTTCTTCGAACCAAAAGAATTGGAATTTATTTTAAAAATGGGAGGAAAACCATTTTCCGCGGAGGACATCGGAGAGGTATTTGCAAAACGCGAATACACCCGAGGACTTATTTCTAAGACCGATGACTCCGGGGAAACTTTTCGTCTGAACAATTTTTATTATTTTCTGGATGTATTTGCAGTAGGGAGACGGGCAGAATATCAGACACTTTCCACAAAGGTGCGCAGAAAGTTGGATGACTGGTATTTTACAGCGTATGTCGATACATTGAACAAGGATGAGGAGGCACCAACGACAGATAAAGTGTTACCGCTTAAGGAAATGCTGGAAAAAATAGATTCGGATAACAGACCGGTGTATCTCAATTACTGTGATTGCCGTACGCTTAGCGGAGAGTGTGGACTCCCGACGCGTACGTGTATTACCTATAAAAACGGCATTAATACTTTTGTTGACAGGGGACTTTCCGAGGAAATCGATAAAGAGAGAGCAAAAGAGATTGTTCGAGAGACAGATCAGGCAGGACTGATGCATACGTCTGCGATGGGAGGTATTTGCAACTGCTGCGGAGATTGCTGTTATCTGTTCCGGGCGCAGAAAGTGCTTGGAAGTACGGGAAGATGGCCGGCATCGGATTATATTGTGGAATTAAATGCATCAGAGTGTGTTTCTTGTGGAAAGTGTATCGGCAGATGTCATTTTGAAGTTTTTAAGAAAGAGAATGGCAAGGTGAAGTGCAACACGACGGACTGCGTAGGTTGTGGGTTGTGTGTAAATACTTGTCCAAAGGGTGCGCTTAAGCTTATACAAAGGGGTACAAAGAACTGTGATTAGGTTGCATATGATGAGGGGACAGTTGGCAACATGAAAAGCAGCGACAGGAAGGAGAACATATTATGAGTTATAAAGCATACAATAAGGAAGGGCTGGGGTTTACAACAAGACAGCTTCATGCCGGGTATAATCCGGAAGAACATTATCGTTCCAAGGCGGTTCCTATTTATCAGACAGCAGTGTTCGAACTTGGGGATTATGAGCGGTGTGTTCGATTATTTGAGTATGCGGAAGAGGGGCACTCCTATGTGCGGTTTTCCAATCCGACCAATCAGGTGCTGGAGGAACGTTTGGCGTCTTTGGAAGGGGGAGCTGCGGCAGTCACCTTTGGTTCCGGAATGGGAGCGATATCCAGTACGCTGCTGAATCTTGCCCATCAGGGAGACGAGATAATTGCCGTACAGACCTTGTATGGAGGAAGCACGAAGCTTTTCAATAATACCTTTAAGGACTACGGAATTCAAACCAGATATGTGGAAGATGAAAATGATATAGAGGCATATCGCGAACTGATTACAGATAAAACAAAAGCAATCTATCTGGAATGCATCGGAAATCCGAGTATCAATATTATAGATGTGGAAGCAGTGACATCCCTTGCCCATGAATACGGAATCCCTGTAGTCATGGACAATACCTTTGCAACACCGTATTTATTTCAGGCATTTGATTACGGAGTAGACATTGTATGTTATTCAGCTACCAAGTACCTGTCCGGTCATGGTGTTGTCATTGCAGGAATTGCTGTGGAAAAGGGTGGCTTTGATTGGTTGAATGGACGTTTTCCGGAGTTTGAAGAGTTTTATAAGGAAAATGTTGCACAGATAGGGGAAGAAGTATTAAAACGTGAGATGTTTACCAAACGACTTCGGATGCGCTATCTGACTGATTTGGGAGCACATATGAGTCCGCAGACAGCCTTTTATGTACTTCAGGGATTGGAGACCCTTTCCCTCCGTATGGATCGACATGTGGAAAATGCAGGAAAGATAGCAAAGTTTCTGGAGGAACATCCGGCAGTGAAGGCAGTTTCTTATCCGGGCTTGGAGAGCAGTCCGTATTATGAACTTTCTAAGAAGTACTTCCCGAAAGGACCGGGAGCAATGATGGCAATACGTGTTAACGGTGGTCAGGAAGCAGCTCTTAGAGTATTGGAACAGGTAGAAATATTTGATTATATGGTAAATGTGGGGGATGCAAAATCTTTAATTGTACATCCGGCATCGTCTACCCATTTTGGGCATTCAGAAGAGGAACTGATTTCTGCAGGTGTCTATCCGGATACCCTTCGTTTATCTATTGGAATTGAGGATGCCAAAGATCTGATTGCGGATCTTGATCAGGCATTGAATGCAGCATTAGAAGGGAATAAGAGATAGTGAGAAGAATGAAAAGTTTACTTTGTGCTTATGGAGCGGTAGTTATATGGAGTCTGGCTTACATAGGCACCAAATACGGTCTTTTGTATTATGACCCTGTATCCTTGAGTATTTTTCGCTATCTGGCAGCTGGATTATTTGCCTTACTTCTATGTGTTTTGCGGAGAGAAAAAATGCCGACGTGTCGGGATATGGTTTTATTTATTTTATTGGGAGCGTCAGGATATAGTCTCTATGTTCTGACGTATAATATGGGGGCAGGAGAAGTGTCAGTGTCAGCTGCGAGCATTATTATTAGTATTGCTCCGGTTACAACGGCACTTTTTTCTGTTGTGCTGTTTCATGAAAAACTGATACTAAGGCAAAGTATAGCAGCCTTGATAGAATTTGCCGGAGTTGTATTGGTTTGCCTTGGCAGTGGAGAATATAGAGCCGGCAATGCCATCTGGTGGATTGTGGCTTCTATGGGATGCTTTACGGTATATAATCTACTAACACGCTATGTGGTTGGAAAATATAGTGCACTTCAGATTACAGAGTACAGTCTGATTGCAGCGTTGTTTATGTTTCTTCCGGCAACGCCCTATGCGGTTGCACATACAAAAGTGCACGCGGTGGGAGGAGTGATTTGCGTACTTTTCCTCGGAGTTATCTGTAGTGGAGCGGCGTATGTTTTGTGGGCAAAGGCGATATCAGAAACAAAGGAAACAACTTCGATAGCCAATACATTGTTTTTAGAACCGGTTATTACGTCCTTACTGGGAATAATCACACTTTCAGAATATCCAAAGTTTCAAACATGGTTAGGAATCGGAGTCGTGATATTTGGACTTTGGTTGTTTGAGACCGGTGGAGGTGAAAAAGCGTGTCAACTTGAAAAATAGGGGGTTGTGTGCTACACTAGTTGCTGGTATTTACGTAAAAAATAAATGTAAAAGGTATACTTGTAAGATATAGAAAAGCACGATAAAGGGGGCAGTTAATAATGACGAAGGAAATACAGTTGCTGGATTGCACGGTAAGGGACGGCGGATATATCAATGACTGGGAGTTTGGACATAACAAACTAATCAGTATCTTTGAACGATTGGTCGATACCGGTGTGGATATTATTGAGATTGGATTTATAGACGACAGACGACCGTTCGACATTAACAGAAGTATAGGGCCGGATACCGCCTCATTGAAAAAGGTATGGGGGGCTGTAAACAAACGTCCGGGCATGGTTGTTGGGATGATTGATTACGGAACCTGTAGAATAGAAAATATTGAACCGGCAGACAAGTCCTTTATTGACGGAATCAGGGTTATTTTCAAAAAGCAGAAGATGCATGAAGCAATGGCATATTGTGCACAGTTAAAGGAATTGGGTTATAAGGTATTTTCCCAGTTGGTTTCCATCACTGCATATGAGGATGACGATTTGATGGAACTTATTTCTCTTGCAAATGAAGTGAAACCGTATGCGGTATCTATGGTAGATACGTATGGCCTTCTGCTTCCGGAAAAACTGCTGCATTACACGGCGATGTTGGATCAGCACCTGGATAAGGGGATCCGACTCGGATTTCATGCACATAACAATTTCCAGATGGGCTTTGCAAATGCAATGGCATTTTTGGGAAGAGATACAGAAAGAAGTATTCTCGTTGACGGAACGTTGTTTGGTATGGGAAAAAGTGCAGGAAATGCTCCGCTTGAACTTCTTGCGATGCAGTTAAATGACAGATATGGAAAGAATTACAACATTGCGCCGATGCTTGAGGCAATAGAAGAGAGTATACGCCCGATTTATCGCGAGACACCGTGGGGGTATCAGAAATTCTTTTACATGGTGGCAAAGGAAGAGTGTCATCCAAATTACCTGACATTTTTCAAAAAACAGGGCAATCTTTCCCAGACGGATCTGGACAAAATACTTGGAAGGATTCATCCGGAAGAGAAGAAGCTTTTATATGATGAGGAACTGGCGCAGCAATTATATGATGCATACATTGAAGAAAATTACAATGATGCCGTGACTTATCAGAAGATGCAGGAGGCATTTGAAGGGAAAAGTATTATGCTCGTTGGACCGGGCAAAAATATCATGTTGCAAAAAGAAGCAGTTGAACAATATCTGGAGCAGAATGCACCAATTAAAATTGCCATAAACCATATCCCAAAAGATATGAAGGTGGATTATCTGTTTCTGACCAAAGGCAGCAGATACGAAGAAATGACAGATGCATTACACAATGAAAATGTACGTATCATTGCAACGAGCAATATCACTGCCAAAAACGATGAATTTGACTATGTTGTAACGAGAAAACCGTTACTTGAAATCAGAGAATTATTTGAAGATAATTCGTTCCTTATGTTGCTTCGCGTACTCAAAAGGGCAGGAGTTAAGAAACTGGCATGTGCGGGAATGGACGGATATTCCGGTTATGAAGACAATTATGCGGATCCATCCATGGAGTATGATTTTGTAAAGAAATCCGCAATATATCTGAACCGTCACGTACAGCATGCGCTGGAAAGTGAGTTTAATGATATGGAGGTTTCGTTTATAACATATTCCCATTACACGGATGTACTCGATATGGATAGTGCAGCATATTAGGAAACAGATATGGAGGATTAAGATGGAAGTTAAAGTATCAAAATATATCTCTCAGTTTCTTGTAGACCATGGAATTAAAGATTGTTTTATGGTAACGGGAGGCGGTGCAATGCATTTGGATGATGCAATCGGACATCAGGAAGGCATGCATTGTACATTTAATCATCATGAACAGGCATGCGCAATCGCTGCAGAGGGTTATACCCGTATGACAGGGAAACTTGCAGCGGTATGTGTTACCAGTGGACCGGGTGGAACCAATGCGATTACAGGAGTGATGGGTGGATGGCTGGATTCCATTCCGATGTTTGTTGTATCCGGTCAGGTAAAAAGAGAGACTACCATATGGGCAGCGCAGGATTTGAATCTTCGTCAGCTTGGAGATCAGGAATTTAATGTGATTGATTCTGTAAAGAATATGACGAAATATGCCGTAATGGTTACGAATCCACAGGAGATTGCATATCATCTCGAAAAGGCGTTGTTCCTTTCTACAACCGGACGTGGGGGCCCTGTTTGGCTGGATATTCCTATTGATGTTCAGGGAGCAAAGATTGATACCGATACTTTGATTCATTTTGATGATAAACAGGAAGTAGTTTGGAGAGTTCCGGAGGTGAAGCAGTCTGCGGTAGATATTCTTATGGAGCGTCTGAAATCTGCAAAAGCACCGTTGGTACTTGCAGGAACCGGAGTGAATCTGGGTGGTGCAAGAGAGAAACTACTTGCATTCCTTGATAAATATCAGATACCGGTTGTAACCGCATGGAATGCTAATGATACGGTAGCCTTTGATAATCCTTATTATGTTGGAATGCCGGGAACGGTTGGCATGAGATCCGGAAACTTTGCGATTCAAAACTGTGATTTGATTGTAAGTCTTGGATGCCGTATGAACATCCGAATGATTGGATATACGCACCATGACTTTGCAAAAAATGCGTTCAAGGTTGCAGTTGATGTAGATGCCAGAGAACTGGTAAAACCAACGGTTCAGGTTGATTTGCCGATACATGCGGATGTGAATGAGTTTTTAGACGTTATGCTTGCACAGGAATATACACCGGCAAAAGAGCATGCTAAGTGGCTTCTGTGGTGCAGACAGTTACTCGACAAATATCCAACCGTAAGACCGGAGTATCATGGAAATGATAAATTAATTAATCCATATGTATTTATAGACAAAGTATTTGCTCATTTGGACGGAACCGATCGAATCATCTGTGGAAATGGTGCAGCCTGCGTAATCACATTCCAGGCAGCAAAGGTAAAACAGGGACAGAGAATGTTCACCAATTCCGGCTGTGCGGCTATGGGATATGGTTTCCCGGCAGCAGTAGGTGTAGCGGTTTCAGATAACAGCAAAAGAACGATCTGTATCGATGGCGACGGAAGTATTATGATGAATATTCAGGAACTGGCAACGGTTGTGCAGAATAAGCTGAATATCAAAATATTCATTTTAAACAATAACGGATATCTTTCCATCCGTCAGACGCAGAGAAATCTCTTCCAACCACCGTTTATCGGTATTGACAGCGAGAGTGGCGTAGGTTTCCCTGACTTTGAGAAACTGGCAGATGCGTTTGGTTTGAAATACTTCAAGATCGACAAGGAAGATATGTCCGATGATGCATTGGAAGAAGTATTGAACTGTGAAGGACCATGTATCTGTGAAGCAGTGGTTGATCCGGACCAGAATTTTGAGCCAAAGTCATCTTCCAAAGTTTTACCGGATGGACGTATTGTGTCTCCTTCGCTTGACGATATGGCACCATTTTTGGATCGCGAAGAATTTGAAAGAATAAGGTATAACAGATGATAAAAAATGTAATCTTTGATTTGGATGGAACCCTTCTTGATACAAGAGAGGGGATTATAGAAAGTGCAAAATATGCTGCAAAAGTGTTAGGATTGCCGGAATTATCTTACGAAACAATGCTTACGTTTGTCGGACCGCCGATTCAGAATTCTTTTATGAATCATTATGGTTGTGATGCTAAGATGGCACAGGAGGCCGCCAATGTATTTCGCGACTATTATAAAAGAGAAGAAGCACTTTTTCTGGCGAAGCCGTATGACGGGATTTTTGAACTGTGTCAATGCTTAAAGGACGAAGGAATCAGGATGGCAGTTGCAACGTATAAGCGTGAGGATTACGCAGTTCATTTGTTGAAACATTTTGGTTTTGATCGGTACTGCGACCCGATGCATGGGGCGGACAATAACAATGTTTTAAAGAAATCGGACATTGTTCGGATGTGCCAGGAGGAAATGGGAGCCGGCAAGACGGACACGGTTTTGATTGGGGATACGGAAAATGATGCAGTTGGTGCTAAGAATGCTGATATTTCATTTGTGGCGGTAACGTATGGATTTGGTTTTCAGAAGGAAAGTGATGTTGAAAAATATCCATGTATCGGACTTGCGTCTACACCGATGGAGATACTGGATGTATTGAAAAAAGTGAAGTAAACATTTGCAATAAGAAAGTCTGAATATTGCAGGTTTAAAGTGCCCAAATGACATTTTAAATCTGCAATTTTTACTTGATAAAAAACATACGAAGGAAGCGATAAAAATGAATGCAACAAATCTAGAAACGATATATTTTGCAGGAGGATGTCTTTGGGGGGTGCAACATTTCATGCGAAGCCTTCCGGGAGTTGTAGTGACCGAGGCAGGAAGAGCGAATGGAGAGAGTGCTTCACTGGATGGAGAATATGATGGCTACGCCGAGTGTGTAAAAACAGTATTTGACCCTGGGCGTGTATCGGTGGAACAGCTGATGGAGTACTTTTTCGAAATCATCGACCCTTACAGTGTGAATAAACAGGGGATTGACGTCGGACTTAAATACAGAACCGGAGTATATAGTGAAAACGCAGAGCATTTGAAAAAAGCGCAGGACTTTATCGCAAACCGGGAAGATAGAGATAAAATAGTCGTAGAGGTACTGCCACTGACCAATTACGTAAGAAGTGCCGATGAACATCAGGATCGGCTTGTCAAATACCCAAATGACTATTGTCACATTCCGATGGAAATTATGAACAAGTACCGTAATAAGTAAGAGACTTTACTTTGCGGAATAAGTATAGTATAATTTGCTGGAAAAATTAAGAAAGTAGGTAAAGGAATGAAAAAATTTAAAATGAGTGG
>JAILQS010000077.1 GCA_024698865.1 Lachnospiraceae bacterium | reverse complement strand
CCCTTTTTTAATTTTTCCTGTATCATTGTGTCGTACTTTGTAACAAAATTCGCCGGTCCTTCTTTGGCTTGTATATCATCAGAGTCACAGTGTGCATCTCTTATAAGCACACCGCATTCTCTGACCAGATTTTTTATTCTTTCGAGTAATTTCTGCTCCATTATTATCGCTCCAGTTCTTCCTTTTCTTCGCGGAATGCCATGTCCAGTTCATCAATCTGTTTCTTAACATCCAAAACGGCAGTTTTTACGCGATTGAGCGCTTCCTGCTGGTCTTGCTGCAATGCAATCACTTTCTGCGTTGTTTCCGTATTCTTTTCTGAAATCCCGGTTGAATTCTCTACGTTGCTTCGAACTTCTTCTACAAGAACATCCACATTTTTCACCATTTCATACTGTTCATCTACACCTTCACGAACCTGCGCAAACATATCTTTTACCGCGTCAAATTTCTCAACAGATTCCACGATTGCCTGCTGTCCTGTTTCTGCCAGTCTGTCACCGCTTTCTACCGAATCTATAACACTTTGAATCTTGCCCTGCATTTTCGTTACAACAACATCTATTTCGTCGACTGTAACCTGTGTTTCCTCGGACAGTTTACGTACCTCATCTGCAACAACTGCAAATCCACGTCCTGCCTCTCCGGCTCTTGCAGATTCGATGGAAGCATTTAACGCAAGCAGATTCGTCTGCGCAGAAATACTCTTGATTGCAGAAAGTACCTCACTAATTTCATTCATACTTGCTGAAAATTCCTGTACGGTTGTATTTGCATCGCGCATCACACTACGAATGTTGTCCATATGATTCTTTACACCCTGAATACTTCCAAGGTTCGTATCTGTCGTTACTACCAGCTGCTTCGTTAACTCTTCAATTCCTCTTGCAGCATTCATGGTATCCTTCACCTGTTTTTCGATTCCTTCTACCGAAACCATAATGTTACCAAGGTTATCACTCTGTACATAGGCACCATCCTGCATTTCCCTGATAGCCTCTGCTACATTATCAATCGTTGCCACACTGGCATCCGTTTCCTGATTCAACGTTCGAATATCACCGGTTAATTCTTCATGCAATTCTTTTACGGTTACCATCTTATCTCTGGAGCTTTCTCCGGATGCTTCTATCTCTCTTAAATACTCTTCCATCCATTTTACTATGAAATAAGACAATACCTCGATCATAATCAGACAGAACATGTGCATTACAATAACCGCTATTCCAAGTCCTTCTCCGAGGAACGGAAATTGGAAAATAATCGGGCACAGTATGATTAATACATCTGCTGCAATTGACGTATACAGTATTGCTTTTGAATCAAAATACAGCATGCAGAATAAGATAGCCAATGCTGCTTCAAATACGACATAGCTCGTTCCCTTGCTAAGCACACAAAATCCCAGTATAGCAACCAGATATGCGAGTGGATTCCCAATCGCATTCCATCTTGGATCCTTTTTCACTTTAATCAAAAAAGTCACAAATGAAATTGTCACAATACTTAGAATCAACGATGATGTACCAAGCATCACACTTTTTAAATATGACTGTAAAATCGCCGCAATCGCAAAAACAATTAAGAGTGTATGAATTACCTTGTTTGCTCTGTTTGTAATATGTAATCTGTTTTGTTCCATATGTATCCTCCGTTCCTTTCCTGTATTTCTTCTAGTTATAATTATAGCAATTTTTTCAAAAAAAATAAGAGCACATTAAAGTACATATTTGATAAAAAATAGTACTTTATAAATGTGCTCACATTTCCATAAAAAGTAAATTCAGGATACCAAAGCCATCACCAGTTCCGGTGTAATAGAAGCTGCCTGTGCAAGCTGTGCCTGCTGTGACTGCTCAAGTATATTCTGTCTATAAGTATCCATCTCTTCATCCGACATATATCTGATATTGTTAAAATCAGTGATTACATTGTTCAGAGAGGCAACTTCATTCTGGAGCAGATATTCCTCTGCTACGGTAGTGGTCTCATCAGAATCCATTCCATTTTTCAAGCGCTGCAAAACGAATTTGGCTTCTGTTGCTGTTCCAGAACCATGAATATGGCTGCTTTCTCCAACACTTGCCATCTGGTTGTAAAACTGAAGTCTTCCTCTTAAATGTCTGGATAAAGAAAGACTTGCAGCTGTATCATCTTTTGAAGATGATTCTTTTGCCTCCTGCGTTGGCTGTGTCTGTATATGATTGACTGTTCCAACCGGTGCTCCTGCACCAATTGCATAATTATAACCGTTTACACTATTTTGAATTATCATACTTATCCCTCGCCCTTTGAGAAAATAAGCTTCCATGCCCTTCGTATTCTCACTGTGACTCACTGCAATATCCTGTGACTCACTATAAGAATTCGTTACCTCCCTGTAACTTCTACATTAAATATCGGTTACTTATGGGAAAACATAATAGATAATTCCAAAATATTTTATTTTTTTTAAAAATTGATATTTTTATTTCATAGCGTTAACGATTTCGTCTACACCTTCTCCCTTCACTGCTGTACATTCAAAAATTCTACAGTCTGCGTTCAGGGAAAGTACATGTTTCTTGAACTCTTCCACATCAAAATTGGTGTAAGGAACAAGATCCATTTTGTTAAGAACAAGATAATCCGTTGTCTGGAACATAAGTGGATACTTAAGTGGCTTGTCATTTCCTTCCGTTACGCTGGAAACGGTAATACGGATATCTTCACCAATTTTAAATTCTGCGGTACAAACGAGATTACCGATATTATCAATAATTACGGTTTCGATGCCATCCAGATCGAGCTCCTTAAGTGCATCTTCAATCATCATTGCTTCTAAGTGGCATGCGCCTCTGGTGTTCAACTGTACGGTTCGTACCCCCAGATTCTCAATTCTCTTGGCATCCTGATCTGTATAAAGATCACCCTCAATTACTGCGACCTTACTTTTATCCATACGCGCAAGTATCTGCTCCAGAAGTGTTGTTTTACCGGAACCCGGTGTTCCAAGCAAATTAAATACTTTGATTCCTTTCTCATGTAAGAAATCATTTACCTGTTTGGCTTTCTTATCATTGTTATCAAAAACTCCGGTTTCTACTGCAATTGTCTTCATTTATTCTTCCTCCACATTTTCATTATCTTCATCATCTATTTCCATTTCTTTTATATAGAACTCACGCCCCGTCACCATATCGTACTTCTCACTTTTGCAGTGTTTGCATACCATTTCACGGTCTTTGAATACATCCAGCGTAAAATTCTTTCCGCATTCCCTGCATTTAAAAGAAATCGGAACTTTTTCAATCTTGATAACCGCCCCATGCGCCGGTGTTCCCGCGCTCAGTTCGTTGTAATAATGTTCTATCCAGTGTGTCTCGTAATCATGCATCATTCCGATTACCAAAGTAATACTGTCTACCCGGGTAACCTTCTCTGCTTTCATTTTATCCACAACAATATCGATTATGCTCTGGGTAACCGCTCTTTCATGCATGTCGATTCCTCCATTTTCAAAATTTACTCCCTAAAAGGATACTTTTTTGTACACGCGTTGTCAAGGGGAGTGGGGGGATTTCCTATTATATAAAAACCCCGGCAAGAATCCACAACTCCTGCCGGGGGTATGTATCATAGTCAAGACTCGCTCGCGAGTCTTGCGCGCCGGATTCGGGTCTGCTTCAGCAGACAAATTCCTGTCCGAATCCGTGCGCATCCTCGCGGAGCGTTTAACTCAGTCGGAGCTTGTACCCCGACTGAGTTAAACTAATTATTAGTCATCGTATCCATTTGGATTATTTTTCTGCCATCTCCAGGAATCTGCGCACATATCTTTGATTCCATACTGTGCTTCCCATCCAAGCTCTTTCTTTGCTTTGGAAGGATCAGCATAGCAGCTTGCGATGTCTCCAGGACGTCTTTCCTTGATGCTGTAAGGAATCTTCACATCATTGGCTGCTTCAAAATTCTTAACGATGTCAAGTACGCTGTAACCATGTCCTGTTCCAAGATTGTAGATGCAAAGTCCTGCTTTTTCTTCAATCTTCTTAAGTGCTTTTACATGTCCGATTGCAAGGTCAACTACATGGATGTAGTCACGTACACCGGTTCCATCCGGAGTATCATAATCGTTACCGAAGATACCAAGCTCTTTCAACTTACCAACTGCAACCTGTGTGATGTAAGGCATAAGGTTGTTAGGAATTCCATTTGGATTCTCTCCCATCGTTCCGCTCTTATGTGCTCCGATTGGATTGAAGTAACGAAGAATAATTACATTCCATTCCGGATCAGCCTTCTGCATATCGCTCAGAATCTGCTCTAACATAGACTTGGTCCAGCCATAAGGGTTGGTACACTGTCCTTTTGGGCATTCCTCAGTAATTGGAATAATTGCAGGATCTCCGTATACTGTTGCGCTGGATGAGAAAATGATATTCTTGCATCCGTTCTGTCTCATAACATCAACTAATGTTAAAGTACCTGTAATATTGTTGTTATAGTATTCCCATGGCTTAGCAACAGATTCTCCAACTGCTTTTAAACCGGCAAAATGAATACATCCTTCGATGGTTTCTTTTTTGAAAATCTCATTCAAAATATCTCTGTCTAAGATATCTCCTTTGTAAAATGTTACATCTTTACCTGTAAGCGCCTTCACTCTGTCTAAAGATTTCTCGCTGGAATTGCTTAAGTTGTCAAGTACAACTACGTCATATCCGGCGTCTAAAAGTTCTACACATGTGTGGCTTCCGATATATCCGGCTCCACCTGTTACTAAAATTGCCATAGTAATTCTCCTTTCAATATAGGAATCTTTACAATTCTATCGGAGTGTTTGCACCCATTGGAAACTTTCCTCTCCGTAAATTGCTCGGACTCCGTGTCATAATCCATATTTCGTATGTTTATTTTATCTCTTTACAAGTAAAAAAGAAATGATAAAATGTATATAAAATATGTAATTATGTTGCAAATCGGAGGATTGTTATGAGTTTACAAAATCAAAAAGCTTCCTATACCGCTACGGAACGTGAGTTAGTATCACTTTCTGTATATAATGTCGGCTATGAAAAATGCTCTCCACTTCACTCCTGGGGGCCCGGAGTACGCGACCACTACCTGATTCACTATATTGTTTCCGGCAAAGGTGAATACGAAGTAAACGGTGAAATCTATTCTCTTTCCAAAGGAGATGCGTTTTTAGTGTATCCGAATACAGAAGTGCGTTATCAGGCAGACGCAGACGACCCCTGGGAGTATGCATGGGTTGGTTTTTCCGGAAGTGATGCTCCGATGCTTCTTGGTGCTACCGATTTTACACCATCACATCCCGTATTTTCCTGTGATACTCTTTCAAATGAAGTGTCAGGAAATGCGCCTGAAAATGAAACTTATTTTGACGCCGGTGCGCAAATCGAGCGACAGTTATTGCACATTTACGATGCCCGCGGCAATACATTTCAACATATGGTGGAAATGACCGGTCGTCTCTACACTACACTATCTTTGTTTATCAAGTCTTCCTCTGCCAAAGAAGTGAAGTCAACGACCAATACGTATGTCCAAAAAGCAATTGAATATATTACCAACAATTATTCGTATCCGATCACAGTAGAAGACATCGCCAAATACGTTGGAATCAGCCGCAGTCACCTCTTCCGCTGTTTTCAGACCACGATGGGAGAGTCTCCAAAAGAGTATCTTACCTCTTATCGTATCAAACAGGCATGTTATCTGTTGCGTCATTCCAACCTGTCGATTACAGCAATCGCCAACTCCCTGGGCTTTGATAACAGTCTGTATTTTTCCAAATCTTTTCATAAAATAACAAAGATGACACCAACCAATTACCGAAAAGAACTTGTTGTCAGTAAATAGTGCCAAAATGATAAAATTTTATAACAAAATGCTCATCTTTTGCATTGCTATCCTACACTTATTTTTCGTAAAATGGTTCTTGAAGGATAACAAAGAGGGAACATTTTTAGGCTATATTGTATTATATATGGCTTAGCAATACCCTATATAGTACATTTTAGTTCTGAAAACAGTTTCTCAGAATGGAGGATGTATGTTCAAAAAAATTTTATCAATCGCACTTTCATTAACGCTGTTGCTTTCGGGTATGGCATTTGCGCCATCTGCCAAAGCATACACCAACAGCAACTGGATGGGTTCTATCAGTGATAATACCTGTCTGACACAGATTTCGATTCCGGGTACACACGATTCCGGAGCTCGAAAAGAACCCGTATACGGAACTGCAAAGTGCCAGAACCTTAGTATTGGGGATCAATTAAATGCCGGTGTCCGTTATCTGGACATCCGCTGTCGTCACATCGACAATGCCTTCACCATTCATCATGGTGTGGTATATCAAGACTTGAATTTCGATAACGTGCTGAATGCATGTACTTCTTTTCTGAACGCTAATCCGACCGAAACAATCATCATGTCTGTAAAGGAAGAACATAATGCGGAAAATGTAACCCGCTCCTTTGAAGATACCTTCAGAAGCTATGTAGACCGCGATCCAAATCGTTGGTACCTCGGTAACACCATTCCAAACCTTGGACAGGTAAGAGGTAAAATCGTCCTTCTTCGCCGTTTTGCTTCCAGCATTGGCGGAATTGACGCTTTTATGTGGGCAGATAACACTATCTTCACCAACACCGATTCCGGTTCCAACATCAAAATCCAAGATCACTACAAAGTAGGCAATAACAACAACAAATGGAATGAAATCTCTGCAATGTACAACGAGGCTAATAATGCGGATCCAAGCTGGTTATTCATTAACTATACCAGCGGTTATCGCAGTATTCTCGGCATTCCTAGCATTACTACCGTTTCCAATAATATCAATCCGAAGCTTAAAACTTTCTTCCAGAATAACACACACGGAAAATACGGTATCACTGCTATGGATTTTGCAAATAATGAAATTTGCTCCTTAATTATTGCTACGAATTTCTAGAATAAACAAACATAAAATGTGTCTATGACATACACATAAAGAAGCCAAAGTCACGTAATAACGTAACTCTGGCTTCTTTTTTTATTATATAATCTTGGCAATTCGAAGAACTACTAACTTGTTATCCTGGAAAATCTGCTTATATTCCTTCTGGCTGACCGGACAAGCTGTCTTGCCGACCTCGATTGTAATAGATGGAATGTTCTGAACATACATCAAATATTCACGATAGTTTCCTCTTCCGATTCCGTCTCCGTAACTTTTCGCATCAAAATATCCGGTAGCATATCTTGCGATATCGTACATGCTTTTCATTTTGTTTTTCATATCAGTATTCTGCCCTTTGTAATCCCCGAATACAATCTGCCCCATCGCATGGTAATTAACTACGGCAACCGGACCTTTGTCTTTTAGCTTCTGCGTAAGCGCAATCAGTGCCTGTGTCTCTGACTCACTAGCGCTTTTCTTACCGGAATAACCGGCTCCGGATTTCTTTCCTTCTACTTTAAAACGGTATGGGAAATTCTTGTTCAGGTCTACCCCCCGGCTATTTGCCTTCCATCCGGGTTTCTTGTCCTGCGAAATCGTAACCCCATCCGGATTCGCCATCATAACAAAATGCACATTACATTCTTTGAACACCTTTGACAATCTCTTTCCATCGAGTTTTTCGTTGTAGTGCTCTAAGTAGTATTCCAACTGTTTCATGCAGGTAACCGTCGTAACATATTCTCTTGCATGGATGGCAGACACAACAAGAAGCGATTTCTTGGCATTTTTGTCGCCAAGTATAACGTCGTACAGCCCTCTGCCTTCCTCACTCTTTCCAACTTTTTCAATGGTGATGTAATTGTTATATTTCTTTTTCAGCCGATTCATATCCTTTTTCATCCGGCTAAATGAATACTTTTGATGTTTGAGGGATACAACCGATGTATTGTTGAACGTAGTTGTCTTCTCTGCCCCAACAAACACCTTCTCATCTATTTCGTATATTGGAACAACCTTAAACGTGTATGATTTGCCCGGTTCTACCGGGAGTGTCATTTTTCTCGTATTGGTTCTGTCATAGTATTTGAACTTGCCTTTGCCGGTTTTGATATAAATCTTATATTCTGTGGCATACGGCGATGCCTCATAGTTTAGCAATACGTCCGTATCATATACGCTTGTTGTATAAATCTTGGCGACTTTGGCCGGTAAGACAATCTTAATCTCATCCGACTTACCAATGCAAACTTTATCCTTATCAAAGGCCTCTATTTTATAAATCAACATCTTTCCATATTTAGAAATAGAAACAGTCTTCTGCAGTTTCTTTCCTTCCAGCAAAGATTCCCACTTGTCCCCCTTCTTATATGACAGGCGATAGGATACTGCTTCCGGAACTGCTTCCCATTTTATTTTCACGGTCTTTTTGGAATAATTATATGACGGAATGGAATAGATTATGTCATAATCTACATCTGATTCTGCTGCAGATAATTCTGCTGCAGATAGTTCTGCTGCAGATAGTTCTGCTGCAGAGACCACATCACTGTGTGGCACCAAGAAATCCCCTAAACTACACGCAACTATAATTGCAACACTAAGTACTACTAATGCAAACTTTCTCATATGTTCTCTCCCCACTTATTCGTCTCATTCGGAAATGACGTACACTTTTTTACAATATTATTATAACGATTAATAGAAGGTTGCGCAACGTAAAAAATAGCA
>JAILQS010000053.1 GCA_024698865.1 Lachnospiraceae bacterium | reverse complement strand
ATAAAAAGGCGACCTGATGGAACAAGGTACAAGGACTTTTTATACTATGGATGTAAGCATAGAACAATGATAAGAGGACATAAATGTTCCTTTAGTAAACAAATAAGAGAAGAATTATTGGATGAAGCAGTAAAAGAAGTGATTGTAAAACTTGTTAGTAATCCTAAATTTGCAGATATGATGCAAAAGAAAATAAATATGAAAGTTGATACTGATGAAATTGATAAAGAACTCGAATCTATCGAAAAAGAATTGAGAAGACATATCTTGAAAAAAGACAGAATAATTGAAGAACTGGATTATTTAAACGTTGAAGATAAACATTATTCAAGAATGAAAAATGATTATAATGACCGCTTGTACAAAATATATGATAAGATAGAGGAGTTAGAAAACCTTTTATCTGAAACAAGGAAAAAGAAGCGTTCAATAGAAAATGATAAGGTGACTGCGGACAATGTATATAAAACGCTCATATATTTTGAAGAACTATATGATCAAATGAACCAAGAAGAAAAAAGACAGTTGCTGAAATCATTGAAGGGAATTGGAACATTGGTTTGAACTATGATGGACAAGGTGAGACGGTGTGCCTCCTTACGCGTGTGGCAACCGAAAAGCGGATTCCTACGTAAAACTTGACAACAAGCAATGTTTTTCGTTTAATGAAGACAAGACGTTAATCAGAGCAAATCAAGGATCTTCCATACGGATTACGAATACACAAAAATCGGGTGGATTACCGATACAAAAGAATCAAAAGTTCTGTTATCAACAGAAAGGAGGCAGCAGTATCTATGGAAACAGATGAAGAAGTCTATATTCGTTACAGAAAAGAAGATAACGATGCGGATTTAGAAACATTACTGGTGCGTCATAAGGACGGGCTGCTGCTTTTTTTGCTTGGCTATGTACGATGTATGGAAGATGCCGAGGAGATTCTGATGGACACATTTGCCCGCTTGGCGGTGAATAAGCCCCATTTTGAAACGAGGAAGAAGGGAAGTTTTCGAAGCTGGCTGTATGCAATTGGGCGAAACAATGCGCTGATGCATATTCGCAAGAAGAAAATTCAGCTGGTTCCGTTAGATGAAAGCATACCTTCAGCGAATGACCTACCGGATTTCACACTGTTGGAACAGGAACGAAACCGGAAGCTGTATCAGGCGTTGCAGAAACTCAAACCGGAGTATCGCCAGGCACTGACACTTTCGTTTTTGGAGGGGTTGTCACATGAAGAGATAGCTCAGGCGATGGGGTTACGTATACGACAGATTTACAATCTGATGGATCGAGGGAAGAAGTCCCTGAAAAAAGAACTGGAAGAAATGGGGATTACAGATGCAAAATACTAAAAGATATGTATTGTTGAGAGTGGCAGAACCGGAAAGAAGAGGAGAGTTGTGGAATGTATGAAAAAATATTCACGATATCAGCCGTTTTATTTCAAATAGTCATTCTTTCCATACATCTTTTTATATCCGGAAAGACACTTCGAAGATACCGAAAGACCATTACACCGGTCTTTCTTTCGTTTACATTTGTGCTTTGGCTGTTTACGGATTTATATTGGCTGACCTTTGATTTGATGCGCCCGGAAACACGTATGCCTTTTGCTGCAAATGAAATTGGTGAGGCGGCATTCTTCTTGACGCTCGCTGCAACGATTGGCACGGGGGTTTCCTACGATGTCCGTATAGCAAAAAAACAGGCAGTGGGGGCAGTTCTCTTTGCAGCTTGTAACACTGCTTTATGGATTGGCTGGTCCGGTGAAATGCTACAGGATGTTTTTATTGGATTGGTATATGGACTTTTGTTGTATACCGTTGTATGTTCGTTGAGGACAGAACAGTTGGTTACGGCTATAGAATGGGTGCTTTTGGCACTTCTTTGTACGGCTTTGATTGCAACGGAAGCTGCTACGTTTTTTGTGGCATCGAATTTGAAAATAATGTTTGATACCGCCGGTTATTTACTGCTTGTACTTGGAATTGTGTTCTGGATTGTCAAACTGTATCTTGTGTGGAAGAACGAGCCTTTAGCGAACAGTCATATTTGTACGGTATGTTCGTTGTTGACATGGGCAATTACAGCAAAGTACATGAGTGAAGGAAACTGGTATCTGTTTTTTATGTCAATAGAAACCCTGTGTATTCCGCTACTCTATCTGTCTGTGCGAAAGGCGGTGGAGAATATATGATTTACGCAGAAAATATTTTGCTATGCATGATAATTCCGCTGGTGCTGACAATGTTTTTCCTGCGGGGCAATGCGAATCGTTTTGTCTTGAATTTTATACTTGGTATGGTGGCGTGCCTGCTTGGAGCGTACGTTAGTGGTTTTATAGATGCAGCTTCCGGTATCGGAACGGAGGATACCGCAGTGTTTATTTCTCCTGTTGTGGAAGAAATGATGAAATTTTTGCCATTATTGTTTTATTTCGTGATGTTTGCACCGGAAGATGATAAGTTGACCCATGCGGCACTTGGAATGGGAGCGGGCTTTGCTTCCTATGAAAATATCTGTTCCATGGTATCATCCGGTACGGAAAGCCTGAGTTTTGTACTTGTTCGAGGACTGGCAGTCGGAGTAATGCACATTGTCAGCGTGTTTACCCTGATTATGGGATTGATTATTGTCCGTAGGTTTAAGGTGCTTCGTCTGGAAAGTGTCATTGGCGCACTTTCACTTAGTATGCTTTTTCACGGAATGTATAATCTGCTCGTATCAGAGACGGGGATTTCTTCAATAATCGGTTTTTCGCTGCCAATGGTTACAGCAGCAATTCTGTATTATTTCTACAGACAATTGCGTTCTTAAATATATGTTACGTCTTTTTTGTTATCTTTTGGAAGGGTACAAAGGAGGCGTAATTTTTTTGAAAAAAAGTGAGAAAAATAAAAATGAACTGCATTATATATAGTGAGAGGATAAAACTGACGGCTTTCAACAGGAGGTGATAACATGCGAAGCAATGAAGAACTGATGAAGGGAATTTTGCATAAGAAAGCGGTCTATAAGGCCAGAAAGCAGGCACAAAGACTCGCAGTGGCGAGTGCTGGACTGGCTGTTCTACTCGTTTTGATGCTGTTTAATGCACCGGGAATAACCGGCAATATAAAACAGCATACCGCAACTGTCATGGGATCAACTATTTTAGGACCGGAAATGGGCGGTTATGTCATTATAGCGATTCTTGCATTTACTTTGGGAAGCGTAGTGACACTTCTGATACAAAAACTCAGACAGACAGGGATGGAATAAACAAATGAAATCTATTAGGAAAAGAGAGAGGTAAATTTTATGAAGATTCTATTTAAAACACGTAGAAAAAGCTTAGCATTTCTTATGGTTGTGCTTATGCTGGCTCAGATTGTACCGGTTTTTAATACACCGGTTCGGGCAGCAGATAATCAGAACCAGACCGATGCTATTTTTAATCTGGACAAATCTAAACCAACAGGGTTTAACAAAATGGATGATGTAGACCCGTATGGTTCTGTAGGAAATACGCCTTTCCTTATATCCGAACAGAATGAATTGTTTGGATATTGGGGACATCACAAGGCTGTTTATGGTATGACATTTAATAATCTTGATATGACAAGACAAAAGTATGACGGTAGTTATGCGGTTGTAAAAAGCCCGAATCGGGTTGCATCCAATGGTTCGTTTTCCAATATGGACGAAATTGGATTTGGAGAAGATGCCTATCGTTTTGTCAGAGGTACATCTTTTGACCCGATGGGAAGTGGACGTAGAGACTATGCCGCATACATAGGATGGGATCCAACCTGTAGTACTTATGTATGTTTTGTTCGTAAACCGGGGGCTAAGACAATATACACGATTTACCTGGACGAAGCAAACTGGATAAATACTACAAAACCGTATTATTATGAAATGATAAGCAAGGTAGCGATTACAACGGGAGATTATGATGGTGATGGAAAAGACTCTCTGATTGTATATGGCTGTGGTGATGGTTCTAATGTTAATTTGTATGAAATCAAATTTAACGGAACTGCGCTTACAAGCAAAAAAATATTGGACTTAAATACGGTGCTTGTGGACAAAGGATATACAACAGAAAGCCATGAAAAATACAAACCGATTGTTACTCTGACAACCGGTGACTTTGATGGTGATGAAACGGAAGAATTCGCGTATTCAGCCGGTTTCCATAATGATTCTGATAGTAAAGAAGATGGATGGAATGAGGATTTTACAGATATCAGAAAATATACGACTTGTATTGGTATAGGTGATTATTCCAATGGCTGGAAGATGAATACACCGATATGGATGTATGATAAAGGAGAAACGCAGCACCAGGATGATTTAGAGGTAACGCTTTACACTCTTATGCATGGAGGAACAATTGCAGCCGGTAACATAGACGGCGAAGGAGCAGATGAGATTGTTGTGGTAGGTTATACTTCAAATCAATCTGCAACGGCTAAAGCTAATAATATACCAATACGTATGATTGGAGCATGTGATGTTAATAAGACCCAATATGTTACCGCGACTATTCGTTATAAGGACAATGCTTATGTTAGAAGTGGGCTATCCTTGCTTGATATGAGTACGTTTGTTAAGAAAAGTATGGATAGAATTAAAGATAAGCGTAATATCTGGATGCCAATTACGGTAGCATGCGGAAGGACCAATGGACACAGCACACCGGCGGATGTTTTCATATCCGGGCAGATTTACTCTTATAAAGCAGGTTCTGCGGAGAATGTATTTACACCGGAAATTATGACAGAGACATTTAATACAATTTTGGATGATGGTACAACGACAGATGTGTATTGGGTAAATGATGTGGCAGTCGGAAACTTCAATCACAACGATGCAGGTAGAGAGCAGTTTGTATATACACTTTGGTTCAAAAAGAAAGATGCAAGAACCACCAATGTATATATGGGTGTTATGGGTGGTTCTTCCTTTGGAGATACTAAGGATGGTAGTGGAAATATTACATATGGTTCCTGTACGGAATATGCTGCAAGTGATATTCGCGGAGATTATAGTGGCTGGGTAGATGAAGATAAAACGGAAAGTGCATCTAAGGTTATTAAAGAGAGAGATGACACATATTGTAATACGGTTTTTGTACCGGTGGATGTCAATAACGACGGAGTTCTTGCACGCCGTAGTATGTCTAACGGCAACAACAACTATGTCGGATATGCATATACAGATCCGGAAGTTCTTGCTGTACTTCAGGCAGGACCTTACTTTAAAGAAGTGGATGATATTGGTGGATATGCTGATTCATGCGGAACAGAGTTTTCTATTGAAACCAGTACCGGTTATTCTAACTCCAAAGGAGACAACGTATCCTTTGGTGTAGGGTTTGCCGGAGAAGTCCAGGCGGGACCGGTTAAGACTTCTGTCGAAAGCGGATATACGATGGATTGGTCGCAGTCATTTGAAGAAGAATTTGAGCAGACACATTCTTCTACATTCTCAGCTCAGGAAGAGGATCAGGTAGTGCTGTCCCGTATACCGGAAATGATTTATTGTTATGACATATACAAAGACGGTAAATGGGTACAGAACGCACATA
Source organism: Lachnospiraceae bacterium (assembly GCA_024698865.1). Taxonomy (GTDB): domain Bacteria; phylum Bacillota; class Clostridia; order Lachnospirales; family Lachnospiraceae; genus JAILQS01. Next base: position 1,608 of record JAILQS010000053.1, on the reverse strand, counting down.
CCATTCGAGTGTCGCTTGCACCTGTCTATTTCCAGATGGGAATAGATGAATACAACGAGTTTGTTGACCAGTATAATACACGCGTAGGTGAAACACTTTATAAAATTACAGATAAAGATTTGCCTTCCGACAATGAAGGTAACCCATACAAATATCGTAATATTGAGTGGAGCAATTCGGAACCACAGCTTTCAGCAGGACAATATCAGCTTGGTTACAGTGGTGGAGCAGCAATCGGAGCATGGTCTTCCAGTGCTTCATCAACTTTATCCAGAGAAATGTCACATGGTTTTACCTTTAGTCTTACCGTTCAGGGCGGTGGCTCACTTGCCGGCTCCGTGGAAGGATGGGCAGGAGGCTATGTGAACCTGGATTACAGTAAGTCTACCGGTAATTCAACATCCAAAGGTTCTACCAAATCGGCAGCAGGACAGGTACAAAATATCAGTGCCTCAGCAGTAAACGGAATTGTTTCAAACCAGTTAATCAAATCATATGGATTTGACTGGTCCTTCGGTAGCTGGTCTAAAGTATTGCAGAAAGGTAAAGCAGCGATACCGTTTTATGGTTACAGAGTTACTAATATCAAGGCACCGGCTCCAACGGTAGATGACTTTGAAATGGCATTGATAACGGATGAGGAGCACGATCCTGCACTTAAATTTACATGGTCAAATCCGGCGACGAAAGAACGTCCGGTTACGGAATTCGTTCTTTACTACGTTGATGAGGATGGAGACAGTGAAGAAGTTGCTGTATTACCGGCAACAACGCTTAGTTATCAGTTGAAAGCAGAAGGTAACTATAGACATAAATATATGATTGCAGCTAAAGGGACTTCAGGCAATGGAATAGAGGGAATTCCTTCTGAAAAAGCAGGGCTGAAACCTTCCCAAAAGACACAGGCCGAGGCAGCTATTACACAGATGAAAGCAGATAAAGCGGCTGCTAACAATGTAATGGAATTGATTCAGAATCTCCCGGAGGCGGGGGCTGTTACTGAAGAAAACCGTGAGGCCATAGAAGCGGCAAGAACTGCTTACAATTCATTATCAGAGGAACAGAAAGCAAGAATCAGTACTACGTCATTCCAGAAACTGACACAGGTAGAGAGTGCGATTTCCAATATTCCTGTTGTACAAAAATACAATGTTGTATTTGAAGATGGACAGGGCAAGGTGATCAAAACGGAAAGCGTGGAAAAAGGTACATCAGCAACAGCGCCTGAGAATCTGAAAAGAGAAGGATTCGTATTTGATGGATGGGATGTAGATTTTAGTAATGTTCAAAGTGATTTGACGGTAACCGCAAAATGGATGCAAGAAACCGTTTCGTCACCAACACCGACGACAACACCGTCATCAACACCAACTACAAAACCGTCGCCAACACCGATAAAAACGCCGGATGTTACTACTTCACCGGAGGATCCGGAAGAGCCGGAAGATACGGAAGAGCCGGAAGATCCGGAAGATCCGGAAGAGCCAGAGACAATCAGTATTCAGGATGCGAAGGTTATCCTTTCAGAAACTTCATTTGTATACAACGCAAAGGTACAAAAACCGGAGATTGAGAGTATCGATGATCAGGAACTGACAGAAGGTGAAG
>JAILQS010000020.1 GCA_024698865.1 Lachnospiraceae bacterium | reverse complement strand
CAGCAAACTGTTCAAAGATAAAACGGGCGAAAACTTTATTGAATATCTGACTGATTTTAAGATAGAAAAAGCAAAAGAAATGATTGCAGACCAGAACAAGAGCATGAAAGAAATCTGTCTGGATATCGGATATGCCAATCCAAATTATTTCAGCTATATATTTAAGAAGAAAGTTGGTATTACGCCGTCAGAATATCGAGGAGGAGTAAATGTATGAAACGAACAATAGCTGCATTACTGATGATAGTAATGGTCGTAGCGTTGTGTGGATGTGGCGCCAAAGAAGAAAAGAAGGGCGCACCCAGAAAAGAAATAACCAAACCTACGATAGGTATTTGTTTTGATACATTTGTAGTAGAACGTTGGATTAAAGACAGGGATATTTTCACTACGACAGCGACGGAACTGGGGGCAAATGTGGAAGTGTTAAACGCAAACAGTGATGCCCAAAAGCAGAGAGAACAGGTGCAGCATTGCATCGATGAAGGAGTCGATGCGTTGGTAATCGTTGCGGTAGATGCTACAGTTATTAAAGATTTACTGGAAGAGGCACGGAGCAAAGGAATCAAAATCATTGCTTATGACAGATTCATTTCGGATGCCTGCGTGGATTTGTATGTATCATTTGATAATACTGAAGTTGGAAAACTGATGGCGCAGGCGATCAATGATAAGCTTGGCGATGGAAGAAAAAATGTTTTGATGATTTGTGGTGCGGAATCTGATAAAAACGTCGCTATGGTAAACAGTGGTTTTGAGCAGGTTGCTAAAACGTGCGGATTTAATATAGTAGATAAAACATTTATCGAAGGCTGGAGAGCAGAAAATGTCGATACATATTTCCAGCAAAATCCCGGCGTTCTAAAAGACATAGATGCTGTAATGTGTGGTAATGACAACCTGGCAGGGAAAGTTGTTCAGATTCTTGCAGAAAACCGTATGGCAGGTGAAGTGGCTGTTACCGGACAGGATGCAGACTTAGAAGCGTGTCAGCGAATTGTGGAAGGAACCCAGCTGATGACGGTATACAAACCGATTGAGGCACTTGCTGAGAAAGCAGCTGAAATGACGATTGATCTGATTAACGGTCGCGAATTAAACGGGATTCCAAAAATTGATAACGGATATGAAGAGTGTCCATATGTAACTTTGCAGCAAAGCAGTGTTACAAAAGAGAATATGGACGAGGTGATTATAGAGAGTGGATTTTACCTGAAAGAGGATGTATATCTGAATGTCGAAGTAACGCCGAATAATTAGAAAAAGTGCGCAACAGGGGATGCTGGTGCGCACTTTTAAAATACAGGGATAAATGAGGGAATAAAAGCAGACTTAACTAATAAAATTTGTTATTAAAAATAATATAGCAAAAAAACGTAATACACAAACCGTACTATGCTAAAATAGATAGTTCTTAGCAAGTTATCATACTTTCCTTTGTACTATAATAAGCTTGTAAACAAAAACAAACCAAAACGAAAAGGAGAGTAGTTATTTATGAAAAAAAGATTGTTGAGTTTATTCCTTACTATGGGACTTACTGCATCACTTTTAGCAGGATGCGGTAGCAATGATGCAGGAAACGCTGGAGACAGCAACACAGATGCTGCAAAAGAGGAAACTGCAGAAAACGCTGATTCATCTGAAGCTGAAAGCTCAGATGAGGGAGGAATTCAGGTAGGTATCGTACTTCCTACTAAGGACGAGCCAAGATGGTTACAGGATCAGGCTCAGTTCGAAGCTATTTTAGGTGATGCAGGATTCACAAACCAGGTATTATTCAGCCAGGGATCTTCTGCAACAGAAAAAACAAACGTAGAGACATTAATCTCTAAAGGAATCAAAGTTCTTATTATCTGTCCACAGGATGCTACAGCAGCTGCAGCAGCAGTTGAAGAAGCAAAAGCAGCAGGCGTAACCGTAATTTCTTACGACCGTCTTATCACAGATACTGAAGCAGTTGATTACTATACAACATTCGACAGCTTCTCAGTAGGTGTTGCTCAGGGACAGTACTTAATCGACAATGCAAAAGGAACCGGTGTACCTCTTTACATCTACACAGGTGCTGCAACAGACAACAACGCTTTCATCTTCTTCGAAGGAGCTTGGTCTGTATTAGAGCCAAAGGTAAAAGACGGAACATTCGTAATTGCTAACTCTGAAAAAGCTGCAGGATTTGTTGGTGCTGGAGAACTTAGCCGTGATGATGAAGGTGAAATTCTTGGACAGACAACAACAAACTGGGATTTCGACACAGCTAAAAAACTTGCTGAAGCAAACCTTACTGCTGCATCTGCAGAACAGAAGGGTGACGTTGCAATCCTTGCTCCTAACGATGGAACAGCTCGTGCTATCGCTGACACATTCGCAGCTGATGCAGACATCAAGAGCTACATCATCACAGGACAGGATAGTGAGCAGGCATCTGTTCAGTACGTAATCGATGGAAAACAGTCTATGACAGTATTCAAAGATACTCGTACATTAGCAGCTGACTCAGTAGCTATGGCACTTGCTGTATTAAATGGTGAAGAAGTAGAAACTACTACAACTTACAACAACGGCAAGATCGACGTTCCTGCAAAACAGACAGACATCGTAGTTGTAACAAAAGACAACGTACAGTCTGCATTAATCGATTCTGAATACTATTCAGCATCTGATTTCACAGGACTTGAATAATACAGATAATTAAGTAAAGACTAATAGAAACTATTAGGAACCAGCCGCCTAAATAGGCGGCTGGTTTTAAAAAGGAAGGAGATTCAGATATGGGTGACTATATTCTTGAAATGAAAAATATAGAAAAAGTTTTCCCGGGTGTCAAAGCACTTGACAATGTAAACTTTTCAGTAAAACGAGGAGAAATACATTGTTTAGTTGGTGAGAACGGTGCAGGTAAGTCAACCCTTATGAAGGTTCTCTCAGGTGTGTATCCACACGGTACTTACAGTGGTGATATTGTTTATGATGGAGAAGTACAGAAGTTCAGAAATATTGCAGATAGTGAAAGCAAAGGTATCGCTATTATCTATCAGGAGTTGGCGTTAATCCCGGAACTTTCCGTATATGAAAATATTTTCTTCGGACATGAGATTGCTTCGAACAATATTATCAACTGGAATGAAACAATCGTTCGTGCAAAAGAAGAATTAAAGAAGGTTGGTCTGGATAATGTAGACCCATCTGTAAAATTAAAGACATTGGGAGTTGGTCAGCAGCAGTTGGTTGAAATTGCAAAAGCACTTAGCAAAAACGTTAAGTTACTGATTCTCGATGAGCCTACATCTTCCCTGAACGAGGATGACAGTGAAAATCTTTTAGAACTACTCAAAAAACTGCAAAAAGAAGGCGTGACATCAATTATGATTTCTCACAAATTAAAAGAAGTCACTGCTATTGCAGATACGGTTACAGTTCTTAGAGATGGTAGTACCATTTGTTCTATGGACGCACATGAAAGAGAAATCAAAGAAGAAGAAATTATTCAAAACATGGTTGGTCGAAAACTCGACAACATTTATCCAAAGCGCGCAGAAAAGAAAATTGGAGATGTGGTCTTCGAACTGAAAGATTGGACAGTAGAAGATCCTGAAAAGAATTATAGAGAAATTCTTCATCATGTAAACATGAATGTAAGAAAAGGCGAAATTGTTGGATTACAAGGTTTAATGGGTGCAGGCCGTACCGAATTGGCAATGAGTATATTCGGTAATCCAAAAGGATATCGTATTACAGATGGTCATCTGTATATGAACGGTAAGGAAAAGAGATATCATTCCCCTGCAGCTGCAATTAAAGACGGTCTCGCTTATGTAACAGAAGACCGTAAAGGAAATGGCCTGATTCTTATGCAGGACATTCGCTATAATATATCGGTTGCAAATTTGGATGCGCTAGTAAAGAAACTTTCAATTAATGAAAATGAAGAAATTCGTATCGCAAATTATTATAAAGAGTCTATTAACATTAAAGCACCGTCCATCGAGCAGAAAGTTGGAAACTTAAGTGGTGGTAACCAGCAGAAAGTTCAGCTTGCAAAATGGATGTTTGTAGAACCTAATGTATTAATTCTTGACGAACCTACCAGAGGTATTGACGTAGGAGCGAAATTTGAAATCTATACATTAATGAATCGATTGGTAGAAGAAGGAATGAGTATTATTATGATTTCTTCCGAATTACCGGAGATTCTTGGTATGAGTGACAGATTATATGTAATGTCAGAAGGTACAATTACAGGTGAACTTATTGGCGAAGAAGCAGACGAAGAAAAAGTTATGGCTTTAGCAGTAAAATCATAATACAAGCACGACGGTGCAGAAATGAGGTAAACTATGAGTGAAATTAACATAACAGAAAGTAAAGAAAAAGAAAGTCTTTTTCATGAGATTATCAGACTTTTAAAAGAAAATGTGCGTAGTTACATGATGTACATTGCTTTGGTCGTAATTATGATTTTCTTTAATTTTATGACCAAAGGTGCATTCCTGACAGCTATGAACATCACAAACTTAATTAACCAGGCAGGTTATGTAGCAGTTCTTGCTATCGGTATGACAATTATTTTGATTCTTGTACAGATTGACTTGTCTATTGGTTTTGTAGCCGGATTTTCCGGAGCAATCGCAGCAATCCTGATGACTCAGTACAATATTTCTGAGTGGGTAGCAATTCCAATCGTAGCATTAATCGGTTTGGCAATTGGTACGTATCAGGGTCTTATCGTAACAAGATTATCAGTTCCTGCATTCGTAACAACATTGGCAGGTATGTTTATCTTCAGAGGAGCATTATCACTGTCCTTACAGAAAACAGGAACCATCATTATTCCAAATGCAGGATTCAACGCTTTATCTAACGGTAGTATCGTAGATCCTACAGAGGGACATCTTATTACAATTGCAATCGGTGTTATCGGCATCATTCTTGTATTTATTGCAATGATTAACGCAAGAAGAAATAAAGTTAAATACAACTTCCAGGTAACATCTTTACCAATCTTCGTTGTAGAACTTGTTGCAATTGCAGTAGTTGTAATGGTTATCATTACAAGACTTGCAAGCTTTAACGGACTTCCTTGGACAGCCGTTATCGTAGGTGTAATCCTTCTTGGATACAACTTTATGCTTAACAAAACCAAACTTGGACGTGCAATTTATGGTATCGGTGGAAATGCTCAGGCAGCTGAATTATCCGGTATCAACGTTAAGAGAGTTATGATGTTTGCATTCTGTTCTATGGGAACACTTGCAGCAATCGCAGGTATCTTATTTACATCACGTTTACAGTCAGCAACTCCTACAGCAGGAACCGGTTTCGAAATGGATGCAATCGCATCTTCATACATCGGTGGTGTTGCCGTAAGCGGTGGTATTGGTAAAGTAACAAATACTATTATCGGTACACTCGTTATCATGTCTCTTACAAACGGTATGAACCTTATGGGTGTAGATATTTCTTGGCAGTATGTAGTAAAAGGAATAATTTTCATCATCGCAGTAGCTTTTGATATTCGTTCAAGAAACATGGCTAAGTAAGAATTTAAACATTTTTTTCATTAACCCTCTAAAAGGCTCCTGATAATGTAAGGAGCCTTTTGCCCTATAAACGATAGTTATCAGTATAAAATATGAGGTGAAATATGGGGAATATATCAATAGAACATATGGCAATGTACGTTCAGGATCTCGAGATGGCAAGAGATTTCTTTGAAAAATACTTTCATGCGGTTGCAGGAACCAAATATCGAAATCCGGAAAAAGAGTTTTCTTCCTATTTCTTAACCTTCGAAGGAGGTTCAAGACTGGAAATTATGAATAAGACAAACCTTGCACCCGGACTTCCGGGCATTAGACCGGGGTTTGCACACATAGCCTTTTCTGTGGGGAGCAAAGAAAATGTGGATCAGTTGACTAAGCGCTTTCAGGAAGATGGATATGAAGTGAGCAGTGGACCAAGAGTTACCGGAGATGGATATTATGAGAGCACGATTGTTGGATTGGAAGGAAATCTGATCGAGATAGTGGAATAATTACATATGGATATGATGCAGATGCGGATGATTCCGCATCTGTTTTTTTTCTGGGGATTTAACAGGCGTTTGCCCAAAAAGTTGAGGGCTTTCTTACGTTAGTATTTCCATTTGATAAACAACATCAGGTTTACACTGTTCTATCAGTCCCGTTTGGGGTACGCTTTCGCCAGTTAACCACGTAGCGGTGCTAAGGTTGCAAAAAACGCAACTCAAGCACCGACGTGTTTAAAGCCCCCATACGGAACCAATAGAACATTGCAAACCTAATATGTACTTCTCTAAAAGGAAATACTAACGCAAGAAAAGGCAGCCTTTGAAACTAACAGGAATGCGAACATTCTCACCGTCGGACGATATAAGCTTTTTCTACCGGTGCAAACGCCCCTGCACCCGTCAGTAAAACAGATGCGCATGAATAAATCCGCATATACATCACATCCATTTTGAATGTGCGCGTATAGCTATGTTCTTTTTGGCTGCAAGTTTGTTTGCGGACGCTGATAGTTTCATAAGGGGGCTTTGAACACGTCGTGTACTTGGGTTGTGTTCTTTGCAACCCTATGTACCGTTACGTGTTCAACTGGTGAAAACGTACCCCTAATGGAACTATCAGCGTCCGCAAACATTTTATTGCAAAAAATATAACTATAGGCGCACCCTTTAGCACCTGCACCGGAACGGAAGCTAAGAAAAGAAACGACCTATATTTGAAATAAAAATAGTGATATGCTATACTTAAACTGTATGTTTTTGACTAAATGACAGGGGGCGTGGATATGCTTAACGAGAAGAAGATTCGCTTTATGTCCAAACTGGCAATTGCTGAAGAAAAAGAAAAGAAAAGTTTTCGGATTACCGGTTACTACAGGAGCGATTATATCCGTATGCATCTCATGCAGGATTTAATTTACGTTACAATTGGATATGCTCTGATTTGGATGATGGTAGCATTTTATAAGTTGGATGCTTTTTTTGCAGATGTGATGTCAATCAATTATGTAGGATTGTTACGTCAAATGATTATAGGATATATTATTGTTTTGATTGTATATGCGGTTGGGTCCATAACTGTGAGTGCTGTAAGGTACTCGAAGGCGCACCGTTTTCTCCTACGTTTTCGTAAAAACCTGATGGTTTTAGAGCGATATTACGAGAAGAAGCAGGATACGGATAGGGAGGATTAACGTGACTAATTTACTTGTTTTTAAAGAATGGATGAAAAATATTTATGACAGGATTGAAATCTATGCAAAACCATTCTTGAAGTTTTTTGTGGCATTGATCATTTTCTTTACAATTAACAGCCAGATGGGATACAATGCCAAACTGACATCGCTTCCGGTGATGTTGGGATGCTCTTTGGTTTCGGCTTTTACGCCATCCGGAGTATTGTTGTTTTTGGCGGCAGCGATATCTGTTGGCCATATTATGAGTAACTCGCTGATTCTAGGGGGAATCGTAGTTATCATTTATCTGATTTTGTTTTTGATGTTCACCCGATATACGCCGGAGCTTAGTCTGGTAGTGGCAGCAGTTCCGGTGCTGTATGTATTAAAGGTACCTTTTTTTATACCGCTTCTTTTAGGTTTGGTAAGTACACCGGCAGCTGTAATTCCGGTTGCATGTGGAGTGATTATTTATTACCTGTTCGAAGTAGTAAAAGTGGTTACATCAACCAATCCGGGGAACTCAATTGAGGAGATTTTATCCGTTTTCAAGATGTTTGTAGATGGATTTGGTTCCAATAAAAATATGTTTTTGGCGGTTGCTGTATTTACTGCAGTGCTGTTGATTACATATTTCATTTCAAGATTTCCGATGGACTATGGCTTCTACGTGGCAATTCTGGTAGGGTCTATCGTAAATGTTCTGGGATTTTTGATGGGAGATTTGTTCCTGAATCTGGATTTGGATATTGTTGCTGTAATTGTACAGACTATAATCTCGGCTGTGATTGTTTTTGTAGTCTGGTTCTTCCGGTTATCGCTGGATTATACGGCAGTGGAGAGAGTGCAATTTGAGGATGACGACTATTACTATTATGTAAAAGCGGTTCCAAAGATGAAGGTTGCAGCTCCGGAAAAGAAAATTAAGACAATCAGTGAGCAAAAAGAAAATATATCTGCAGATGAAGACTAATACTATGAATAGAACAATCAATGTGCAGATAGAAGGCAGATGGTAGATATATGGATACGATTAGAAGATTTATTACAAATTATATGTCTGTTATGCCGGTGAAAGTCACCGTAATTGATGGAATTGAAATATTATTGATTGCAATTGCCCTTTACTATGTATTTCTCTGGGTTAAGAGTACCAGAGCATGGATGCTGGTAAAAGGTCTGGTTGTTCTTATTGTGGTATGCCTTTTTGCAATTATTTTTGATATGAAGGTTATCCTGTGGATATTCCGAAATGTTCTACAGGTTGGAATAACGGCATTAATAATAGTGTTCCAGCCCGAACTCAGAAAGGCGCTGGAGCAGCTTGGACGAAAGAGTCAGTTTTTCTCGATTATTCCATTTGATGATTCAAGGGAAAAAGGCGAGAAATTCTCAGAGTATACCGTTAATGAGATTGTAAAAGCTGCATTTGAACTTGGCAAAACCAAGACAGGAGCACTTATTGTTATCGAAAGAGATATTCCGCTTACGGAATATGAGAATACAGGAATTGAACTGGATTCTTTGATTAGCAGTCAGTTGTTGATTAACATATTTGAACACAATACACCGCTGCATGACGGAGCGATTATTGTAAAGGGAGATCGAATTACCGCTGCTACATGTTATTTGCCGCTTTCGGATAATATGGAGCTTAGTAAGGAGCTTGGAACCAGACATCGAGCAGGTGTGGGTGTCAGTGAAGCAACAGATAGTGTAACCGTTATCGTTTCGGAAGAGACCGGAAAGGTTTCCATTGCCGTAGAAGGTACTTTGATTCGAGGTGTCGACGGTGACTTGTTGAAATCGAAACTTGAGTCTTATCGAAAGAATACGGATGGTAAGAAGTTTCGGCTTTGGAAAAAAGAGAAATCCATAAACGGTTTATAATTTTGCTTTGAATGATGCTTAGAAATGGGGATTATGATGAAAGAGATATTGACAAGAAATATAGGTTATAAAATTGCGTCCCTTGCACTTGCGGCAGTACTTTGGTTAATCATTATTAATGTGGATGATCCCGTGAAAACAGCAATGGTTACCAATGTTCCGGTAAATGTTTTACATGCGGAGGATTTGGACGCATTAAACAAAGTGTATGATATCGTAGAAGGCAATACAGTCAGTGTAACCATCAAAGGAAAACGAAGCATTGTATATCAGATTACAGCCTCAGATCTTGTGGTTACCGCGGATATTACCAATCAGAATGCGTTTAACAAAGTGGATATAGATGTTTCCTGCCCGAAATTTGACTACGCAGAGCTGGAGTTTTCAACGAACCCGGGTATGCTGACGGTCGTTATGGATGAAAAGGCAGAACAGAATTTCAAGGTAACGGTAGAACAGAGTGGAACACCTTCCGAAGGATATTACGTTATGGAAGCCTCCGCAAAACCCAATATGGTGAATGTTACCGGAGCGGAATCCGTTGTAAATGAAATTGCCGAGATTCGTGCCAAGGTTGAAGTGAGTGGTGCCAGTCAGGACTTTACTTCGGAACAATTGGCTTTGTCTGCATATAACTCAAAAGGTGAGCTGATTGAGTCAAACCGCTTGAAATATAACGTTGAAAATGTAAGAGTTGATGTACACATTGTCAAAACGAAGAGTGTTCCGGTACAGTTTACAATTACGAAAGAACCAAAGAATGGATATCAGATTACGCAGATGGAAAAAGCACCTGCAGAAATTGAACTGGCAGGAGAAAGCAAGACGCTTAAAAAGATTAGTAAAGTAGAAATTCCAATCGATGCCTCAGAGATGACCAAAACAGATGAACTGGAATTCGACCTGAATGAGTACATTCCGGAAGGCGTAGTGGTTGTTTCCCAGAACAGTACAGCAGTTGTTAAATTTACGATAGAGGCAAGCGGTAATAAGACATTTGACATCAGTGCAAATAAGATCAAACGAATTAATATTCCGGATGGAATGAAGGTATCGATTGATTCAGATTCGCAGGTACAGATTATCGTGTCCGGTCTTTCAAAAGATTTGGAAAAATTAACTTCCGTTTCTAACCTGGATTTGTATATTGATCTGGAGCAGGCCAAGGAAGGTGATAATTTGATAGAAATCAAGTCCGGAATTGATACGGACAAATATAAAATATCTTTTTCTGTAAGCAAGGTATTGGTTAAGCTTACAAAGAACAGTTTGACAGAGGATGATTCTTCTGAACCTGTAGAAGAAACACCAAGTTCCTCTCAACCGTCCACACCGGCTCAATCACCGGCAACACCGGGAGAGGCTGTGGACAATTCAAAAGAGCAGAATGAGACGGAACAGCCGGAATAAAAGGAGCAGATATGGTAGAGAGAAAAGTACGTGTGGTTAATGAAAAAGGTCTGCATATGAGAGTTGCAGGCAGTTTCTGTGAACAAGCATTGAAATTTAAATCTGTCATAGAGATTCATTTGGATTCGGACAAAATATTGAATGCCAAAAGTATGTTGAGTATTTTAAGTGGTGGCATAGTCAAAGGACAGGAAATAACCATACGTTGCAAAGGTGTGGATGAAGAGGAAGCACTGGAGACTATTTGTGGATATATAGCCAAAGGATTTGGAGAAAAGAAAGAAAACAGTTGACATTTTCAAATTATTTGACTATCATATATTGTGAAGTTGAAAAATGCTGTGATAAGGAATAGTAAATTCTAACAACGCATTCAGAGAGCTGTCGGTTGGTGAAAGACAGTTGCAATGTGGAATCGAACTCGCCTTTGAGCTGTTTTGCTGAAAGTAAATTGTAGGCAGAACCGGAGCCTGACCGTTATCATCCAGGGCGATATAAGACTTTATCATTTTGATTGGAAAGTCCGTATCAGTGAGAGCGTGTAGAATTACACGAATTAGAGTGGTACCGCGAAAGATATTATCTTCCGTCTCTTTTATAGAGACGGAAGTTTTTTTATATTTCATATAAAAAATGTTTCGCGATGAGCTATATTTATTTAAAAGAAATGGAGGAAGTAACATGTTAAACTATAAGAGATATCGCAGAGTGCCGGTTGTGAATTACCCGGAGAGAGAATGGCCAAACAAAGAGATTATGAAAGCACCAACCTGGTGTAGCGTAGACTTGCGAGATGGCAATCAGGCATTGATTGAGCCGATGGTTGTAGAAGAGAAAATAGAGTTTTTTAATCTGCTTTTAAAACTGGGGTTCAAGGAAATAGAGATTGGTTTCCCATCCGCTTCTCAGATAGAATATGATTTCCTTCGTCAGTTAGTAGATAGAAAAATGATTCCGGATGATGTCCGCGTTCAGGTACTTACACAGTGTAGAGAGCATCTGATTGACAGAACATTTGAATCAATTGAGGGAATCAAAGAGGCAATCGTTCATATTTACAACTCAACCTCAACTCTGCAGCGTCGTGTTGTATTTGGTATGGATAAGGACGAGATTAAACAGATTGCCATTGAGGGAACTCGTATGGTAAAAGAACGTGCCAAGAAATTCCCGGGCAAGATTATCTTAGAATATTCACCGGAAAGCTTTACCGGAACAGAGCTTGATTTTGCAGTAGAGGTTTGTGACGCAGTTGTAGAAGAATGGGGTGGAACGAAGGAGAACCCGGTTATTATCAATCTTCCTGCGACAGTAGAGATGACAACACCAAATGTATATGCAGACCAGATTGAATGGATGAGCAGACATTTCAAAAACCGCGAAGCGATTATTTTGAGTATTCACCCACACAACGACAGAGGCTGTGGTGTTGCAGCTACAGAGCTTGCCATGTTGGCGGGTGCGGATCGTGTAGAAGGTACATTGTTTGGTAACGGTGAGAGAACCGGTAATGTAGATATTTTAAATGTTGCTTACAATATGTTTTCACAGGGCATCAATCCGGAATTAAATCTCGAGAACATCAACGAAATTATCGAAGTATGCGAAAGATGCAACAAGATGCCAATCGATCCAAGACACCCATACGGTGGTAAACTTGTATTCACCGCTTTCTCAGGTTCCCATCAGGATGCTATTAATAAAGGTGTTAAGGCGATGCAGGAATCTAAGCAGGATTGGTGGGAGGTTCCATATCTTCCGATTGATCCGATGGATATTGGTAGAGAGTACGAACCGATTGTGCGTATTAACAGCCAGTCCGGAAAAGGTGGCGTAGCCTTTGTTATGGATACCTATTTTGGTTTCAAACTTCCAAAAGGAATGCACAAAGAGTTTGCTGACGTGATTCAGAAAATTGCAGAGCGTCAGGGTGAGGTTGCACCGGAAACCATTATGGAAGAGTTCAGAGAGAAATACTTAGAAGCCAAAGAGCCACTGCATTTTAGAAAATGTAAGATTGAAGACTGGTCTGATAATGACGACGAATTTGACACGCATGTAAAAATTATTTATACTGACCATGGTGTTGAAAAACTCGTGGAAGCGTCCGGAAACGGACCAATTGATGCAACCAAGAGAGCAATGGAAAGTGAACTGGGTATGGAAGTCAAAATTTTAGATTACTCAGAGCATGCACTTCGAGAGGGTTCTAATGCACAGGCGGCTGCATATATCCACATGTTAGACACCAAAACAAACAAGGCAATCCATGGTGTCGGCGTAAGCTCCAACATCACGAGAGCTTCCATACGTGCAATCTTTAGCGCATTTAACCGCATCAGGAGCGTATAAGTCAAGAAGGAGGTACGATACTTATATGAAAATGAAACAGAAAGTATTGTTATCGCTTGCATTTGTATTATTGTTGGGATTGGGGATATCAGCAAAATCATTTGCGGCAGAAGTTACAAATGATAGCAAAGGAAGTAAGGAAACGGTTGCGACAGGGACACAGACAGAAAGTTCTGTTACAGTGAATTCGGATACAGAACAACCGGAAGTGTCACCAAGCCCAACACCTGAGGTAAAGAATGGTTTTGTTAAAGAAAACGGCAAAACCTACTATTACGTAAATGGTGTAAAGAAGAAAGGATGGTTGCGTAAAGGCAGTAAGAAATATTTCTTTTCACGCAGAAACGCAGCTATGGTTACCGGTAAGAAAAAGATAGATAAATATACGTACTATTTTTCGGGAAAAGGAGTTATGCAAACCGGAATTAAAGAGATTAACGGCAAAAAATACTATTTTGCGAAGAAATCCGGCAGGATGCTCACCGGTAAACAAAAAATCAAGAATAACCTTTACTACATGAATAAAAAGGGTGTGATCCAAAGGATTGTATACGGGAAAAAGAAAATGGTTGCACTCACCTATGATGATGGACCATCCTATTTCACCGATGATATACTGGATATACTCAAGAAACATAATCAGGTAGCAACATTCTTTGTTGTAGGTTCCCGTGTGAACACGTATAAGAAACAGATGAAAAGAGCATATGATATGGGTTGTCAGATTGGTAACCATACCTATGATCATACCATTTTGACATCTGCAGGCAATGCAAAGATTAAGTCTCAGATTAAGAAGACGAATGTTGCCATTAAGAAAATAACCGGAGAAAAGGTTGTTATTATGAGACCACCGGGAGGCGGATATAACAGTTCCGTTGGAAAAGCAGTAAATATGCCGATGATCCTTTGGTCTGTAGATACAAGAGATTGGGCGACGAGAAATGCAACTTCCACAAAGAACAAAGTGCTTAAAGATGTAAAAGATGGAGATATCGTACTGATGCACGATTTGTATGAACCGACCGCCAAAGCCAGCAAAACGATTATTCCTAAACTTGTAAAGAAAGGATATCAGTTGGTTACAGTAAGTGAACTTGCAGAACTTCGTGGAAAGAAGATGAAAGCAAAGAACGCTTATTTCGATTTCTACAAATAAATAAAACAATCCGTGTAGTTTATAAAAAAGCCTTCTGTCAAGGCGTATCCCACAGAAAGAAAAGGGTGGGATGCCTTTGTAACAGAAGGCTTTTTGAATTTGTCTTATATATAAATATAACGGTGAAACAAGACGGTTATACAAGTCGGGATAATTAGTTCTCGGCTTTATTTTTTGCCATCTCGGCACGTTTGGCACGCATACGCATCGTAGGATCCAGAATCTTTTTACGGATACGTAAGTGTTCCGGTGTGATTTCCAAATACTCATCGGTATCAATGTATTCAAGTGCCTGCTCCAGACTAAGAATTCTTGGAGGAGTAAGTTTCAATGCTTCATCAGAACCGGAAGAACGGGTATTGGTAAGATGTTTGGTCTTGCACACATTTACTTCGATATCCTCCGCTTTTGCGCACTGTCCAACAATCATACCACCGTAAACTTTCTCGCCCGGTCCAACGAACAGTGTTCCACGTTCCTGTGCGTTAAATAAACCGTAGGTGATAGTTTCGCCGGATTCGAAAGCGATAAGAGAACCGGTCTTACGATACTGGATTTCGCCTTTAAAAGGACCATATTCTTCAAATACAGTGTTAATAACACCGTTTCCTTTGGTATCAGTCATGAACTCGCCACGATATCCAATCAGTCCACGGGAAGGAATAAGGAATTCCAAACGGGTGTAACCGTCTGCGTTAGGTGCCATTCCCTGTAATTCCCCTTTTCTGTGGGAAAGTTTTTCAATGACACTTCCGGCAAATTCTTCCGGAACATCGATTACGGCGCGCTCCATTGGCTCTAATTTTTTATTGCGTTCATCGTATTTGTAAAGTACTTCTGCTTTACTTACAGCAAATTCGTAACCTTCACGACGCATATTTTCAATCAATACAGAAAGATGAAGCTCTCCACGACCGGATACTTTGTAGCAGTCGGCACTTTCTGTTTCTTCCACGCGAAGACTTACGTCTGTATTTAACTCTTTGAAGAGACGATCGCGCAAATGACGGGAAGTAACAAATTTGCCTTCCTGGCCGGCAAGTGGTGAGTTATTAACGACGAAGTCCATAGACATCGTAGGTTCGGTAATTTTCTGGAATGGAATCGGTTCCGGTTTCTCCGGAGAACAGATGGTATCACCAATATGCAGGTCGGCAATTCCGGAAATGGCTACGATAGAACCACAGGAAGCTTCATTTACTTCTACTCTGTTCAACCCTTCAAATTCATAAAGCTTGCTGATTTTAACTTTCTGGAATTTGCTGGAGTCGTGTTCATTTACAAGAACTACGTCCTGATTTACTTTGATGGTACCCTGATCGATTTTACCAACACCGATACGACCAACATATTCATTGTAATCAATCGTGCTGATTAACATCTGGGTTGGTGCTTCCGGATCGCCGGTTGGTCCCGGAATGTATTCCAGAATCGTTTCAAATAACGGCTCCATATTTTCCGGAGTTTCATTCAAATCAAGACAGGCAACGCCGGACTTCGCAGAAGCAAATACGAACGGACAGTCTAACTGCTCATCACTTGCATCCAGATCAATGAATAATTCCAGCACCTCATCAATTACTTCATCCGGACGGGCTTCCGGACGGTCAATTTTATTGATACAAACGATAACCGGAAGATCTAACTCCAAAGCTTTTCTCAAAACGAATTTGGTCTGAGGCATAGCACCTTCAAACGCATCTACCACGAGGATAACGCCGTTTACCATTTTCAGTACACGCTCTACCTCGCCGCCAAAGTCAGCATGACCCGGTGTGTCGATAATGTTTATTTTCGTATCTTTATAATGAATTGCAGTGTTCTTGGAAAGGATAGTAATTCCACGTTCCTTTTCGATATCGTTAGAATCCATAACACGCTCTGCGACTTCCTGGTTCTCGCGGAACGTACCGCTCTGCTTCAGAAGTTCATCTACGAGAGTTGTTTTGCCATGGTCTACGTGAGCAATAATGGCAATGTTACGAATGTCTTCTCTTGTTTGATTCATTTTAATCTCCATTTCTTACATCTAAAATGTTCCATTTACTGATTCTTCTGTACAACCCATACATTATATCATAGTATCTCAATTTTTCAAGGGATAACTTTCGTTGAAATCCCCTTTGGCTCACTTACTGGGGGGGAAGGTAAAACGATTATCATCGTAACTCATGATAAGAAGGTTGCACAGGTTGCTAAGAATCAGCTTTTCATTAGGGATGGAAAGGCTACTATGGAAGAAAATATGTAGCAGTGTCGGTATTTGTTGAAATCTTATGACAAGATTCGCTTCTTTTTTTGAATGAATAGGAATATATATATAGTGAGAGAGATACAATATGACTTCTGATAATTGCATTCTCTATTTATCAGAAGAAAATACCTATCAATGAAAGGAGAGGAGTCTTACAGATGACAGAAAAGGTATTCGACAACAATCAGGTGAGCATTTCAGGTGAAGTGGCGGGGGAATTTGTGTTCAGCCACAGCGTATTTGGTGAGGGATTCTATTTGCTGGACGTGAAAGTGAAGCGCTTAAGTGAATCCATAGATACGATTCCACTCATGATTTCTGAGCGGTTGATTGATGTAACTAAGAGCTATCAGGGAAAATGCGTGGAGGTGACTGGACAGCTGCGTTCTTACAATCGGCACGAAGAGAATCGCAACAAGCTGATTTTATCCGTGTTTGTGAGGGAAATCCACATTTGCGAGGAGGAGTATGAAAGCCTGAAACCGAACTACATTTTCCTGGACGGATATATTTGCAAACCACCGGTATATCGAAAAACACCATTAGGCAGAGAAATTGCCGACCTGTTATTAGCGGTAAACCGGCCATACGGCAAATCTGACTACATCCCATGTATTTCCTGGGGGCGTAATGCGAGATTTGCGGAGAAGTTTGATGTGGGTGGACATCTGCAAATCTGGGGAAGGATTCAAAGCAGGGAATATCAAAAGAAGATATCGGAGACGGATGTGGAAAAGAGAACTGCGTACGAAGTTTCTGTAAGTAAGCTGGAGTATGTGGAAACATAATTAATAATGGAGACATAATCAATATAGGAAAGAGTGTCAGCGACACTCTTTTTCTCGTTCTAAAACAAATCACTCGAAAATACAAAAATGCCTTGAAGAAAAGAAGGAAAAATGTATATAATATGCGTAATTGAGAAGAAAAAGGAGAAGTGGGGAAGTATGACAAAAGCAATTTTTATTGACTACACCGGAACGATGGTACAGGAGGACGAACCAAACACAAGGGAACTGCTTGCATATTTTATCACGCACAGTGACTTGAAGGATCCGGCACAGATATTACAGATAGTATGGGGGCAAATCAAGGAACTGGAAGCCAAGAGCCACGGAGATGCATTTATTAAAAATGATGAGAAAGTGGATTGCATACTGAATTATTGCCAGGAAAACTACGGATTAAACGGAGATTTAGAATATATGCATAAGGTATGGCGTAAAGTCTGGGTAGAGGCGCCATTGTTTCCGGATGTAAAACCTTTTTTTGAAAGAACCAAACTTCCAATCTATGTGCTGTCCAACGACGACCTTTGTTATCTGGAAGAATCTATGAAACAGAAGGGGCTGCAGCCGGCGGGAATCATATCCGCAGAGACGGTAAGGGCATGCAAGCCAAGTAAAGTGATATTTGAAAAGGCATTGGAAATAGCGGATGTAAAACCGGAGGAGGCACTGTTTATCGGGGATTCGATTGCGTCCGATGTGCTGCCGGCAAAGAAGATGGGAATTACACCGGTATACATATCCAGAAAAGAGGCGGCAGCTTCAGAATATTTGGAAGGTCTGGAGGACGTACGGGTAATCAAGAGTCTTAACGAATTGCAGATATAAAATCAAATTCACTCCACACTTGCCGGAACTTTCCCTGCAAATAATGAGAGTAATTGTGGGGTTAGCGTCTGTGTTGATTTGATGTGTGTGGATCTGAGTGTCGTGGCAAATGTATATTAGTCTGCAGCAGTTCTTTTTTGAACGATAGAGTTGTAAATTCAAAGCTTGCACTACACTATCGTTTCCAATGCGGGGGCTTTGAGCACATCGGTACTTGGGTTGCGTTTTTTGCAACCATAGTATCCGTTATGTGCTCAACTGTCGAAAGAGTACCCCGCATGGAAATGATAGTGTATGCAAGCATCTATTAACAAAGAACATTTGCAGAGCAAATTCCGGTAACCATATTGACAAAGGTGCATATAGATGGTAGTATATTTACAAATTTGGTAGAGGTGCGCTAAATAATGAGTACTTAGAAGGATATGTTCAGACATAAGCGAATTCTTAGGAAAGGTGTTGGCGCCGAAGAGAAAATGATCTGAAGCATTTTTATCTGGTTATGCAGTTAATAGCTGTATAATTGTCATCTTTGATATAAGATGGAGAGCTATCCAAAGAACCCATAAGTGTAGCGCTGATAAGTAAGTATGTCAGTCGCTGTAGCTATGTAGATTCTTTTGGACGGCTCACAGGAGTCGTTTTTTTACTTTATAGGAAACATTGTTTCCATAAAGTCTTTGTTCTATATAATATGAAAGAATGAAAGGGTTGTCGCAAGACGACAGAATGGAGGAAATTATGGCAATATTTAAAGGAGCAGGAGTTGCGCTCGTCACCCCAATGAAAGCAGATGGAACACCAAACTACGATAAGTTAGAGGAACTGGTTGAGTTTCATATTGCAAATCATACGGATTCCATCATTATTTGTGGAACTACCGGAGAATCGTCTACTTTGACAGAAGAAGAACATCTGGATGTAATCAAAGCATGTATTGACATCAATAAGAAACGTATTCCAATTATTGCGGGTACCGGTTCCAACTGCACACAGACAGCAATTGCAATGTCGAAGAAGGCAGAAGAATTTGGTGCAGATGGAGTACTTTGTGTGTCGCCATATTACAACAAAGCAACACAGGCAGGTTTGGAGGCTCACTATACAGCCATCGCCAATGCAATCAAAATCCCGGTAATTCTCTACAACGTAGGTAGTCGTACCGGTATTAATATCGAGGCAGAAACAGTTGCGAACCTTTATAAAAATGTGGATAACATCGTTGCTGTAAAAGAAGCCAGTGGAAACATTTCGCAGGTAGCTAAGATTATGCAGTTAACGGATGGCAAGATTGATTTGTATTCCGGAAATGATGATCAGATTGTTCCGATTCTTTCTCTTGGTGGTATCGGAGTTATTTCTGTATTATCCAACGTTGCACCAAAAGATACACACGATATCGTTATGAAGTATCTGGAAGGCGATGTAAAGACTTCTCGTGATTTGCAGTTAAAATACATTCCTTTGATTGCTGCATTATTTAGCGAAGTAAATCCAATCCCGGTTAAGAAAGCATTAAATCTTATGGGAATGGATGTGGGATCTTTAAGACTTCCATTAACAGAGATGTCAGATGCGAAAGCAGCAGTACTGGCAGAAGAAATGAAAAAGGTTGGTTTAATCAAATAGTCCAATCACAAGAGCGAACGATACAACGATAGATAGAACAACAAAGAGGTGTTAGACATATGACAAGAATTATTATGCACGGCTGCAACGGTGCAATGGGAAGAACAATTACTGATATTGTTTCACAGGATCCGGATGCAGAAATCGTTGCAGGAATAGATATTAATCTTTCCGTAGAAAATAACTATCCGGTATTTCAGAGTATTGCGGAATGTCCGGTAGAAGCGGATGTTATCATTGATTTTGCTTCTCCGAAAGCAATGGATGCGTTACTGGATTATGCAGTAGAGAAACAGGTTCCTGCCGTACTTTGTACAACGGGTCTTACAGAGGAACAGTTAGAGCATATCAAAGAAGCTTCCACGAAGGTTGCCATTTTGAAATCGGCAAATATGTCACTTGGTATCAACACACTGATGAAACTTTTACAGGATGCAGTTAAGGTGTTTGGTAATGCCGGATTTGACGTTGAGATTGTAGAAAAGCATCACAACCAGAAGAAGGATGCTCCTTCAGGAACTGCTCTTGCATTGGCGGACTCCATCAACGAAGCAATGGATCATCAGTACGAATATATTTACGACCGTTCTCAGCGTATGGAAAAGAGAGATAAAAAAGAATTAGGTCTTTCAGCAGTACGCGGTGGAACCATCGTAGGAGAGCATGAAGTCATTTTTGCAGGTATAGATGAAGTAATTGAATTTAAGCATACAGCATATTCCAAAGCGGTATTTGCAAAAGGCGCAGTATCAGCCGCTAAGTTTTTAAAAGGCAAAGGTGCAGGTTATTACAACATGAGCGATGTTATTGATGCCAACATGTCCAATGACGAAAAATAAATCTGCAAAGCCAATAAAATATGGTATAATGGACTAGCCAAGACCAGTGGTCTTGGCTATTTTCAGACATTGAAAGCAGAAAGGCATAGGATATGGAAGAAGAAAAGAGAAAAAGAAAACGATTAAATGAAATATTACAGCCGGTGGGATACGCCTTTATTATAATACTTGCCATATTTACAGCGGCGGTTTCCGTACGTTCTGTAAAAAGCGTACAACGCGCATCTAACGCACTTGCATATGCCGGCTTTATTGGAACGTACTCGCAAAATGTTGCCAAGGGTGAGATTTACGGACGTTCTCAGGATACGGTGATAGGACTTGTAGATGAGATGTTACGCGTGCTTTCCAAAGAAGAAAATGATGAGCAGATTCTTCGTATTGACGACCGGCAATACCAGACCTATATGAAAGATATTGAAAGAAAATGGAAGCAGATGAAAGAAGAGATAGAGGTTGTTCGTGCAGGTGGAGATACGGACAAGCTTTATACCATCAGCGAAGATATCAATGAAGAAAATCATATGGCGGTATTTGCTGCGCAGGCATATATTGATACCTATGTAAAGAGAATCCGGTTGCAGCTGGGTGGCACATACGGTGTATTTTTCGTATTTATCGGTGCGATGTTCCTCATGGGACAGAGAAACCGTCTCTTAGAGAGAAGAGCAGACAAATACAAGAGTATTGCTTATTACGACCCGTATACCGGTATCTATAACCGTTCGGCAGGAGAACGTGAACTGAACCGTTATCGCAAGAATCCGTATGAAGGTCTGATTACGGTTTTTGTGTTTGACCTGAATAATTTAAAACTTACGAATGATGAGTATGGTCATCAGGAGGGAGACAAATTAATTACCAGCTTTGCCAAGATTGCAGACGTGACTGCCAGAAGTTATGGATTCATTTGCAGATACGGCGGGGATGAGTTTATTGCTATCTTTAAGGATTGCGAAAAGAACAAAGCAGAGCGCTTTGTTGCCCAGCTCAAAAAGAATGTTTCCATATACAATGACAGATGTAAGAATCCTTGGCAAAAAATTAGTTTTTCCTATGGATACTCTGTTGCCAAAGGCAATTTCACTACAATCGATGACATTATGAAACGTGCAGATGAAGAAATGTACGAAAGAAAGATGGCAATGAAAAAAAATGCCAAAGGAAAGGACGCATCAGCAGGAGCGGATGATCGCTCACTGTTTGTGCAGCCGGAAGAAAGCACAGATAACAAGGGATGATACTTTACTTTACAAGTTAAAAATGATAGTATATCAGACGGAATAAATATTTATAAATAAGTGAGGTTACTATGAGTAAAATAAGAACAAGATACGCACCAAGTCCTACCGGAAGAATGCATGTAGGCAATCTTAGAACAGCATTATATGCTTATTTAATTACCAAACACGAAGGCGGAGATTTTATTCTTCGTATTGAAGATACAGACCAGGAAAGATATGTGGAAGGCGCGGTAGAGATTATTAATCGTACACTGGCACTTGCCGGACTGGTACACGATGAAGGACCGGACAAAGACGGTGGTGTTGGTCCTTACGTACAGAGTGAGCGTCAGGCACAGGGATTATATTTAAAATATGCGAAGGAACTGGTGGAAAAAGGAGAGGCATATTATTGTTTCTGCACCAAAGAAAGACTGGATAATCTCAAAGCATCCGTTACCGACGAAAACGGAAAAGAAATTGCCAAGTATGATAAACATTGTCTTAGTCTCTCCAAAGAAGAAGTAGAGGAGAAACTGGCAGCAGGAGTACCATATGTAATCCGCCAGAACAATCCGACGGAAGGAACCACTTCTTTCCATGATGTAATCTTTGGTGATATTACCGTAGAAAATGAAGAACTGGATGATATGATTCTGATTAAGTCAGACGGATATCCAACCTATAACTTTGCTAATGTAATTGACGATCATCTGATGGGAATCACACATGTAGTACGTGGAAGTGAGTATTTGTCCTCTTCTCCAAAGTACAACCGTTTGTATGAAGCGTTTGGCTGGGAAGTTCCGGAATATATTCATTGTCCGGTCATTACCAATGAAGAACATAAGAAATTAAGCAAACGTAGCGGACATTCTTCCTTTGAAGATTTGTTAGAGCAGGGATTTTTGGCAGATGCAATCGTAAACTTTGTTGCATTGCTTGGATGGAGTCCGGCTGAAAACAGAGAAATCTATACATTGGATGAATTAGTGAAAGTATTTGACTATACGCGTATTAATAAAGCGCCGGCTGTATTTGACATGGGCAAATTAAAATGGATGAACGGCGAGTATATGAAGGCGATGGATTTTGATACGTTCTACGAAATGGCTGAGCCATATATCAAAGAAGTGGTAACGAAAGACTACGATCTTAAGAAAATCGCCATGATGGTTAAGACACGTATCGAAGTATTCCCGGATATCAAAGATCACATTGATTTCTTTGAAGAGATGCCGGAGTATGACATTGCAATGTATACACATAAGAAAATGAAAACGAATGCAGAGACTTCTTTAGAAGTATTGAAGGAAGTGCTTCCATTACTGGAAAAGCAGGAAGACTATAGCAATGATGCATTGTATGAAATGTTAAAAGAATTTATTGCAGAGAAGGAATGGAAGAACGGATACGTTATGTGGCCAATCCGTACGGCAGTTTCCGGTAAGCAGATGACGCCGGGAGGAGCGACGGAACTTATGGAGGTACTCGGCAAAGAAGAATCCATTTCACGTATTAAGAAAGCGATTGAAAAATTAACAAATGAAATTTAATTTGGCACAAGAACAGGCAATTAAACATCTGGAGGGGCCCATGCTGGTATTGGCAGGGCCCGGCTCCGGTAAAACAACGGTAATTACAGAGAGAACAAAGTATCTGATTGAGCAGGGTGTGCCGCCGGATAAAATACTTGTCATCACTTATACAAAGGCGGCTGCGAATGAGATGCAGAATAGATTTCGAAAGAAAATGCATGGAAAACATGTACCGGTAAGGTTTGGTACGTTTCATGCCGTTTTTTTTACGGTTTTAAAAGGCGCATACGGGTTTCGCGGAGACAGTATTTTGAGAGAAGAAATGAAAAATCAGTTTTTCAAAAGTATGATCGAGAAGTATGGTCTTGAAACAGAAGATGAAAGTGAATTGATTCAGGATTTGAGTTCAGAAATCAGCAAAGTCAAAAGTGAACTTCTGCCGTTGGAGCATTACTACGCATTAAACTGTCCGGCAGATGATTTTCGAAGAATTTATAAAGAGTACGAGAATATGCTTCGAAAACACCGTCTGATAGATTTTGATGATATGCTCGTTATGTGCTATGAATTGTTCCGTCAGAGAGAAGATATTCTGAAGGCATGGCAAAAGCAGTTTGCGTATATATTGATTGATGAGTTTCAGGATATTAATAAACTGCAATACGAAATCGTCCGGATGCTTGCAAAGGAGCATGAGAACCTGTTTATTGTAGGTGACGACGACCAGTCGATTTACCGTTTTCGTGGAGCAAGACCGGAGTTTATGCTGAACTTTGAAGAAGACTACAAAGATGCGAAGAAAGTAGTGCTTGACGTTAATTATCGTTGCAATGAAATGGTTGTTTGTGGGGCGAATCGATTGATTTCACACAATGACAAGCGATTTGTTAAAAAGATAAAATCCGCCAATTCCGGAGGTTCGCCGATTGACATTCGTGAATACTCTTCTATGATGTTGGAGAATAAGAGAATTGTTGAGATGATCAATGAATACCATCATAAGGGAGTTCCTTATGATGAGATGGCGGTTTTGTTTCGCACGAATGTACAGACCAGGGCGTTGACCCAGAAGCTGATGGAATACAATATTCCGTTTCACATCAAAGACAGAGTACCCAATATGTTTGAACATTGGATTGCGAGGGATATCTGTTACTATATGAAGGCGGCAATGGGCAACCGCGAAAGAAAGACTTTTCTTAGAATTGTAAACCGTCCCAAACGCTATATTGCAAGAGATGCCCTTTACGAAAAAGAGTTTGATTTTGAACAGCTCCGTATTTTTTATGAGGATAAGGAGTGGATGCTGGATCGCATAGATACGATGGAACGTGATATCAAATTATTGAAAGATTTTAAACCCTATGCGGCAATCAATTACATCCGGAAGGGAATCGGTTACAATGAATACTTAAAGGAGTACGCTGCCTTTCGAAAGATTAAAGACGAGGAATTATTTCAACTTCTGGATGAAATACAGGAAAGTGCCAGAAGTGCACAAACGTTTGAAGAGTGGTTTGATTATATCAGGGATTATACTGTGCAGTTAAAAGAACAGATGTCACAGAAAAAGACGCAGGAGAACTGCGTACCGCTGATGACAATGCATAGTGCAAAGGGGCTGGAGTTTAAGGTGGTCTTCATACCGGACGCCAACGAGGGCGTTACTCCGCATAACAAGGCAATTCTGGATGCGGATATCGAAGAGGAACGCCGAATGTTCTATGTGGCGATGACAAGAGCAAAAGAGCACCTACATATCTCTTACGTAAAAGAACGTTACGATAAGGAAGTAGATGCTTCAAGGTTTATCAATGAAATTGTCACATAGACTACTCGTCTCCAAAGACAGCGTTGAATTCTTCGCGGTCCATAAGTACTTCAAAGGCTTGTGAGGCCATTTCGAATTCATCATCATCTTCAATATTAATCAGATCCAGATCTTCGTCTGTCTTGGCTGAGTTCAGTCGATAGATAAAGATTTCGCCGGTATCGGCGTAAGGACCTTCTTTTGGGGAAAGAGCAATATAGCGATAATCCCCTGCGTTAAAAATTGCTACCATATCACAAAGCAGCTCGCTGCCATCATCAATCGCAATAGAGACAGTAATATCTTCTTCAATTATTCTGGAATCATCCATCGTTATTTGCCTCCTTTGTTTTTTCCTAGTATAAAGAAAATTGTACAATTTTACAATACCTTTTGGAAAAAGCGGAGCTAAGTGACGGTGGATTTTCTTTTTAAAAACGGTATAATGTAAAGTAGTAAATGCAAAGTAAAAGTAAGAGAGAGGTGTACAAAATGGGCAAAACAAGAGTTGCTTATTTGGATGTAGCGAGAGGGATTGCAATCCTTTCCGTAATTATCAGTCACATAGGAGTAGGAAAGGCGGCATTGTTTACGTCGTCCTGCACATTGGAAATTTTCTTTTTTGTTTCGGGATTGTTTTTCTCGTTTAAGGATGATTTTGGTGGATTTTTAAAAAAGAAAGTAAAGACGTTGATGGTGCCGTACGTACTTTGTGCGGTCATATGCGCGATATACAGGGCATTGTTAGAACAGATGTCGATGTCTCAGATATGGGATATGATTTTGTTGTACATAGTACAGAAAAAATACACGGTGTTATGGTTTTTGCCGACATTATTTATCGTAAATGCATTGATGTGGATTATTTGCAAAGTGTGGAAAAGTGAGCCATGGAAAGTGTATTTTACCTGTCTTTTGCTTGGATGGGGATTTATGTTATATGGCAATCTTGGGTTACCAAGGCTTCCGTGGAACTTTGATACAGCCTGTGTAATGATGCAATTTACCGGACTTGGATATCTGTTTAAAAAGAAGGCGGTAATGCCTAAGTTGATAGAAAACAAATACAGACCTATTTGGGTAGCGGGACTTGGAATTATAAGCATAGGTTGCACCGTCATAAATTACGTGCTGACAGGAATTGCCTACGATACATTTGAGAATAATTACAGTATCATACCGGTGACAGCACTTGCGGCAGCAACCGGTATGCTGGCAGTAATTCTTTTCTCTACGTATCTGGAGAAAATATGGCCGTTAGAATGGCTGGGAGTAAATTCTATGACATTCTTTGCATTCCACATAGACATAGGTTTATTGACGATGCATAAGATACTTTCGACCGTCGGTCTGTTCCGGGTTAGGACAAGTGCAATTATGGCATTGACAGAGGAAGCGGTAACCATACTCGGGGTTATGTTCATCTGCTGGATAATCCATTGGTGTATTGAACATTTCCATCTTGGAATCATTATAGGAAAAGCCTGAATTAGTAAGCAGTTCCGATTTGTTGTCCCAATTTTACAGGAAATTCATCCATTGTCTGCAAACCTTGCAGGATATTTTCCTGTATTCTAATCTGATCTTTCTGGAAGAAAAGAACGATGGTGGAACCGGTGAGTTCAAAGTGTCCCATTTCTTCGCCACGAACGAAATTGCCACTTACCTTTTCGTTTTCAATACCGCCAACAAGTAAAGCACCTACTTCTGTCTGAACGACTTTTCCAAAGTGATGGGTATCCATCAGCGTCCAGAGGCGACGGTTCAGGCGATATACCGGAACGGAAGCGCAGGCGATTGGCTGTACACTATGTAATTCTCCCGGTATAAAATGATTGATGTACTGATAGCCATCATCAAAGTAACAGTAGTGATGGTAGTCATTTGCCTGAAGGCGGAGGATAATACAGGTTCCATCCACAAACATCTGTGCTACGTCATCGTCGTTAATCAGATCGGTCAGACGATATTCCGAACCCTTAATTGGATAAAAGGTGTCGTGACGAATCGGAAAAACGCTTAAAAGGCCATCACACGGGCTAATCAGATGAGAAGGCTCGGTATCTACCGTGTAGGAGGCTTTCTTACGGGAGAAGAAATCCTGAAAAGTACGAAACGTTTGTCCTTCAAATTCTGACATATCAATATTATTGCGTTTGATATAGGAGGAAACGAGTGGCTTGGATAAACCGGAGCGCACAAAACGTTCTCCCAGTTTCAATAAGTGAAGTTTAAACATTGCCTTGAGGGTGAATCTGCCCACAGGGCTTTTATACAAAAAATCAACAAAACTCATTATAAATCTACTCCTGCTAATACAAATGTGAGTTCTAAGATGCCAATAACGATCATACATAATTTGCCGACGATCTTAGGCTTTTTCAGTTTGATTGGTGTAATATACGCAATCGCAACTACAGCAAGCACAATGGTACAAAGCGTGCCGGTGTTTACATTGGTATGTTCTCCGATTTCATAAGTAGCCGGAAGGATTAACGCGGTAGTGGTAACCGGAAGTCCGAGATACTCTTTGCGTGAACCTTCGCATTTTTTCTGACGCTTTGCTTCATCTACATTAAAGAAGGATAAACGAATCAAAGCACAGAGCAGAAAAGCAACGCTGACAAAAAGGGAAACATAATTTGGTCGGCCGATTCCATATAAGAAAATGGCAGGAAAAGCGCCAAAACAAATTAAATCACTTAAGGAATCAATCTGGATTCCAAAGTTCTTTTCATCTTCATTTCTTTCTTTGGTAGCAGCAATTGCACCGTCAAACATATCGCAGATGCCCGCAATCATCAGACAAAGAATTGCTTGTGTGTACCGCCCGTCAAAAATCAGTGTAATTCCCGTAAACCCTATCATCATACCTATATAAGTAAGAATAACAGTGTAATTATAATAACCTAACATGTTCTCTCTCTCCAATCTCATTTTGTGTTAAATAAAGGAAAAACCATAACTGTATGCCAACAGACACCATGGCTTTCCGATTACGATAATCCAGAAAAACTTTCGGAATGTCATTTTGGTCAAACCGGAAAAATAACAAAAGAAATCATCCGGAAACAGTGGCAGAATCATACCGGCAAATAGTAAAGCGGTATAGGATTTGCTGTGTGCTGCCCAGGAAGAAAATTTGTCGTATTTGTCTTTTGGAAACAGGTCCTGCACAAAGTCTCTTCCGTAGTGTCTTGCAAGCAGAAATGCAATTAGGGAACCAAGACTGATTCCGATGTAGTTGCACCAAAAGCCGCCCATGCACCCAAACATAACAGCACCTACGGCACAGCCCAGAAAACCGGGAAGAATCGGTACAATTACCTGCATTGCCTGAAGGGTAATAAGTGCAAGCGGTGCCCAGATTCCATAGCCTTCGATATATTGACGAAGCGATTCGACCGAGTCAAATTTGCCATCAAAATAGGCTTTTATAAGAATTGCTGCGTATCCGACACAAAGAATCAGGATACAGGCACTCATGACGTTTACCCATTTTTTGTGTTTCATAAAACAGATACTCCTTTCACCATATTTATACTCGTACAAATCTATTGTATCGTAACATTCTGAAACAAAAGTTGAAAAAAAGAATCTACGAATTTAAGGTTTATTTAAGGTGGTAAAATTGTTGTGGTTGACGTGGCGGCGATATCGTGTGAAAATGGTATAGGTGTCATAAAAAACATAGTAATTTAGGAGTTATGCAAATGATTGATTTTTTAGATAAATGGATTCCGAAACACGCAAGATTCTGGCTTATGGCGGTGGTAGTATTGAATTTTTCGGTGTATTATTTCAGCCGGGTGATTGCCGGGGGTGCATACCATCATTCCCTTGGATGGGAGTTTGAAAATTACATACCATTACTGCCGTGGACGGTTATAATATATTTTGGATGTTATCTGTTTTGGATTGCAAATTATATTCTGTGCACCAGGTTTGACAGTGCACAGGCAAAGCGCTTTTTGTGGGCGGATATGATGGGCAAGGTGGTATGCTTTTTGTGTTACGTGTTGTACCCGACAACGATGGTAAGACCGGAGATTACAGGCAGTGGGATATTTAACGAAGGGATGCGTTTTCTCTACGCTGTGGATGCGGCAGATAATTTGTTTCCTTCCATTCATTGTTTCGTCAGCTGGATGTGTTATATCGGGATGAGGAAAGATGACAGATATCCACGTTCCTACCGTGTATTTTCGTTGCTTTTTGCAAGCGCGGTCTGCATTTCTACGTTGACAACAAAGCAGCATGTGCTGGTGGATCTGATATCGGGTATCGCATTGGCGGAGATTTGTTATTATATCACCGGAAAGATAGTATATAGAAAAGGAAAGAATCAGACAATATGAGAATTTTGATTATCGAAGATGAAAAAGAAATAGCGGACGGGTTAGAGACTGTTCTTACCAAAGAGGGATTTCAGGTGGATTCGGTGCAGGATGGTCTGGCGGGACTCGATTACTTGTTGAGCGACATTTATGATTTGGTACTGCTTGATATTATGCTTCCCAAACTTAACGGGATAGATGTTTTGAAAAATGCAAGACGCGAAGGAATCGATATTCCTATTATTATGCTAACCGCAAAATCACAGATAGAGGATAAGATTCGCGGACTTGATTATGGAGCAGATGACTATATCACGAAGCCGTTTGAGGTTGGCGAACTGTTAGCAAGAATTCGTGCGAGAACAAGAATGGTGAAAAACTCAGAGGATGGTGAGGTGACGCTGGGGAATCTGTGGTTGAATCCAACGACGCAGAAAATCGGAACTAAAAGCAATTCCATCAAACTTGGAAATAAAGAATTTCAATTGATGGAGTGTCTGATTCGAAACGGCGGACAGATTCTGTCCAAGGATATGCTGATTATGAAAGTTTGGGGAATGGAAGAAGGAATTGAATATAACAATCTTGAGGTGTACATTTCCTTCCTTCGCAAAAAACTGCGCTTTGTAAAAGCGAATGTCGGCATCGTCACAACAAAGGGAGTCGGATATTCTCTGGAAGAGGAGACGGAAAATGGAGAAGAATCTCAGAAATAAATTTGTCTTTATTACAATGACACTTATGACGATTGTGTTTGGTGCATTGTTTATTATCAATTTGCGTTATACACAGCATGGAGAAAACATTGAAACGTATCGTCTTTTAAACTGGCTTGCGACAGATGAGGACTTCTATGTTTTTGCAGAGATTGATGAGAAAAAGGTTGACCTGGAAGGGGCGAACCCGATTTATTTTATTATGCTCGATCAAAACGGTAATATTATGAAGACGGTAAATGAAAGTTTTCTGGATGAAGAAAGGAATCTATCCGAACTGATTCAGGAAATGTATCAAAGCCCAGAGGATGAATGGATGTGTGAGAGGTACATCTTTGTACGACGTCACTTTGAAGACGGAAGGGTAGGAATATATTTTACAAGTACAACCAATCCCAACAAATCCATTCGAAAAACCGTACAGAGCATCGGTCTTTTTATGCTGGGGTTCCTTCTGCTTTTGGCAGTGAGCTTTTATCTTTCAAGGTTTGTAGTTGAGCCGGCGAAAAGGATGCTGGAGAGGGAGAAAGAATTTATTTCGGATGCCAGTCATGAACTGAAGACTCCACTTGCAGCGATTAATGTAAATGCGCAGGCGTTACTTGGAGAGATGGAGGACAACAAGCATATTCATTATATTCTGGGAGAAACGGAACGCATGAACCGGTTAATCCAGAAATTATTGACGTTATCTTATCTGAAAGAACAAAAGGACAGCATTCCAAAGAAACTATTTTCAATTTCCGAGTGTTGTGAGGAAATGGTGCTTACATTGGAGAGCCTTGCTTTTGAGAAAAATATTGATTTTGAATATGACATTGCAGAGGATGTGGAGTACTATGGGAATTCGGACGAAATCAAACAGGTGGTTTCGATTCTTCTGGATAATGCATTGAAGCATACATACGAAAAAGGGCAGATCAGGTTCCAAATGAAGCGCAGAAAACATCACATCGTAATCACCGTTTTTAATACGGGAAGAGGAATTTCCGAAAAAGACATTCCCCATATTTTTGAGAGATTTTATTGTGCAGAAACGACAAGGACGGAAAAGAGAAGCAGTTTTGGCCTCGGGCTTTCCATAGCAAAGGCAATTGTGGATGCACATGACGGCGAAATAGAAGTGAAGAGCCATTATGGAAAGGATGTTCAATTTACGGTAACTTTATAAGGAGAACAAACATGGAAGCGAGAATCTCTGTACGTAATTTAGTAGAGTTTATTCTGCGAAGCGGAGATATAGAGGCCGGCAAAGGCAGCAGCTTTGATACGGAAGCGATGCAGGCGGGCAGCAGGATTCATAGAAAAATACAGAGTAGACAGGGAAGCTCCTACAGCGCAGAAGTAAAGCTTGGGAGAACAGATCTGGTTGAGATAGAGGAAGGCAGCATTGAGCTTACCGTAGAAGGAAGAGCAGATGGAATCATTTCCGGGAAGAAATTAGTCGTGATAGACGAAATCAAAGGGATGTACGCAGATATCTGGAAAATGGAGAAGCCGATAGAAGTACATCGGGCACAGGCGATGTGTTATGCCTATATTTACGCGAAAGAGAACAAGAAGAAAAAGATGGGTGTCCGTCTGACGTATTGTAATCTGGAGACGGAGGATATCCGCTATTTTGATGAAGAACTTACCGTAGCAGAGTTGGAAAAATGGTACCGTACGCTCATAGAAACCTACGCGGTGTGGGCAATCTGGGAGCAAAACTGGATGCTGCAAAGAAATGCGACGCTGCGGGAATTGGAGTTTCCGTTTTCTTATCGGGAAGGACAGAAGAAACTTGTTCGGGATGTGTATCTGTCTATTATTCGGGAGAAAAAACTCTATCTTGAAGCTCCGACAGGGGTCGGCAAAACAATTTCTACTATTTTCCCGTCTGTCAAGGCAATGGGTGAGAAAAAGATTAATAAAATGTTTTATCTGACCGCCAAAACAATTACCCGCTCCGTCGCTGAGAACACGTTTTTGCTACTAAGCAAAAAAGGTGTAGACCTCAAAACAATTACCATTACGGCGAAAGATAAAATCTGTATTCATGAAAAGGCAGACTGCAATCCGGTAAAATGTGAACGTGCGAAGGGACATTTTGACCGGATCAACGATGCAATCTATGATGTTTTGACACATGAGAACCGGATTACTCGTGACGTGATAGAAGAATACGCCGCGAAGCATATGGTGTGTCCGTATGAAATGAGTTTAGATGTGGCAAACTGGGCAGACGGTGTAGTTTGTGACTATAATTATGCATTTGATCCCAATGTCTATCTGCGTCGCTTCTTTGCGGGTGAGACCAGGAAGGATTACGCGATTTTGATTGATGAAGCGCATAATCTCGTGGAGCGTGCAAGAGAAATGTACAGTGCCAGACTTTATAAGGAAGATTTTCTCAAGGTACGAAAGCTTGTAGAAGGATACGATCGCAAGCTGGCAAACCGCCTGGCAGCTTGTAATCGAGATATGCTCGAATTGAAACGAAAATGTGAGGAGATGGAGGTTGTCGGTTCTATTGAAACACTGGCGATGCACCTGCTTCATCTTTATGGAGGTCTGCAGGATTTTATGCAGGAGTTTCCGGAGTTGGAGAATGGCGAGACGGTGCGTGATCTGTTTTTTGCGATTCGTCATTTTCTGAATATGTATGAATATCTGGATGACAAATATGTTATGTATACAGATTATAGTGAGCAAAATGATTTTCGGCTTACGTTGCAGTGCATGGACCCATCAGCAAATCTTGAGCGGTGTCTTGAGAAGGGAAAGAGCAGTATATTCTTTTCGGCAACATTTTTACCGATTGGCTATTATAAGGAGCAGCTTTCCGGAACGAAAGAGGATTATGCCGTCTATGCGCCATCTCCGTTCTCAGAGGAAAAGCGACTATTGATGGTAGCCGGGGATGTGAGCACGAAGTATACAAGAAGGACGGAATCAGAGTTTCAAAGGATTGCCGGTTATATTGTAGATTTTGTATCTGCAAGAGACGGAAATTATCTCATTTTCTTCCCATCTTATAAGTATATCTCGGATATACTTGTGTATCTGGAGGATGCAGATTGGGCGAATGAAACGCAAATTCTCGTGCAACAAAGTGATATGAGTGAAGGTGAGCGGGAGGAATTCCTGCAGACATTTTCAGAAAATAGTGAGGGTACGCGTGTCGGACTTTGTATTATGGGAGGTATTTTTGGCGAAGGAATCGATTTGAAAAATGACGACCTGATCGGTGCAGTGGTTGTAGGAACCGGTCTTCCGATGGTATGTGCGGAAAGGGAGCTGTTTCGCGAGTACTATGACGAAAAAAAGAAAGCCGGATTTGAGTATGCGTATTTGTATCAGGGAATGAACAAGGTATTACAGTCGGCAGGAAGGGTAATTCGTACGACAGAAGATGTGGGAGCCATACTTTTATTGGATGAAAGATTCCTGGAAAAAAGGTATACTGATTTGTTTCCAAGAGAGTGGTTTCCTTACAAGAGAGTCAATCAAAATACAATGAAAAAAGAACTTGCAATGTTTTGGGGGAAATATTCTGAAAAATCATAGAAAAACGTTGAATTTCATTGAGTTTTGCGTGTGGGTATAGTATAATAAGTAAGGATAAGTAACAAAATATGGGGGTTTACGAAGAGGAGAAAAGGGTATGATTTTTGTCAAAGCAGAGGATTTAAAACAGGGGATGAGACTGGCAAAACCAATCTACAATAAAAATGGCGTAAAGCTCTACGAAAGAGATACGAAATTAACTGCACAGGGTATCGAGAGTATCAATAACTTTGGTTTGATTGGTATCTATGTGTTAGAGCCGGCGGAGCCTGTTCCGATTATGACAGAGGAAGATATTGAGTTTGAACGTTTTCAGACAGTATCGGTATTTAGTTTGAAGGCGAATCTGCAGGGGCTTGCCGCAGGTAAGAAGGCTCCGACGCTGAATAAACTGGCGAATGACGTTATTTCCCGTTATGGACGTCTGGATCACAAACTGAATTTCGTACAGAATTTAAGAAGTCCGGAAGATTATGCATATAAGCATTCCATTAATGTAGCAATTTTGACGGCACTTATGGCGAATACACTTAAGATGACCAATACTGACAGACTGTGTGCCGTGAATGCGGCTCTGTTGCATGATGTTGGAAGACTCACTATCGCAGAGAATCGCCGAAATGAAGATGGTGATTTTGATGATGTGGATTTGATGGCGGCTTCCTATGGAAGTATCAATACAAACTTTGATCTGGATGAGGATATCAAGAAGGCATTTGTACAGTTTCGAAGAGCAGTTGAAGCAAGAGCGGCCGGTAAGAAAGCAGAGAATAATATGGTCACAGACGTGCTGCTTGTAGCACATGCCTATGATTCTTTGACTGCGATGCGTCTGAACGCAGAGCCATCTTCCGAAGTACAGGCGATGAGATTTTTGATGGATGAGAAGAACGGATACAATACCAGAGTTGTGAACGCTTTGATAGACAGTATTAATATTCTGATACCGGGCGTGTGTATTGAACTTACCAATGGTGAGAAGGGACTTGTGCTTGTCGAGAATAAGACCAATATTTTAAGACCGATGGTTCTTTTGTTTAAGGACAATAAAGTATTTGATCTGGCACATCCGTCTGTGTTTGCAGAGGTGCAGATTCAGGATATTATGAAGACGATGGATAATCGCTTTGTTATGGACAGAAGCCTTTTAGAAGATATGGGTATCAAATAATCACAAAGAGATAGGATATAATCCGGCAGATTAGTTCTGCCGGATTTTTTTGATGTTATAAAAATGTGAACACTTTTTTTCTTTTTCTTCACAGGAAGTACACAATTGATTGCTAGAATGACATCATAAAATAAAAGAAATAAATGAACAAAAGACAGACAGGAGGTCTTATTTATGGATGATAACAATATGTTTGGAAGCAACAGTCCGGTGAATGAGCCGACGGTGGATTCGGTCAATGAATCCGTTCAAGAATCGACTTACGAGACAACACAGGAAGTTTCGCAGGATAACCCAAACACATTAGGTGCGGATACTCAGAGTAGTGCAAATACACAGACTTACAGCCAGAACGATAACAGCCAGAACGATTACAGTAAGAACACTTACAGTCAGAACACATATAATCAGACCGCATATGGTCAGAACACCTATGGTCAGAATACCTATGGTCAGAACACCTATGGTCAGAATACCTATGGCTATGAGGATACTTACAGCCAGACAGCAACAAAGGACAACAGTTATAAAACAGCCTCTGGTGGAGTTGAGGTGAAGAAGAATTCCATTTTCAAAAAAGCAGTTAAGTTCGTTCTTACGGCTGCCTGCTTTGGAGTAATTGCCGGTGGATGCTTCTTTGGAGTAAATTATGTGGCAGGCAAACTTACACAGAAAGAAACGGTTTCTACCACTACGGTGAATGAAAAAACCACAACGAATTCCAATTCGAAAGTCGGAACGACAACGGTTGGAACCGGAAGTGAAACATCAACAGACCTTACCAATCTTGTAGATGAGTCCATGCCGTCCATTGTTTCCATTACCATGTCTGCAACGCAGACTTATGAGTACTGGGGACAGAATTACCAGCAGGAATACCAGGGCAGCGGTTCCGGCATTATTGTAGGACAAAGTGACAGCGAACTTTTAATTGCAACTAATAACCACGTTGTAGATGGAGCAACTGCAATTAACATCACATTTATTGATGATTCTACTGCAGAAGCTACGATTAAAGGAAAAGATTCCAGTGCAGACCTTGCCGTTGTAGCAGTAGATTTAAAAGATATTTCAGAAGAAACCATGTCCAAAATTAAAGTGGCAACATTAGGAAAGTCTGACGGAATCAAAGTAGGACAGATGGCAATCGCAATCGGTAACTCTTTGGGATATGGACAGTCAGTAACGGTTGGTTACATCAGCGCGAAAGACAGAACCGTAGAAGTAGAAGGCGGAAGCGGATTAAAACTTCTTCAGACCGATGCAGCAATTAACCCTGGTAACAGTGGTGGCGCACTTTTAAATATTAATGGTGAAGTAATCGGTATTAACTCAGCGAAGTATTCTGACACCTCCGTAGAAGGTATGGGATATGCAATTCCGATTTCCTCAGCAACACCTATCATTGATGAACTGATGAACCGCGAGGAATTAAAAGATAATGAAAGAGGTTACCTTGGAATCTCCGGACAGAATATCACCAAAGAAAACAACACCTTTAATATGCCAACCGGTGTATATGTATTTGAAGTTGCCAAAGGTGGTGCAGCAGAAGAAGCCGGAATCCTGACCGGAGACATTATCGTAGGAATCAATGATATGGAAGTTACAACCATCGAATCTATTCAGGAAAAAGTAAACAATACGAAAGCCGGAACCAAGATAAACGTTACCGTTATGAGAAATGAAAATGGTTCCTATGTAGAAAAGAAGCTTTCTGTTACTTTAAAAGATTCCAAATCATTGGATACATTAGAAAGCAGTAAGAATTCAAACAAACAACAGCAGCAACAAATGCCACAGCAACAGAATCCGCAACAGGAGGATCCACAGCAGAAACAGCAGCAGGGTAATCCGTTTGGCGAAGATGACTCCCAGTCAATTCAGGACTTCCTGGAGC
The DNA here is from genome assembly GCA_024698865.1 of Lachnospiraceae bacterium. GTDB lineage: Bacteria > Bacillota > Clostridia > Lachnospirales > Lachnospiraceae > JAILQS01. The sequence continues at coordinate 1,438 of JAILQS010000020.1, read as the reverse complement.
AGTTCTACAATAACTAAATAGAGTATTTCTAAGAATAGTTTAGTTTCCTTTCTTTAAAACATAAGCAGACAAATGCACCTGTTCCAACCGCCGTTTTTGAACCGGAGGATTGGGATGAGGTGCATTTGTCTGTTTAACGTATATTCGGGTCGCTATTATATATCCGCGTGGAACCGGCAGAATATCCGGGTCGCTATTTTACACCCGCTTGGAACAGTAATCTTGTATATCCCCACCGCGTACGATATAATAGAGTTAATTATATCAACAAAAAGAATGGAGATACTATGAGCGAAAAAGATATCGAAAATATAGATTACAGAGAAGTGGATATAGAAGAAGATGACGATGATTACGAAGAGATTTGTTACATTTGTCGCAGACCGGAGAGCGTTGCCGGCAAGATGATACATATACCGGGGGAAGTCTGCATTTGTAATGACTGTATGCAAAAAACCTTTGACTCCATCGGTTCTAACGGTATGTCGCCCTATGGCGATATGTTTGGAGGCAATAATAATTCCATCTTTGGTGGAATGAATATGGAGGTTCCAAAGAGTCAGCGTCTTAAGAAGAGAAAAGAAGAAAAGAAAGAGTTCCCTGCACTAGACATAAAAAATATTCCTGCACCGCATAAAATCAAGGCACAACTGGATGACTATGTTATCGGTCAGGAGAAGGCAAAGAAGATTATCTCGGTAGCGGTATACAACCACTATAAGAGGGTAGCGACCGATACGATGGATGAAATTGAAATTGAGAAGTCCAATATGCTGATGATTGGACCTACCGGTTGTGGCAAGACATATCTGGTTAAGACACTGGCAAGACTTTTGCAGGTGCCACTTGCCATCACGGATGCCACAACGCTTACGGAGGCAGGCTACATAGGGGATGACGTGGAAAGTGTATTGTCAAAGCTGTTGGCAGCAGCAGACAATGATGTAGAGAAAGCGGAACATGGTATTATTTTCATCGACGAGATAGATAAAATAGCCAAGAAGAAGAGCACGACAAACCGCGATGTCAGCGGAGAATCGGTGCAGCAGGGGTTGCTTAAGTTGCTCGAGGGAGCACAGGTTGAGGTTCCGGTTGGAGCCACAAGCAAGAATGCAATGGTTCCGATGACGACACTGGACACAAAGAACATTTTATTTATCTGTGGTGGTGCCTTCCCGGATCTGGATAAGATCGTTAAGGAGCGCTTGAATAAGCAGTCTGCAATCGGCTTTTCAGCAGATCTCAAAGACAAATATGATAATGAACCGGATATTCTTGAGAAAGTTACCGTGGAGGATTTGAGAGAGTTTGGTATGATTCCGGAGTTTTTGGGAAGACTTCCGGTAATGTACACCTTAAAGAATCTCACCAAGGAAATGTATATACGTATTTTAACGGAGCCAAAGAACGCGATTCTTAAACAGTACGAGAAGCTTCT
>JAILQS010000170.1 GCA_024698865.1 Lachnospiraceae bacterium | reverse complement strand
AGAAGCCAGAACCTCTTCGGTAGAAGCAGAGGTTTCTTCTGCCGCAGCAGCATTTTCCTGCGAAATAGCGGAAAGACCTTCGATGATGCTTACAACATCGCCACAGTTTTCGCTAACGGTGCTATTGATTTTGGCAAGGTTATCAATCTCACTGTTGATTTTCTGAATCTGTTCATTGATTGCAGTATATTTGTCTCTGGTTGCATAAACTTCTTTTTCCTGTCGTTCTACAGCTTCCTGCATAACAGAACTCTGCGAATTAGCATGTGAAACATTGTTCTTTAATTCGTCTAACATAGCATTAATATCACTAACAGATTTAGAAGATTCTTCTGCTAACTGGCGAATTTCATCTGCAACGACTGCGAAACCTTTACCAGCTTCACCTGCGCGTGCTGCTTCGATACTTGCATTCAGGGAAAGAAGATTTGTCTGGGTTGCAATACCTTGAATGATTTCGCTGGCAGCGCCGATTTTAGCGGTACTGTCGTTAATAGAAGCGATATCGGAAAGAATTCCGTCAAAGGAAGTCTTATTCTGTTTGGTAGCCTCGTCCAGATTCCTTACAGCGTTCATACCTTCGCTGCTGATCTTTTTAATCTCATTGCTGGAAACAGAGAGATTATCGGATGCATCAATACTTGACTTGATTACGGATTGTAATTCTGAAATATGGGTTGCAACTTTTTCAGTATCCGATGCCTGTGTATTTACATTTACGGAAATGGAGGACATCGTATCTGCCACTTCGCGAATGGCAACCTTAATTTCATCGGCGCTGCTTGCCATAAATTCGGAAGAGGTGTTTAACTCCTTGGAAGAATTATTGATTGCACCAATGATATTTTTTAAGGAATCCAGCAAATTATTTGCCGCGGTTCCAAGTGTACCAAGTTCATCTTTTTCTACGATGGTTAACGGTTCAATCGTCAAATCGTTAGAAGTAATGGTATCGATTGCATGTGTTGTTTCTTTTAATGGACGAATAATTCTTCTGCTCATATAGAATACGGAATAGCAGAATAATACAAGTGTAAACAGCAATCCAAAAACAATCAGACTGTGAAGGATGTTGATTTTTCTTGTAATGGATTTGCCGTCTGCCTTCGTGTCTTCGTTCATCTGACCAATAATATCTTCGAGTGTAGTACGGAAGTTTTCGGATGTAACATCAAACTTCTCCATCTTTGCATTACCGGCTTCGAGACCTTCGTTGATATAAGAATCAGCCATTGCAACCGCCTCGTCATAGAAAGCGTCCATCATATAGTCGATTTCCTGAAGCGAATCTTTCTGATCCGGGAAAAGAGCCATAAGCTGGTCGAAAGTAGCTTCTGCAGCCTCTTTGTTTGCGGCGGTCTCTTCCAAAACAGCCTCGTCATGGGTTGCAGATGCATCAGTGGCGGTTTCCTGGATTAAGGTAACCTCCAATTGCAATTTTGCAAACAACAAAGAACCTTCAAACTGTTCGTTTACCAAACGGTCGGAATCTTTTTGGATAATTCCCAAATCAACAAAGCAGACTGCTAAAAAAGCAATTACAGCTATGGTTAAGACTCCGAGTGGATATAAAGCTTTTAGTCCGATACGATTAAATTTTGGCATATTCTCGTTCCCCTTTCGTGTATAGTTTATGTAGTTAATACCTTCTTTTGTATAAATTATACAGGCTAATAAAGTGCTTGTGTTACGATATAAAAAAATTATATGAAATAACTAAAAATGTACTACCTTACATTTAAAAGGGGAAACAGAAAAAGCCGTAAACGGCGAATATATCGCATTTACGGCTTTTAGTAGTTATTATGAATTTACAATGGAATCCACCAGCGTCTGCGCTTTTTGCAGCTCTTCCTTGGAGAGTGCGCAAACATCCTTAAGCGGATAGGACAGGCCAAGATTTTCGTACTTGACAACGCCCATCGTGTGATATGGTAACAACTCGTATTTCTCGACGTTATGTTTGGATTTTACGAAATTTGCGAAGCTGGTTAATTCTGCTTCGTCATAAGTAAAGCCCGGAACAATAACGTGACGTAACCACATCGGAATTTGCTTCTCTTCGAGATAATCTGCAAACGCACGAATGCCTTTGCCGGATTGAGACGTAAGTTTTTGATGTGAATCTTCGTCCATATGCTTAATATCGAGCATCACCAGGTCGGTAACACGCAACAGCGCATCGATTTTTGGCATCAGGTCTTTGTTGCCCGGCGAAAAAACGATTCCGGATGTATCCAGACAGGTGTGAATGTCATTCTCTTTGGCAAGTGTAAATAATTCTGTGAGAAAATCAATTTGTAACATCGGCTCTCCCCCGGTGGCGGTAATGCCGCCGGATTTGTAGAAAGCACGGTTGCGGGTGAATTTCTCGATGATTTCTTCGGCACTCATGAGTGTTCCGCCGTTGGGGTTCCAGGTATCCGGGTTGTGACAATATTGACAACGCATAGGACAACCCTGAAAGAAAACGACATAGCGAACACCGGGGCCATCAACAGTTCCAAAACTTTCTAACGAATGAATTCGTCCCTGCATACAATTCCTCCTTAAATACTTTCGTGGAAAGTACGTCTGATTACTTCGTCCTGCTGTTCCTTTGTAAGTTTGATAAAGTTTACAGCGTATCCGGAAACACGGATTGTAAGCTGTGGGTATAATTCCGGATGTTTTTGTGCATCTAATAAGGTTTCTTTGTTAAATACGTTTACGTTTAAGTGATGTCCGTTTTTCTCAGCGTATCCATCCAATAAAGCAACGAGGTTAGTGATGGAAGAAGCTTCATCCTTACCAAGAGCGTCCGGTACGATAGAGAAGGTATTGGAAATACCATCCTGTGCATCTGCAAATGGTAATTTGGCAACGGTAGAAAGAGAAGCAACAGCACCATGTGTATCTCTTCCGTGCATTGGGTTGGCACCAGGAGCAAAAGCCTCGCCTTTTTTACGTCCATCCGGTGTAGAACCTGTATTCTTACCATAAGTTACGTTTGAAGTGATGGTGAGTACAGACTGTGTAGCAATACCGCCACGATATGTGTGATTGCCACGGATATACTGCATAAATGTATGAACAAGTTCCTGTGCAATAGAGTCTACGCGGTCGTCGTCGTTACCGTATTTAGGGAAATCACCTTCGATTTCGTAATCTGTAACAAGACCGTCTTCGTCACGGATTGCTTTAACTTTTGCGTATTTGATTGCAGAAAGTGAATCTGCGGCAACGGAAAGTCCTGCAATACCGGTTGCAAACCAACGTGTTACGTGTTTATCGTGAAGTGCCATCTGAATTTTTTCATAGCAGTATTTATCATGCATATAGTGAATGATGTTAAGCGCATTTACATATACGCTTGCCAGCCATTTCATCATATCTTTGTATTTTTCCATTACTTCATCGTAGTTAAGGTATTCAGAAGTGATTGGACGATATTTTGGTCCTACCTGCTGTTTGCTGATTTCATCCACACCACCGTTGATAGCGTAGAGAAGACATTTTGCAAGGTTTGCACGAGCGCCGAAGAACTGCATTTCTTTACCGATTCTCATGGAAGATACGCAGCAGGCGATACCATAGTCATCACCGTGGAATACACGCATTAAATCGTCATTTTCGTACTGGATTGCAGAGTGTTTAATAGAAATACCTGCACAGAATTTTTTGAAGTTTTCCGGAAGGCGTGTAGACCAAAGTACGGTGAGGTTAGGTTCCGGAGCAGCTCCTAAGTTGTTTAAGGTGTTCAGATAACGATAAGACATCTTTGTTACCATGGAACGTCCGTCCACACCGATACCACCGATGGATTCGGTTACCCAGGTAGGGTCTCCGGCGAAAATCTGGTTGTACTCAGGAGTACGTGCGAATTTTACCATTCTAAGTTTCATAATGAAATGATCGATGATTTCCTGAATCTCTTCTTCTGTAAATGTACCTTCTTTTAAGTCTCTTTCCGCATAAATATCAAGGAAAGTAGAAGTACGTCCACGTGACATGGCAGCACCGTTCTGATCCTTAACTGCGGCAAGGTATGAGAAATATACTGCCTGTGTTGCTTCTTTAACGTTGGAAGCCGGTTTTGAAATGTCAATACCGTAAATAGCAGCCATATCTTTCAATGCTTTCAGGGCACGAATCTGTTCGGAAAGTTCTTCTCTCTCACGAATTACGTCAGAGTACATAATGGTTCTCGTTGAATTTTTCTGTTCTTCTTTATCTTCAATTAAGCGGTCAATACCGTAGAGAGCAGTTCTTCTGTAGTCACCAATGATACGTCCACGTCCGTAAGCATCCGGAAGACCTGTGATAATATGATTAGAACGACAAGCTCTCATCTCAGGGGTGTAGGCATCAAAAACACCTGCATTGTGAGTTTTTCTATGGGTTGTAAAGAAATCTACGATTTCAGGATCCACTTTATATCCGTTGTCTTCACAAGCTTTCATTGCCATACGAATTCCGCCGTAAGGCTGCATAGAACGTTTGAAAGGTTTATCGGTCTGGAAACCAACAATCTGCTCTTTGTCTTTGTCCAGATAAGCGGCACCATGAGAGGTAAGCGTAGAAACTACCTTTGTATCCATATCAAGTACACCGCCGGCTTCTCTTTCCTGTTTGGATAATTCCATTACCTGTTCCCAAAGTTCTGTTGTAGCCTTTGTAGGACCGGCAAGGAAAGCGTCATCACCGTCGTAAGGGGTGTAGTTTCTCTGGATGAAATCGCGTACATTGATTTCTTTTTCCCATGTTCCACCGTTAAAGTTTCTCCATTCTTTCATCATAATATAATTCTCCATTTCTTATATAAATGTTTTTTTGCACCACCGTGCTAAATCGACAAAAAAAGCCGACAGCCCGGGTATTTGCCCAGACGGTCGGCTGAAAATCAGTTATACTTCATGTGGTTTACCCACCATGGCCTAAAACCATTTCCGTCAGTAATATAACTTACGTATATATTATTAACATGGAGCAGGGTGCGGTGTCAAGATAAAAGATAAAAATGTTCAAATTTTGAAAAAAAGGAAATCATTCCTCGTACTATTGAACATTGTTCATTGACATCGTCTGCAGTAAGCCTGCTTCCTGTGCCTGCTGATTCAATATCGCTTTCTGTGTGAAAATCTGATACTGTTCTAAAACCTGTTGTTTCTTTAATTCAGAAACAGCCGATCCGATATCCAGATCCTCAATTGCACTCTGTGAACTTACCATTTGCTGAGAGGACAATCTTTCATAGGCGATAGACTGGTCCAAAGCATTGCTGGTAGCTCCGGTGCCGGAGCGCATAGAACTTACCATGGAAATAGCATCATCGATTTTTTGAATATCGAAGTTGCCACTTGTTACATCGTAATCGGATATTCCAAGTGCATCTAATGTTGCATTGTTGGAAACTCCGCCAACAGAACTGCTTCCATCTAATAATTTCTGTGTATTAAATTCTGTATTACGGGCAACGGAAGAAATACCTTCCTTCAATTGATTGATTTCATCCTGAATGGAGGAACGATCATTAGCGGTATAAGTTCCGTTGGATGCTTGTACACTTAATTCTCTTATGCGTTGAAGACTGTCTGATATACTGCCTAGAGCTTCGTCAGAGACATTAAGGGCACTTTGCGTAATGGAGTCGTTGCGTGCCTGCGTGCTTTGCTGGGTTGCCTGTGATGCAAGGTGAGCTGCGATAGCGGAACCTGCGGCATCATCAGCAGCTGAGTTAATACGTCTGCCGGATGATAACTGTGAGTAAATAGGCGAACTATAACCAATTCCTGATATAGGCATATGCACCCTCCTTTCTTCCAAAATAAATGAAATGATAAAAACCAAACTATCATTCAATTATATTATATCATCTGTAAAATGAAAGTATAGAGATAAAATTAACCTTACAATGTCATTTATTAGGATGAGTTCTTTAATTCCAACGTTTTTTCTTCCAAATGAGTGTTCCCAGGATTAACATCGGGAAAATCTCCAGTCTTCCCGCCAACATATCAAAGATCAACACAATCTTGGAAAGGTTGGAGAAAAAGGAAAAGTTGGAGGTCGGACCGACCATATTCATGCCGGGACCGATATTGTTAATCGTGGCAACTACCGCGGTAAAATTGGTAATACCGTCGTGATTATCTAACGATACAAGGAGTATCGATATGATGAATATAAAAATATAGGAAATGAGAAAAATATTAACGGCACGAAGCACTTCGTGTTCAATCGGCTTTTTCTCAAAATGTACTTTTCGAATATTTCGCGGATGACGTATGAAGGCAAGCTCCTTCATTACGGTTTTGAACATAATTACAATTCTGGATACTTTAATACCGCCACCCGTGCTTCCTGCGCAGGCTCCAACAAACATTAACAGAACCAGAATGGTTCGGGAAAGCTCCGGCCATTGATTGAAGTCTGTAGTTGAAAAGCCCGTCGTTGTCATAATGGATGCAACCTGGAAGGAAGAGTGCAAAAATGCTTCTCCGATATTTTGAAACATATGAAGCGTATTAATCGCAATTGCAACGATGGAAGCTGCAATAATGAGTAAATAAGCGCGTAATTCTTCGCTTTTTAAGGCATCTTTAAAATGTCGGGTGATAACCAGATAGTAAATATTAAAGTTTACACCAAACAGGATCATAAATACGGTCAGAATAATCTTGATGTACGTATTGTAATCTCCGGCACTGCTGTTTAAAACGCCATATCCGCCCGTTCCGGCAGTTGCAAAAGCCATATTGATGGAATCAAATATCGGACAGCCAAACAACGCCAGAAGTATCATTTCCAATACGGTTAGAAAAAGGTAAATACCGTAGAGTGTTTTGGCTGTGCTTCCTACCTTTGGTACGAGTTTGCCTACGGATGGCCCCGGGCTTTCTGCTTTCATCAGGTTCATTCCGGAGGCACCGGTCATTGGAAGGATAGCGAGCATCAGTACAAGGATTCCCATACCGCCAATCCAATGCGAAAGACTTCGCCACATCAGAATACTTCGAGGAAGTATTTCCACATCATTTAAGATGGTAGCACCCGTCGTGGTGAAACCGGAAACGATTTCGAACAGTGCATCTACCGGGTTGTTGAAATATCCGCTCAAATATAGTGGAAGAGCACCAAAAATACTGATAACAATCCAACACATAGCAACGCTTGCGTAGCCAGCGGTAGAATAAATGGTTATGTTATCACGGCGGCGTCCTCGAATGAGGCGCCCGCAAATCAAACAAATCAATGCTACGATTAAGAAATCCAGTGTGGTCTTTTCTTTGTAGATAATACCCACCAATATCGGAAGAATAAGGAACAACGCTTCGAGCTGTACCAGACTTCCTGAAATATAACGCATGGTTTTTCTATTATTCATATTAATCTCCGATGTTATTTTTCTAGAATATCTGCTATATCTTTCATAATTCCGCAGTCAGTAGTAATCAGAATTACAGAATCCAAAGGTTTTATTTCGTCCTGACCGGTTGGAATAACGATTTTTCCGTTGCGGTGTATTGCACAAATCAACAGGTTCTTTCTAAGTTTCAGATTCTGAATCGGGATATTTGTGATTCCCGGTAAATTACTCTGAATAATAAACTCTAACGCTTCGGCTTTACCGTTGACCAGATGATGCAGTGTTTCAATGTTGCTTTCCAGAGAGTTTTGCATACCGCGGACGTAACGGATGATTCGCTCGGCGGTAATCAGCTTTGGATGAAGCACACTACCGATGTCCAGTGTATCAATAATAGAATCAAAAGCCGTGTTATTTACTTTGGTAATTAATTTGGCATTACTGTTTTGCTTTGCGTAGAGGGAAAGCATAATATTTTCTTCGTCGATTCCGGTAAGAGCAGCAAAGCCCTCTGCCTGTTCAAGCCCTTCCTCTTTTAACAATTCCTGATCACTGCCGTCGCCCCAGATGATGGTTGCCTTTGGAAGCATTTCGCACAGTTCTTCACAGTGTTTTTTGTCACGCTCGATAATCTTAACCTGAATGCCCATCGCGAGTAATTCGTTAGCAAGGTAGTAAGAAGTTTTGCCACCACCGACGATAATGGTTGTTTTAACCTGATTCGTCTTAAAACCGATGGAATGGAAAAAATGACTGGCATTGACCTGCGAACCGATAATAGTCAGGTTGTCGTTCGGTAAAAGCTGTGTATTACCGGTAGCGATAATGGTTTCATTTTTTCTTTGAATCAAACCGAGAAGAATCTGGTGCTTTGAAAACTCAGGAATCTCCCTGGTTAGTTTGTAGCAAAGCGGACTGTCCGGAGAAAGGTGAAAATGAAGCATTTCCACACGCCCTCTGGCAAAAGTATCGATATCCATTGCAGAAGGGAAACGAAGCAGTCTTGCAGCTTCGCGAGCAACTGCGCGTTCCGGATTGATCGCTCTGGAAAGTCCGAGTTCTCTTTTTATATGGTCAATTTCTTCGTGGTAGATCGGATTTCTTACCCTTGCCATCGTGTGGCAACCACCGGCATTTTTGGCAATGAGACAGCAAAGCAGATTCAATTCATCTGCATTCGTTACTGCAATCATAAGATTGGCAGAATCAATACCGGCTTCTTTTAAAAGATTGTAACTGGCACCGTTTCCTACCAGACCTCTAACGTCTGCAATCTTGGTAACGTGCTGTACAATTTCAGCCTTTGTGTCGATGATGGTAATATCATGTCCTTCCTGGCATAAATACTCTGCGAGAAAGGTTCCTACTTTTCCGCAACCACTAATAATAATATTCATATTAGATGACTCCTTTTTTATATTAGGTAAACACACTAATTATAACACTATCTTAAGTAATGTACAAACTGCCCACCCGTACGCTGATTTGCATGCCGGGTGGGCAGTCATAAAAGGGACCGTTCCCTTTGTGGTTTTCTATATTATCTTTGTCTTCCGCAGTATTTATCAAATTCAGGATTGCAGACATAGAAATTTTTCGGATTCAGGTTTTCCTGTACACGTCGGAGCGCCTCTCCAAAACGCTGGAAATGAACCAGTTCTCTTTGGCGCAGAAATTTGAGAGGGTCACTGACTTCCGGATCTTTTACCAGACGTAAGAGGTTATCATACGTCGTTCGGGCTTTTTGTTCAGCAGCCAGATCTTCTTCGAGGTCGGTGATGGCATCGCCTTTGGATTGGAATTCACAAGCATTGAATGGAAT
>JAILQS010000158.1 GCA_024698865.1 Lachnospiraceae bacterium | reverse complement strand
GGATTGGCATATCCGATATCCAGACAGATTTCTTTCATGCTCTTGTTCTGGTCTGCAATCATTTCTTTTGCTTTTTCTATCTTAAAATCAGTCAGATATTCAATAAAGTTTTCGCCCGTTTTATCTTTGAACAGTTTGCTGAAATAATAAGGGCTGATATCCAGATATCTTGCAATCGAATCTAAAGAAGCGTTTCTGTAATTGTCCGTGATGTATCTCTTTGCGCGGTCAATTACGTCAAATGCAGATTCTTTCTTGCGTGCCTTTACATTTTCTGTTGCCTGAAGCATTTTATCCTGATACCATTTTTTCAGCATTTCCAAATCAGACGACTGATTAATCTCTTCAAGGTAGGTGTGTCTTGCCGTAAAACGATAGGTCATACCACCACTCTGGTAAGCGATTTTCTCTGCCCCGAGAACAAATTCAAGAATCTTGAGTCGAATGTCGTCAATATTTTCTGCCACATTGTTCTCCATCCAATTAAAGAATGTTTCCGTTCCCTCGGTCACACCAACAACGTCGCCATTCTCAACGGCGGTAAATATTTTCTTTTCTACATCAACCGGATAATCACCTTCATAGTTGCATCCGATCGGCAAATCTTTTACATGTGCAACGGTCGATTTGCTGACACGAAGTGCTTCTCTTGCTTCCTTAAAAGATTCCGGCATTGCACTTAAAGTACCGGTTCCTCCAATACCGATTCTATACTCGCCACCAATGTTCTGGCGAAGTTCACGCACCATTTCACACATTTTATCAATGGTATGAATTCTCTCTTCATATTCGTCATCCACAGTATCTTTTGGCACCATCACTACAACGCTGTTGCCCATAACCGCTCCAACGATACCATTGGTATATTCTTTAATAATGTTGCGCATTTTGTCGTAATTTGGCTGTGCCTTAACCGTTGTTCCGATTGCATTGGTTAATCTGCCTTTGTAAATGCTTTCTCCAAAACGGATGTCAACGATATACCCTGCCGGACTGTCAATACCAAGCAAAGTACGATAACTCTCTACTTCGTCTGCGTAGTCATCCTGGAATAATATAGAATAAATCATTCCATTCTCGATTACCGGAAGTACGGTTTCCAGTTTCTCCTGTATTTCCAGTTCTACTGCTCTTTGCTCTTTGTTTCGATTTACCTGTTCTACTGCCTTATTCAATACTTCAGCAAGTTTCTCTTTCTGAATTGGCTTGTTCAAATAATCAAGTACACCGATTCCGATGGCGTCTTTCGCATAATCAAACTTTTCATATGCACTGACAACAATAAACAGCACCTTTGAATTCGTCTTTCGAATTTCCTGCATTGCTTTGATTCCACTAATACCCGGCATGTGAATATCCATAAATGCAATGTCCGGGCGGAAGCGTTCTGCAAGTTCAATTACCTCGCGTCCGGTCTTTGCACTTTCCACCACATACGGCTCCGAAAGTGTATTCTCCACAATAAACTTTATTGCCTCTACAGCAATCCCCTCATCATCTGCAATCATAATCTTAATCATAATTACCCTTCTTTCTCAAAAAATATATCGTATCTTACTCAGATATCTTCCTCATTTGCTTTTTTCCTAGGCAGATACAACATGACTTCTGTACCCATGTTTTCGCCTTCACTATTAATATAGATAACTTCCTCTGTATGATAATAAAGCTTTAAGCGACTGATTACATTGGCCATTCCAACTCCGTTGGAGCTGCTTGCATCCGACTTCGTCGACTGTCCACTCATAATCTGTTCTATCTTATCCTGTGGTATACCCACGCCGTTGTCTCGAATACATACGCATACTACATCGTCCATATCCGAAACCTCAACCTCTATTTTCTTTTCCCATGAAATATCGTTAACACCATAATTAACGCTGTTCTCAACGATTGGCTGTAATACCATACTCGGCATTCTGATGTCAATCAAAGCCTCGTCTATGTTTTTTTCGTAATGTATCTCCCCGGCAAACCTTACGTTAAGAATGTAAATGTAGTGATCAATCAGTTTTAACTCTTCCCGGAGTGTAACCTCACCGGATTTGTTCTTCAAATTGTAACGGAAGAAATTTGCCATGTTCTGTATGTAGTCATACGTTCTTGGAGCATCTTCCAACATCGCCAGCTGTGCTCCGGCATTCAGACAGTTAAACAGAAAATGCGGATGAATCTGCGCCTGCAGGTAATTCAGTTTGGCATCCATCAGATAGTTTTCCATCTCATGTTCTTTTTCTCTTAACTGTGCCTGAATTCTCGCACTCTCCGTCAGTTCCTGAATGTATCCTTTAATGCTGACAATCATTCTCCTAAAAGCATTCACCACTGTTCCGACTTCGTCATCCGCCTGAACTTCCGGCAGCTGCACCTCGAAGTTTCCATTTGAAACTTCATTTGCCGCCTTTGACAAAGAAACAAGTGGGGATGTAATCCTACGCATGGAAATGAATACGATTACACCTTCTAAAAGAATCAGACAGATGAAAATAATGATGTTCATCTGCTCAGAATAACTCAGCGTGTTTTTCAATACATTATATTGCTTGGAATTGTTCTTAAACTGCTCATTATTCAAGCTGTACAAATAACTTCTTACATATGCATACAGCTGGTTTGCTTCTTCATACTTTGCCTTGTAACGTTCTACATTTCTTGTTCGTTTGGATTCTACCGTTTCATCTGCCACAAATAAGTATTCCTCGGCAATCCGCTTGATATTCTTCTCCATCATCAAACTTTTGTTGTTGCACGTCACATCACTCAGTTCCTCAAGGACATCCGAAAAATCCTGTGCGGTACTGAAATAATCCTCCATGGATTGCGAACTCTTTGTATTGAGATACTCGATCATCTGAAATTGTACCGCATCCAGTTTTTCCTGCAAATCATTCAATCCGGTATTACTTCCGTAAACGGAATCCACCCGTCGCACAAGTTTATCTGCGTTACTCCAGATGTATAAGTTTACTCCAAGTACGATTCCTGTGCTTAAAAAGAACAGTGCGTACAGTTTTTTCCAAAGTGAGAGATTCCTCCACCGCAAAACCGGAATCTCCCAAAATTTCTTTTCTTCCATCTATTGTACCTGTTTACTTTCATTATATTTCTTTTTATCTATATACGACTTGACATTAGCCCTGGTTATCAGCTGTGTATCAATCGGAAGATATTCGCTGACCACTTTACCTGCGGCACAGTCATTCAAAACGTCAATACTTTTCGTTCCCATATAATTTGCATTTGTAGTAAGGGACGCTTCCAGGATCTTACGCTCAATCGCATACAGGCAAGTCTCCGAATCATAGAAACCAATAATTCTCGATTCTCCTACCCGGTTATAATCTACGGTCAACTGCGAAAAAGCGGACGTCGTAAGTTCATCCAGACATACAATAATATCCGGCAATTGCTCATCCGATAACAATAACTCACGTACACTCTTTTCTACTTCAAATACATCACGTCCGACAATCATCGTATCTATATCATATACTTTGCCACTTCGTGCCTGCATACTTTCCTTAAATCCGGTATAGATCAGTTTCTCTCTGTCATCCTCAAGTTCTGATTCAATCACAACCAATATGCTTTTATCGGTTGGTCTCGCATTTGAAATCAGATAATTGGCATATTCCTTGCCAAGATTGTAGGAACTGATTCCAATAAAGGAATTACGATAGCTTCCGAAGCAATCCTTGGATAAGGTCACCACCGGTATTCCCTTATATTTCGCCTGTTCAATCTGTCTTACAAGTTCTTCGCTGTCATCGCCCTGCAGGATAATTCCATCCACCTTGGCAGCCACTGCCATCTTCACCAGATCAACCTTCGTATATTTTTCCATCAGGTTTTTACCAAACCATTCTACATATGCATCGTTTTTTTCTGCGTACTTGGACGCTCCCTCGAAGATTTCTTTCCACATTTCGCCATTGTAATCCAAATCGCAAATAAAAGCGTAGTGCTTTCCAAATTCCTTTAAATCCGTAACATCTTCTTTGGCTACACGACTGATTTTAATACTCGTAAAAACAAGAAAGTTTAATAAAACCACACTTGTAAGGATTGCAATTACAGGCCCTAAAAGCCTTATTCTTTTTTTGTATTCTTTACCCATGAATGTATCTACTCCGTCTATTTCATCCTTCCATCCAATAGTGCGAAATAATCCGCTATCATTGACTACGCTAGAAACGCGCGCAAATATCCATTGAATCACTATATAGTTATATGATATAACACGAAATTTATAACGACAACCGTTAAATTTTTGCCATATGCATACGAATTATTGTTATTGTCAAAATTTTCAATTAACTGAACCATACATAAAAATACCCATATTTCCTGATAAAACCGGAAATATGGGTACTTGTTGACTAGTGTTTGTGGTACTTTCTTCCGTCTTCCTCATATCTTGGTTCACTTGTTAACTGAATACCAAGTTTCTGACAGGTTTGCTCGTCTACCGTAGACACCAATACTGTCGTATGTGCGTCACAGCCTTTCAATAACGGAAGCTGTTTGATTGCTTTCATAGCCATCTCATTGTGGGATGCCGATGAAGATAATGCGATTAAAATCTCATCTGTATGCAATCTTGGATTAATACTTCCAAGGTAATTTGTCTTGAGTGCCTGAATCGGCTCTATTGCTTCCGGTGCCACCAAATCTACTTCATCCGGAATGCCGGCCAGTTCTTTCAGCGCATTCAGCATTGCAGAAGAAACTGCTCCAAGTAAATCTGTAGTACGTCCGGTAATAATTCTTCCATCCGGTAGTTCAATTGCTGCTGCCGGCTTACCGTTGGTTTCCTGCTCCTTTGAAAGTGCTGCTGTTACTACTGCTCTGTCTTCCTCTGTAATACCAGCCTGTTTCATTAACAGTTCCAGTTTCACAAGATCGTCCTTGGACTCTCCCTTACGTTTCTTCTCACAACGACATTTATAAAATCTTCGGATAATCTCCTGTTTTGAAGCTTTGCAGCAGGCTTCATCGTCAATGATGCAGTTGCCTGCCATATTAACTCCCATATCCGTAGGAGATTTGTAAGGGCTCTCACCCCAGATCAGTTCAAACATTGCATTTACAACCGGGAAAATTTCGATATCACGATTGTAATTGACTGTAGTTTTACCGTACGCTTCCAAATGGAACGGATCAATCATATTCACATCATTCAAATCCGCTGTTGCTGCTTCGTATGCGAGATTAACCGGATGCTTCAACGGAATATTCCAGATTGGGAAAGTCTCAAATTTTGCATATCCGGCAGGAATCCCTCTCTTATGCTCGTGATAAAGCTGTGAGAGGCAGGTTGCCATCTTGCCGCTTCCCGGTCCGGGTGCTGTTACTACAACAAGCGGTTTTTCTGTTTCAATGTAATCATTTTTGCCATACCCTTCATCACTTACGATGAATTTCACATCACTTGGGTAGCCCGGTATTTTGTAGTGACGATAAGATTTTATTCCCATTTCCTCTAATCTTTGCTGGAATAACTTTGCAGCAGGTTGATCCGCAAATTTTGTAAGACAAACACTTCCAACAAACAATCCTACGGACTGAAACGCATCAATCAATCGAAGAACGTCACTGTCATATGTAATTCCATAATCTCCACGAACCTTATTCTCTTCTATGTCCTCAGCGCTGATGACGATAACGATTTCTGCCTGTTCTTTCAACTGTAAAAGCATTTGAAGTTTAGAATCCGGCTCAAATCCAGGCAACACTCTGGAAGCATGGAAATCATCAAATAATTTTCCGCCAAACTCCAAGTAGAGTTTATTACCAAACTTAGATATTCTCTCGCGAATATGCTCTGATTGCATTTTTAAATATTTCTCATTATCAAATCCTTTTTTCATTCTAAAACCTCGTCTTCTTTCTAATTATACGTATTGTATTTTACTACAAACCCGAATAAATTAAAATAAAAAATTTTGAATAGTTGAAATTTTACTCCTACATATGAGATAATTAAAATCACAAGGAGGAGTCTTATGGGTATGTCAAAAAAAAACAAACAAAACATTAGTCTGATTCTATGCACTATTGGCTATATTATCGCAATGATACTAACAATTCTCACCAACACAATTCATACAATAACGATAAATGGCACTTCGTATCCATTATCCAGTGCTGCCGGAATTCTGGCCGCCTTTATGGCATTACAGTGTATTCTTATGGTATGTAACTCAGGAAAACGTGGATTATATACCTCCTATATTCTTTTAACACTCAACATTATCCTGATGCTTCAAGCTCTTATTATCAGAAAAAATTACGCCACCCTCCCCGGGCTTGCGAATACAGCAATCACTTTGCTGTCCACCACAATAATTGCTTTTCAGATTGGTCATCGCGAAAAACACATTATTACGGACTACCTGACCGGCTTCTATAACCGACGCGGTCTGATGCAGGTTCTGGAATCAAAAATCGAGTCGAAAGAACCATTTCTTTTGTTTTATATTAATCTGGATGATTTTAAAGATATCAATGACAACCTCGGTCACAGGTACGGGGATCACGTGATTTCCATTGTTTCCAAGCGAATTCGCGAGATTCTTGATAAAAACTATACCGTCAGTCGTTTGGACGGAGATGAGTTTGTAGTATTGACGCCTGCCAACGTTAATCTGGACGAAATCACTGACGATATCATGAGTGCAATCAACACAAGAATCACACTGCAAAGCTATGGTCAGTCTGCTGACTGCTACGTAACCGGAAGTGTTGGTATCTCGCGTTTCCCGGATGATACATCCAGAGCGGACGATCTTTTAAAATATGCTGATATTGCAATGCACCACGCCAAAAACATCGGCAAAAACCGATACTTTGCTTTCAATAAAGAAATGCGAGATTCGTTGCAAAAGCAAATGCAATTAGAGGTCGTTATTAAAGATTCTATTCATAAAAATCAGATATTTTTCGAGTACCAGCCACAATTCAATTTGGATACCAGACAGTTGACCGGTTTCGAAGCATTGATTCGTCTACAGCTGGAGGATGGTTCTATTCTTTCTCCTTCTGAATTTATTCCGGTTGCAGAGAAAACCGATTTGATTTTGAATGTTGATGAGTACACTTTTTATCATGCTTTAATGGACTTTAAGGAATTGATTGCCGAGAATCCGGAACTGCTTTTAACAGTAAATGTTTCTGCCAGAAACATTTACAACAGAAGCTATGTGGATATGATAAACACAGCAACGAAAGAATCCGGCATAGACCCGTCAAATATTATTTTAGACGTGTCTGAGCGCATGTTGCTTCCTCCTGTAGATGTCGCCGTTGAAAACCTTTCCCAATTAAGGGCTCTTGGCTTTAAAATTTCTTTGGATGACTTCGGAGTCGGTCAGTCATCATTATTTATGTTGGCTTCCCTCCCAATTGATTATCTCAAAATCCACAAGGACTTCATACAAAGCATCCATATTTCCGACATCAAAACAGATTTTATTTCAACAGCAATTACCGTTGGTCATCATTATAACTGTAAAATTATTGCTGAAGGGGTTGAAAATGAAGAACAGGTTCGTTTCCTTCAGGATGCAGGATGTGATTACATAGAAGGCTTTATTTTAAATAAACCTCTTACCATAGAGGAAGTTAAACGCGTTACCAAAAGACGCAGATAAATATTCTACACGCAAATGCAGAGGTGCTGCGCACTATAGTTTCATACGTGCGCAGCACCTCTTTTTTATCATCTTATGCGTATGTTAATCATATTCGTTCTTCGTAACATAAATTGTCGTATCAATTGAACTACCATAGTATCCTACTTCCAGATAGTATGTTTCACCGCCTGTAAGATCATATTCTATATAGAAATTAGGGTTTCCATAATAATCATCATTATATGCAAGTTCCTCAATTTCACTATTACACAGTGTAGCGTAGGTATCACTATTACCTGATGTAGTAAATGAGTAGCTTCCGGACTCCTCCGGAACAAACTTAAAGTATTGTTTATTACTCAATGTGGCATCATTGCTACCCTCTGTCAGAATCGGAACTACCGCATCTTCCTGCTTAACGGTTACATTTACGGTTGTGTCTCCATTCACGGTAAACTTACTTTCTGCGCTCCACTTTTTGATGTTGCCGTCTACGATTCCCGATCCGACGAAGTACCAGTCATACGTTCCTTTTTTCAAATAAATCAAAGTATTGGAATTTGCAGTAATGTCATCTGTTTGTTTATCAAACCAGCTTCCAACCGCATTCGGAACAGACATTTTCATTGTTACCTGATATAAATCCATTTTAAAATCTTTGACAGTATTTGCAGTTATTTTTTTGTTAAATGCATAATCCGTTTCGCCATTACAGTAAACAGAGATGTCATAAGTTCCTGTTGGAACCGCCACATAATACTTGCCATTTTCATCTGAAGTGCTGTATGAAACATATTCTTTCGCTTCTACTCTGGAAGAATGTGCTGAAATTTCAGCATCACTTACCGGTTTTCCGCTGTTTGTTCTTACAGTTCCACTTAACAACACTGCCTTTTTAGCAACTACCTTAACACTTGCAGTTGCGCTTGTTGAATTATCACCATCTTTGATATCATATGTGCCTACATAGGTACCTTCTTGTGTAATGTTGTTATACGGAATGGTAACATAATATGAATTAACATCCATATTATCGTCATCAAAGAACGGACTTCTCTGTTTTGCAATTACACTGTATCCTTCTCCGCCGGAATCTTTACCGCCGGCAAAATAAATCGCAACTTCTCCGTCTCTGAAACTTGAAAATACACTGTCCGAATATAAATAAGACTCTTGATCTATGGCAAATGTTTTGATTTCGGTATCAGAACCGATAACGAACACTACCTGTCTGGTATGCTGACGATTTTTCTCATCCTGACAGGTAACAATTGTCTTGTATACGCCTGTATTGGCAATTTTGCCTCTAAAGAAAATTTCGTTTCCTCCCTGGCCCCAATCCATCTCGTATGTCATACCGGTCGGCAGTCCGCTTACCTTAACTAACTTATAATTGCCGACCTCATTTATCCTTCCCAGATCAACGTTATAATAAATATTATCTCCGGTTTTGCCGGTGCACACAAAAACAGAGTTGTCTCTATTTATATCCTCCGCTTCGATTTCCTTCACAATCGGTGTCTTATCCACCCCTGAAATTGTGAATCTCACCATACTGAATGGATTGATGTAATCCTTAAGAACAACGTAATAAATCAATCCGTCTTCACTAAAAACTTTTCTTATTGGCGCAGTTCTGTTGTAGTTTCCTGTTTTGTATTGTTTGGCCTCCACTTTCACATTTGCTGCTGTCAGCGAAACCTTTTTGGAAAAACTGATTGCAAATGCAGTACTTGTCACCTGTTTTACTCCGACTGTAACTGCAGGAGTAAGCGGTTTCTTCACAGCTGCAGCACTTACCTTAATTGTCACAGTCTTTTTGATTTTTTTGTTTCCTTTTGCTTTAACCGTGAGTTTAACAGTTCCGACTTTAAGTGCAGTAATCTTTACCTGTTTTGAATTTCCGGATACTTTAACAATTCCCTTCTTTGATAAAGAAGTAGTGAAATTCTTAGACACGTTACCGCTTGTCTTAACACTGACTTTAAGGGTTTTTTTCTCTCCCACTTTCATGTTAAGACTTTTTGTTATCGCAATACTTTTTACTTTACCCGTTGTTTTAGCTTTGGCACTACCGGTAGAAAACGAAAATACTGTCGTAGCTACCAAAAGCATAACCAATACAATCGATATACTCTTTTTAACTAAACCCATAATCAATAACCTCCTCCAGTTTATGCTTCTGATTTCCAAAGTCCGTGTAAATTGCAGTATGCATATGCTGCTACATAAGAATCTCCGTCTGCAAGTACAAATTCTGCCTTTGGCGCATCCTGAGGAGTCAGTTTCACTTTCTGTGAACCTTTCGCTGTCTCGATTACAATCCATTCTATGTAATGCGCATCCGTCATCGGATGTTCCACAGAACCAACTTCCACCGTCACTTTGCTGCCGGATACTTTAGCTACCGGAACGTGCTTTTCATACGCTCCATCACTGGTTCCATACTCCAGTTCTTTCATCGGTTTGCCACAGCAACTAACCGGTGCCCCACTTTCTTTTACAAATTCCACAATGTTTCCGCATGTTTCACAAATATAAAATGTCATAATACCCTCCAATCCGGAACGCTACAACCCCAATGCCGTTACGTCCCTATAATATTTGATAGTTAACTTATATTATACTTTAAAACAACTTTTCACGCAATACACGGCATTTGTATGTTGTTTTCTGACAACAAAGCAGCCGGAGATTACTCTCCGGCTTTGAAAATTACGATTTTACTTAATGCATAGTTTGCTATAATTACAATAATGTTCGACAGAAGTTTCCACAGTCCTGCATGCCAGTGAAGCAAATCCACGGATACGTACATTATAAGCACATCCAGAACACCGGTGGCAAGTCTGGCCGCCACAAATGTCCACATCTCATAAAGAACTACTTTTCTCTCAAAAGATCTGCTGTTAAAAACCCAGATTTTATTTGGAAGAAAGGCAAATGCTACCGCCAGTATCCAGGCAACAATCGTTGCCGGTACATTTTTCACTCCAAAAACTTCATAAAGTAAAAAATATGAAATCCAGTTTACCAATGTGGTGCATACGCCAAAAAATCCATATAAAAGAATACTTTTATATTTATTATAGAGCTCTCTTATCATTTTCATCGTATTTCTCCAAACTCAGATTTGGTTTGATCCAATGCCACGCGAATTACCGCATCCATATCATAGTATTTGTATTCGCCGAGACGTCCACCAAAAATGACATTCTTTTCTTGATCCGCAAGACGCTTATATTTTTCAAAAAGCGCAATATTTTTATCGTCGTTGACCGGATAGTACGGTTCATCGCCCGGTTTCCACTCCAGACTGTATTCCCGACTGATTACGGTCTTTGGAATATCCTGACCGTTGGCATCTTTACCAAATTCAAACCACTTGTGTTCTATGATTCTCGTATACGGTGTCTCGCTGTCTGTATAATTAATAACAGCATTTCCCTGATAGTTTTCTTCATCCAGAAGTTCTGTTTCGAAACGAACCATACGATACTCCAGCGCGCCATAACAATAATCAAAATACGCGTCAATGGAACCGGTGTAAATTACCTTATCTGCCTGCTTATCGAGTTCCTCTTTTTGCGACAGGTACTCTACATTCGTTCGAACTTCGGCTCCCTCCAGTAATTTATGTATCATTTTCGTGTAACCACCCATCGGTATTCCCTGATAGAGTGCATTAAAATAGTTATTATCGTACGTCAGGCGAACCGGCAGTCTTTTGATAATAAATGCCGGAAGTTCACTGCAAGGTCTTCCCCATTGTTTCTGGGTATACCCTTTGATAAGCCTCTCATAGATATCTTTTCCCACAAGCGAAATCGCCTGTTCTTCCAGATTCCCCGGTTCACCGATATTGGCTTCCTTGCGCTGTTCTTCTATCTTTTGCTTTGCCTGCGCAGGAGTCTTTACTCCCCACATCTTGTTAAATGTGTACATATTAAACGGCAGGGAATACATTTCCCCTTTATAATTGGCTACCGGTGAATTCGTATAACGGTTAAATGTTGCAAAACGTCCGATATAATCCCAAACCTGGGTATCATTTGTGTGAAAAATATGCGCACCGTACTTATGCACCTGTATCCCTTCTATGTTTTCTGTATAAAGATTGCCACCAATCGTATCTCTTTTATCTATTACAAGAACTTTCTTCCCATGCGCAATCGCCTGTTGTGCAAAAACTGCGCCGTAAAGTCCGGCTCCGACTATCAGATAATCATATTTCATTCCCTGCTTCCTCCAACATTTTTATAATTCTTTTCATCCGCTCATCTGCTTCATGATATACCATATATTCAGGCCAAGGCAACCCGTCCACATACTCCTTATCCTTTGGCAATAATGCCATCAGTTTTTGCATGTAATTTTCCGGATTGTTCCTTTTCCATAGTCCGAAAGGACACGCCAGATATTCTTTTTCGGAAGTTTCTACCTCTTCCACCACTCTTCGAAAAGTTGCCTTGCCATACTCCCCATACTCTTTTACATAAGAAACTTTGGTCGTCTTTGCTTTGCATGGCTCTTTCTCCAAAATTCTACCAGTCTCGATATAACGCTTCCAGACAACTTTTTGTACGGTTGCTGAATCTACCGTGAAATCGAGCTGTTTTCGTATCTCCTCTAATGTATACCCTTTATCCGCCAAATGACGAATCGCATCATTGATTGCAGCATCCTGAACAAAATCCGCCAGTGCTTTTGAAAAAAATTTATTTGCCATAGTAATCTTCCTCGCACCCCCACAATCTGACGAGCACATTTATTTGTAAGAACTGTTTCCATTATACACAGCCTTCTTTGCGCTGTCTATCTGCAAAAATCTTTCTGCAAATCCCCCTGCTTTATGGTATGATACAGATAAGAACGAAGTTATTCGGAGGTTTCTATGGAAAATAATACCTTTTCACAAATCCCGTTTCCTAAGAAACTGCCTCCTATCGGCATGCGCATTATCAAGTCTACGATAGGCGTCGGTTTATGTTTTCTTATATATCTGCTTCGTGGTAAGCAAGGAGAACCGTTCTATTCCGCCCTTGCTGTTTTGTGGTGCATTCAAAATCATACCGAGGACGCACTGGAAAATGCCGTACAGAGAGTGATTGGTACCGGCATGGGTACTTTTTACGGCTTACTTTATATCCTGTTTAATTTTTATCTGCTGGATCTTGGCGAAAGTTTTCTACATTACACCATCATATCATTACTGATTATACCTGTTATCTATACTGCTGTTCTGTTTCACCAGAAAGATACAGCCTTCTTTAGTTGCTCTGTTTTCTTAAGTATCGTTATCTATCATCTGGAAGATGTACATCCTTATATTTACGTTTTCAACCGAAGTTTTGACACGATAATCGGTATCGGCGTTGGTCTGCTGATCAGCATCGTTCCACTGCATCTGCGCAAACGAAAAGATGCACTTTTTGTTGTAAATCTGGATCACGCTCTAAATCAGACTTCCAACCGGTTAACACCATTTTCTTTGATCACCCTGCAAAACCTGATAAAAGATGGAATTTCACTCACGATTCACACCAGCCAGACTCCCGCAACCTGTCTTGACGTATACCGTGAACTCCCACTGACCATTCCGCTCATCACCCTGGACGGTGCGCTTTTGTACAATGCCGCTACCAACACCTTCCCGTTTGTGTATGTAATATCCGGTGAACGTGCGGATAAGGTGTCCAACTTTGTGCGTAACAGAGGCTTTCGTATTTTCACAACCGTCATTCTGGATGACGTTCTAATTATCTATCACGATGAGCTTCTGACCGACGTGGAAATTGATTTGTACAATCGGCTGAAAAGTTCACCTTACCGGAACTATCTTAACAAGAAGCACTCTCACCGGGAGTCCATCGTTTACTTTATGGTCATTGAAAAGCATGATCGTATTCTGGAGCTTTATCGTATGCTCGAAATCTGCAACGTTACAGATGAACTCAAAGTCGTAATCACACCCTCTAAACGGTACGACGAATACTCTTACCTTCGCATTTACAATAAAAATGCGTCTGTTGAAAATATGGTCGACCACCTGAAAGCAAAAATGGGCTATAAAACCGTTGTTTCTGTCGATGAAAACAACAGTGCTTATAGCCACATTTCCAATGCTCCCGAAGCCGATAAGATTGTCCGCTACCTTCGAAAGCTTTATTACTCTACAAAAGAATAACAGATTATTCTAAGAATAATCTGTTATTCTTGGAATAAACTGTTATTCTTAAAATGACCGTTTATTCTTATTCTTTTATGTTACCATCTTTTCCTTCGTTATGCTCTCTGTAAACTTTGTTTTCTTCCCATCTCTTGTAGTAATCATCGCCTCTATGATCTGCGAGGTCATACTTTGATAAAACTTTATCCCAAAGCATCTGTGTGTACTTCACAACGCCCGGTGCAGAAAGATGATTGCCGGTAGAAAAATCTTTATTTTCATCCAGTTTCAGCTCCTCCATATGGAGATTTCCCTGAAACAGTGG
>JAILQS010000155.1 GCA_024698865.1 Lachnospiraceae bacterium | reverse complement strand
AACTGCAAAAAAGGACGTAATTATTTACAAATTGCGTTCTTTTTTTGCTGTTTTACATTTTCTATAATCAAAGGGAAATAAACTAAGAAAAGAGGGCGAAGTATGAAAAAATTCAAACAACTTTTAGCCGGTTTGCTGATTTTGTGTATGGTAGTTACAGTACTGCCGGCAAATTATGCAACGGCCAAAAAAGAAACAACGACACTAATTACAGATTTGCGTGTGGATGACTTGGTAAGTCCAATCGGCATTGACGCAAAGAATCCGGTATTTAGCTGGAAGATGGAATCTGATGTGATGGGGCAGAAACAAAATGCATATCAGATTATTGTTGCAAAGGATGAATCCCTTGACACTGTAGTCTGGGATTCAGGAAAGGTGGATCGTAATACCTCTGTCGGTATCCCTTACGAGGGAGAAGCCTTGGAATCTGCAGGCATATACTACTATCAGATTAAGGTATGGGATATGTCAAATGAAGTGATTACTTCAAAGATTGCACAATTTGAAATGGGACTGTTGGAGGATAATGCATTTGCAGATGCCAAATGGATTGGATATCAGGATAATTTCTGCGAAGAAACAAAATATACCATTGATTTTGATTTTATTATTGATAAGAATAATCAGGGATTTTGTTTTGGAATGAAAAACACATCCACATTTGTTTTATGGCAGGTGAATGCGCATGACGATGCCAACAAAGTGCTGTTAAGACCACATTTTAAGAAAGATGGAAACTGGACAGCATATCCGGGCGGACCGGGCAACGTAAGTGCGGTAGATGTAAGTGGCGCAATTGGTGAAACACCTGCAAGCATTGTAGGAAAGAAGATTCACGAGCGAATCGAAGTGGATGGTGCAACCGTTAAAACTTATTTTGGTAAGGATACGGAGCATCTGACACTGGCAGATACTTACACGCATTCGGAAGCAATTCCATTTGGCAATATGGGCTTTCGACATGATAACGGTACAGCGAATGAAATTTCAAGATACGACAATATTGTTGTAAAGGGCAGTAGCGGAAATACGATTTATCAGAATAACTTTGATGAAGGTAAACTGGATTTTGCAGGTGCAAGTCAGATTACAATTTCTGATGGAATGGCGAAAGTCGGAGGAAACGGCGAAGGCGGAGAACTGGTTTATATGCAGAGTGAGAACGGGGATTGTCTGCCGGCGTTTCGTAAGAGTATTACACCAAAAGCCAATCTGGTGTCTGCAAGACTGTATTCTTCCGGCCTGGGCGTGTATGAATCTTATATAAACGGAGAAAGAGTCGGAAATGTACAAGACGATGGCTCTGTCAGATATGATGAGTTAAAACCGGGCTACTTACAGCCGGGAGTCCGCGAATATTATAACACGTATGATGTGACTTCTTACTTAAAGAAAGGGGAAGAAAATGTACTTTCTTCTGTAGTAACAAGTGGCTGGTGGACCGGTGAAGCAGTGAATCCAAGTGTTTATCCGCCGGGAACGGTACGTGTTGGTAAAGAGAATGCATATCTTGCAAAACTGGTGCTTTCCTATAGTGATGGCACTACGGAAGTGGTGAATACGGACGAGAGTTGGAAAACAAAAAGAGCCAGTGCTTTGAAACTGGGGGATATTTTTAATGGTGAGACGTATGATGCCAGAATAGATCAGTCCTGGATGCTTCCGGGATACGATGATGCGTCCTGGGGAAAAGTCAAAATCAATACTGAATTTAAAGGAAAACTTAGTGCATGGAGTGGTTCCAGAATTACAGTACATGAGGAGAAGCAGCGTGATGTACAAACAGTTACCATTTATCAGGGGGCGGATAACGTAACTGCGGATCAGTTTGGAAAAATCAATGTTTTAAGAACGTATGAGGATGAGAATTTCACCGTGAAACCGGGAGAAACGGCACTGATTGATTTTGGACAGAATTTTGCCGGATGGGAAAAGTTTATAGTAGAAGGCGAAGCAGGAACTACCATCACTGTGAAACACGGGGAAATGTTAAATGATCAAAACGGTAAGAAAAACCGTGGAAACGATGGTCCGGAAGGCAGTATTTACAATGCTAACTATCGTGCGGCGAGAGCTACCAC
The DNA here is from genome assembly GCA_024698865.1 of Lachnospiraceae bacterium. Lineage (GTDB taxonomy): Bacteria > Bacillota > Clostridia > Lachnospirales > Lachnospiraceae > JAILQS01. The sequence continues at coordinate 16,271 of JAILQS010000155.1, read as the reverse complement.
CACATATACGTTAAAGGGAAATGGAAGGGAAAGCTATCATCCATCCTTTACCTACTATGGCTTCCGTTATATTGAAATTAAAACCGATCGTGAAGTTACGTTCCATAGTTTAAAAGGTGAGGTGGTTTCGTCGGTTGAAAAGGATACCGGAAATATTACCACTTCCAATAAAGATATTAATCAGTTAATCAGCAACATTCGCTGGGGAATGTATTCAAACTATTTGAGCGTTCCTACGGATTGCCCACAAAGAGATGAACGTCAGGGTTGGACCGCCGATACACAGGTGTTTGCGGAAGCAGGCAGTTATTTTGGCTTCTCTAAGAGTTTTCTGATGAAATTTATGGAGGATATGCGTGATGGTCAGTATCCAAATGGAAACTATGCTACGACAGCGCCGCATACAAGATTTGAAGAGCAGGGAACTTTGGGATGGGCAGATGCCGGTGTGATTGTTCCATATGTTGTATACATGATGTATGGAGATACAGCGGTCATTCGTGAGAATTGGGAGTCTATGAGTAAATTTATGGATTTCCTTACAACTACGGATAAGCTTGGCGGAGATACTTTGCATGGAGATTGGCTGGCGTATGAAAGCAATGATGAAGAACTCAAACGTATGCTTGGTGTATCTTACTATGCATGGGATGCAATGCTTATGGCAAGAATGGCGAAAGCTATCGGTAAAGAAGAGGATGCCAGAAAGTATGAAGCAGTATATGAGGATGAGAAGCAATTCTATCAGGAATGCTATGTGAAAAAGGATGGAAGCCTGATTCGAGGAGAACAGTCTGTATGCTTATATGCATTGTATCTGGATTTGTTGCCGGATGAGGCATCCAAAAAGGCAGTAGAGGAACAGTTGACGTCAAACATTACACGAAACGGTAACAAGCTGCAGACAGGATTTTTGGGTACCGCAGTATTGATGCCGACACTCAGTAAAATAAACAACAACGATATTGCGTACAAACTGTTACTGCAACGGGATAATCCATCCTGGTTATATTCGGTTGACCAGGGAGCTACGACCATTTGGGAAAGATGGGATTCGTACAAAAAGAGCACAGGCTTTGGCGATGTCAGTATGAATTCGTTTAACCATTATGCATATGGAACGGTTGCAGGCTGGATGTTCCACAGTATGGCGGGAATCGGCTATGATTTGGAACAACCGGGATTCAAACATATCATACTTGCGCCAAATCCAAAACAGCAGATTTCATCTGTCAGTGCGGACTATGATTCTTCATATGGAACGATTAAGAGTAGTTGGAAGTATGAAGGAAAAGGTTGGACATACGATGCAACCATTCCGGCAAATACTACAGCAACGATTCAGATTCCGGTTGAGGAAGGAAAGCAACTTCTTGTAAATGAGAAAGAAGTATCGAAACTGACAGAAGAGGATGGACTTACTTATATCGGAAGAGAAAATGGCAAAGAGTGTTTTGAGGCTGTAGCAGGTAGTTATCATTTTGCAGTAGCATTAGACAAAGTATATCATTTTATTACGATTAAAAACGTGAATGATGAAATAGAGAATACCGTTTCTGTAGACGGAGGTGCTAAGCAGAAACTGACAACTATGGTGAGTGTCGCAGAAGGTGAGTCAGTAACGCTAAAAGGTGAACCTTTGAATTCTGTGGATTACCATTTTAAAGAATGGAGTGGAGATGTAGAGTCCAAAGAGGCAACCATCACTGTAAGTCCGACTAAGGATATGGTACTGTATCTGGATAATGAAAAGGACGATAAAGAGAACCTTGCGCTTCATTGCAATGTTTCAAGTAACTGCGCGTGGAGTGTTGCATCCTGGGCACCACGTAATCTGGTGGATGGTATTTTGAGAACTACGCCGGAAAGTGCCGGTTTTACAAGCCAACAGGCACAGAGTGAGAATGTAGTCAATTACTGGATTCAACTCGATTTAGGTGAGGAGAAAGAGTTTGACCGAATCAGTTTATATCCAAGAAGTGATGACACCGACAGCCGGAAGCAGGTATGTAATTTCCCGAAGGACTTTACCATTACAGCGACAAACGAAGCAGGCGAAGTGGTGGAACTTTGTAAAGAGAAGGATTATGTTGCCAGATCAAAAGACATTCCGGAATGCTTTACGTTTGAAAAAACGACAGCAAGATATATCAAATTGAGCGTGTCAAAGGTAAGCAATCCTGCTTCTTCAGATTCGAAAATGTGGTATCTGCAGCTTGCGGAAATGGGAGTTTATGCTCCGAAAAAAGTGCAGGAAGTACCGGAAGAAACCAAACCGGAAAACAATGAACCGGTTGTAGTTCATCCAACAGGCGTTTCTCTTACGATGAATGGAAAGTCGCTAAATGGAACGATAAGTGTAAACGTTGGAAAGACCTACACGGTAATTGCACAGGTTTTGCCTTCTAATGTTACAGCTGCCAATTCAAAGATTACCTGGACTTCGTCTAATCCTAAGGTGCTTAGTGTGAACAACGGTGTGATTAAGGGCGTAAAGGCAGGAAGTGTATCGCTTACGGCAACTACTGTAAATGGAATTAAAAAATCCATTACGGTAAAGGTTATTAAACCGGTTATCAAAGTAAAGAAACTTACCATAACCGGTAAGAAGAAAATGAAGGTTGGAACAAAGCAGACACTCAAATGCAAAGTTACGCCGGGCACTGCAACAAATAAAAAAGTTACCTGGAGCACATCTAACAAGAAACGTGCCACGGTGAAAAATGGAAAGGTAAAAGCCTTGAAGAAGGGCAAAGTTACAATTACGGCAAAAGCAGTAGACGGCTCCAAGAAAAAAGCCAAGTTTGTAATTACGATAAAATAGGTAAGTTGTAGAGACAGAAAGCGTTTGATATAATAAATATGCAGTGATTGATGAAGAATAATTAAAAGCGGTGAATGTGATGCAACAAAAACTGATACAGGAACTTTCGGTAATTACAGACGAAGAAAAAGCAATATTGGAGAAACATACAGGAATTGATAAAACAATATATACAGAGGAGCAGGAACTGATCGTGGACTGTGAGAAACTTTTGCAGGAGGGTGAGTTGATTCAGATACGCCCGCATACGCGTTTTGTACATTTTCCAAAGCATAAGCACAATTATGTAGAGGTAGTGTATATGTGTAAAGGAAGTACCACGCACATCATTAATGGTAGTGAAATTGTTCTTCGGGAAGGGGATTTGCTGTTTCTGAATCAGAATTCAGAGCAGGAAATCCTGCCTGCAGGAAAAGAGGATATTGCCGTCAATTTCATTATTTTGCCGGAGTTCTTTGGTACCGCATTTGAAATGATGGGCAAAGAAGATAATCTGTTAAAAGATTTTCTGATTCGTACTTTATGTGGTAAAAACGGAGAAACCTCTTACCTGTATTTTGAAGTATCCGATGTATTGCCGATACAAAACCTGATAGAAAATATGGTCTGGACATTGTTCTATGATATGGAAAATAAACGAAGCTGCAATCAGATTACAATTGGGCTTCTGATGTTACAGCTTCTGAACCATATGGATAAAATGCATGCTTCCAAAGGTGCATTTGAAATGGAAGTAATGAAAAATGTTTCCAATTACATAGAAGAACACTATAAGGAAGGTAGTCTTGCAAAACTGGCAAAGAGGTACGGTTATGATATGTTCTGGTTGAGTAGGGAAGTGAAAAAACAGACCGGATACACCTTTATACAACTGGTTCAGGAAAAGAGAGTAAATCAGGCATGTTACCTTTTAAAGAATACATCGCTACCGGTAGTAGATATTATTACTTCCGTGGGATATGACAATACGAGCTATTTTCACCGGAAATTCAAAAGTAAGTTTGGCTGCAGTCCGAAACAATATCGGAAAAGTATCAAAACAGAATAGATTGGAACCAGATGTCATCTTGCAAAAAAGGACGTTATTTTAAATAAATAGCGTTCTTTTTTTTGAGGTGTTCTTTGCTTATAATACAGATAGTACAAAACAAAGGAGGGGACTTATGGGAGAGTACTTTTTAGCAGTCGACCTTGGTGCATCCGGAGGACGCCATATTTTAGGCGCTCTAGAGGATGGCAAGATAAAACTGGAAGAAGTCTATCGTTTTACCAATGGGATGGACGAGATAAATGGAACTTTGTGTTGGGATGTAAAACGACTTTTTACAGAGATTAAAAATGGTCTAAAAAAATGTAAAGAGCTTCATAAAATTCCGGTTTCTATGTCTATAGATACCTGGGCAGTTGACTTCGTTCTTTTAGATGAATCCGATGAGATGATAGGGAATGCAGTTGGCTACAGGGACAGCCGGACGACACATATGGATGAAAAGGTTTATGAAGTGATACCACCTGATGAGCTTTATGCAAGAACCGGTATTCAGAAACAGATATTTAATACCATATATCAATTAATGGCAGTAAAAGAAAAGCATCCTGAGAATCTTTTAAAAGCAAAGTCAATGCTTATGCTGCCGGATTATTTTCATTTTCTTCTGACCGGCGAAAAAAAGATGGAATACACAAATGCGACCAGTACTCAGCTTATAAACCCTAAGACGCATGATTGGGATTACGAATTGATTCGCAGACTTGGATATAAAGAAGAGTTATTCGTACCGGTTTCTATGCCGGGAACGAAAGTCGGTAATTTTACAAAAGAAATCCAGGATGAGGTTGGATTTGACTGTAACGTAATTCTGCCGGCGACACATGATACCGCTTCAGCAGTTATGGCAGTTCCGACAAACAGTGATCGTGCAATTTATATCAGCTCCGGAACCTGGTCGTTGATGGGAATTGAAACAAAAGAAGCGAATTGCTCCAAGGAAAGTATGCAAGCGAACTTTACAAATGAAGGCGGATATGAATACCGCAACCGCTTCCTCAAAAATATCATGGGACTTTGGATGATTCAATCTGCGCGCAAAGAATTTATGGAGAATAATACTTCTAAGGCCGAAGAATTGAGTTACGCTACGATTTGTGAGCTGGCTTCAAAGGAGAAGATTTCTTCGTTGGTAGATTGTAATGATGAAGTTTTTCTTGCTCCTAAAAGCATGATTTTGGCAGTGCAGGAATATTGTAAAAAGACTAATCAACAGGTGCCGCAAGGTATCGGTGAAATTGCATCTGTCATTTACAATAGTCTGGCAAACTGTTACAGACAGGCAGTGGAACAAATTGAGTCGATTACAAAAGAAACATATGACGTAATCCACGTAGTCGGAGGCGGCTCCAACGCAGAATATCTTAATGAACTGACGGCAAAGTATACCGGTAAAACAGTTTATGCGGGACCGGGAGAAGCAACAGCCATCGGCAATCTGATTGCACAGATGATTAAAGCCGGTTTATTTAAAGATTTGAAAGAAGCAAGGAAATGTGTAAGTGAATCCTTTGATATAAATAAATATAACATAAGGTAAGGAGGCTAATTATGAACAGGTATGAATCCACAAAAGAAATATATGCAAAGTATGGAGTAGACACAGATGCTGCCATTGAAACTTTAAAGGCAGTTTCTGTATCACTTCACTGTTGGCAGGCGGATGACGTTATCGGTTTTGACCACGATGGTGGACTTACGGGCGGCATCCAGACGACAGGTAATTATCCGGGACGAGCAACCAATCCGGACGAGGTTTTTGCTGATTTGGATAAGGCGTTAAGCCTTATGCCGGGCAAAAAGAAAATCAATGTACACGCTTGTTATGCAATTTTTGAAGACGGTGAATTTGTCGATCGCGACAAACTGGAGCCAAAGCATTTTAAGCCTTGGGTTGATTTTGCAAAGGAACATGGTATGGGACTTGATTTTAATCCAACATTTTTCTCGCATCCAAAGGTAAAAGATGGTTTGACGTTATCCAGTCCGGATGAAGAAACGAGAAAGTTCTGGATTGAGCATGGAAAGGCGTGCATCCGAATCTCAGATTATTTTGCTAAGGAAACCGGAATTCCATGCGTTATGAATATTTGGACAGGTGATGGGTTTAAGGATATTCCGGCTGACCGCATGGGACCAAGAATGAGATATAAAGAATCCATAGAGGCAATTTTATCAGAGCCTTATGATTTTGATAAAGTAAAACCTTGTGTAGAATCGAAGGTTTTTGGTATCGGCGTAGAAGCTTATACTGTAGGTTCTGCCGAGTTTACGCTTAGTTTTGCATCAGAGCATAAGGATAAATGCTTACCACTGATGGATAACGGACACTATCATCCGACCGAAGTGGTTTCCGATAAGATACCGGCACTGCTTTGTTTCTTCCCGGAACTTGCATTGCATGTAACCCGTGGGATTCGTTGGGATTCTGATCATGTGTTGTTAGTAGATGATGAAACCAACGAAATCGCAAAAGAAATCGTAAGAAATGATGCATTAGACAGAGTATATATTGCGCTTGATTATTTTGATGCATCCATAAACAGAGTATCAGCATTAGTAACCGGTTTTAGAAGTATGCAAAAAGCCTTGTTAAATGCTTTATGCCAACCTAATAAACTGTTAAAAGAATTACAGGATACGAACCAGATGTCGAAAAAAATGGTAGTAATGGAGGATTGTAAGATGCTACCATTTGGAGATGTATGGGAAGAGTACTGCAGACAATGTGGTGTTGCTGCAGGCGATTATTATGATGAAATCGAAGCCTATGAGCAAACGGTTTTGTCGAAAAGAAAGTAGCGTTTTTCATTAACCACCTTTAATAATATATGTTTTTTTGAAAACACACAGAGTAGGCCATATGGTTTCTCTGTGTGTTTTCGCTTGTATTTTTGTGATTTGTGTGAGATTGCGTGGATTTATATGTTGTTTTGTGTTGACTTTAGTGTGGGATTGTGTTACTATGAGTGTGGTTTTAAGTGAGATATAAAGGAAAGGAAGGGGAAGGTGAAATGGGAGTGTATCAATATGACAGCACGGATATTCCAAAGACAGAGCGGATTTCCAAGCTGGTAGAGCATCTGTATAAGAAAATGCCGGAGATTGAATCGGCACGGGCGATTCTTTTAACAGAGTCTTACCGACAGACTGAGGCAGAGCCAATGGTAATACGAAGAGCGAAAGCATTTGCGCATATTCTTGAGAATATTCCGATTATCATACGTGACTATGAATTGATTGTGGGAAGTTCAACAATTGCACCAAGAGGATGTCAGACCTATCCTGAGTTTTCATATAAGTGGCTGGAAGAAGAGTTTGATACGGTAGCAGGTAGAAGCGCAGATCCTTTTTACATATCCAGGACGACGGCAAAGGAACTGAAAGAGGTCAATCGTTACTGGGAAGGAAAGACGACAAGTGAACTTGCAACTTCTTATATGGAACAGGAGACTTTACGGGCTATGAAACATAACCTGTTCACGCCTGGGAATTATTTTTATAACGGAATCGGTCATATTACGGTGAAATATGACGAGGTACTTCAGATTGGACTGGAAGGAATCCGCGAAAAAGCGCAAAAGGAACTGGAAGCCATGGAAGTATCGGATGGAAACTATCAGCAAAAATCAAGGCTGTTACAGGCTATGATCATAAGTTTGGATGCGGTCATCGGTTACGCAGGACGATATGCAAAACTTGCAAAAGAGATGGCGGATAAGTGTAGAGACCGCGTTCGTAAGCAGGAACTTATGCAGATTGCAAAAAATTGTGAAAACGTACCCGCAAAACGCGCAGGCAGTTTTTATGAGGCATGTCAGTCATTCTGGTTTATCCAGCAGTTGATTCAGCTTGAGTCCAGTGGCCACTCGATTTCTCCGGGAAGATTTGATCAATATATGTATCCGTTCTATAAAGCAGATTTGGAGAAAGGAAGTCTTACGAGAGAATTTGCACAGGAACTTTTGGATTGTATCTGGGTCAAATTAAATGATTTGAACAAATGCAGAGATGCTGTTTCGGCGGAAGGATTTGCGGGCTACAGTCTGTTTCAGAATCTGATTGTGGGTGGTCAGAATAAGGAAGGCGAGGACGTGACAAATGACTTGTCTTTTATGTGCATACAGAGTTCCAAACACGTATTTTTGCCGCAGCCGTCGTTATCCATCCGGGTATGGAACAAGTCTCCGCATGAACTTTTGTTAAAGGCAGCGGACCTTACCCGAACGGGAATCGGATTGCCGGCATATTACAACGACGAAGTGATTATTCCGTCTATGATGAATCGTGGAATATCACTGGAGGAAGCAAGAAATTACGACATTATCGGTTGTGTGGAACCACAATGTGCAGGAAAGACGGATGGTTGGCATGATGCCGCATTTTTCAATATGGTTCGTCCGCTGGAATTGGTGTTTTCCCGTGGAATGGAAGGTGGCGAGCAGGTTGGAGTAAAGACCATGGATGTTACCACCATGAAATCCTTTGAACAGTTTTTTGAGGCTTACAGAGAACAGATGGAATATGCCATAAAGCTTTTGGTGAATGCCAATAACTCCATAGATGTTGCGCATGCCAAGCGGTGTCCGTTACCATTTTTGTCCTGTCTGGTAGATGATTGTATGAAACGGGGCAAAAGCGTACAGGAAGGTGGAGCGGTATATAATTTCACAGGACCGCAGGGCTTTGGAGTGGCCAATATTGCAGATTCTCTGTACACCATTAAAAAGCTTGTTTTCGAAGAGAAAAAGATTTCCATGGCAGAACTGAAAGAGGCGCTTTCCATGAATTATGGAAAAGGATTAACTAAGGAAGATATCGCCAATCTTGCAATACAGGTAACAAGTGAAATGGCACAAAACGGCCGGAAAGTTTCCGACCGGGATATTTCCGGTGTGTTAAGTTCTATCCTTAGAATTTCTGAATCGAGGGAAGTGAAAGAGAACGGAGAACGAATCCTTGCAATGATTGAGGAACTGCCAAAGTACGGAAATGACAACATAGAGGTGGATAAGCTTGCCAGAGAGGGGGCTTATGTATACACCAAAACCGTTGAGAAATTCAAGAATCCAAGGGGAGGAATGTTTCAGGCAGGACTGTATCCGGTATCTGCAAATGTACCGCTTGGAGGACAGGCAGGTGCTACGCCGGACGGGCGTCTGGCACACACTCCGGTTGCAGACGGTGTTTCACCATCAGCAGGAAAAGATGTACTTGGACCTACAGCAGCTGCAAATTCAGTTGCAAGACTGGATCACTTCATTGCCTCGAATGGTACGTTGTATAATCAGAAATTTCATCCTTCTGCGTTGGAAGGAATGCAGGGACTGGAGAACTTTGTTTCTCTGATTCGTACCTACTTTGATTTGAAGGGCAGTCATATGCAGTTCAATGTTGTAAGCCGGGAGACGTTGCTGGATGCACAGAAAAATCCTGATAATTACAAACATCTTGTAGTAAGAGTTGCAGGATACAGTGCCCTGTTTACCACACTTTCAAAAAATCTTCAGGATGACATCATTCGAAGAACGGAACAGGGATTCTAATGCACAGGAAGGATGTAATGGATTGTGGAAGATTATTTGAATACAAAAGGCAGAATATTTGATATCCAGAGATATTCCATTCACGACGGGAAGGGTATCCGTACCATCGTTTTTTTGAAAGGCTGTGTACTTAGATGTCGTTGGTGTTGTAATCCGGAGTCACAGGAATATGAAATACAACAGATGACGATGAATGGCAAAACCAAAACGGTTGGCTATGATATCACTGTCAGGGAAGTAATGGAGCAGGTACTAAAAGACCGTGCTTATTATAGAAGAAGTGGAGGAGGGCTTACACTATCCGGTGGAGAAAGCCTTTGCCAGCCGGAATTTGCGACAGCTTTGTTAAGAGCAGCAAAAGAAAACGGAATCAGTACAGCGATGGAGAGTATGGGATGTGCAAAATGGGAAGTAATAGAAGGACTGCTTCCATATTTGGATCAGTACCTTTTGGATATGAAACATATGAATGCAATCAAACATAAAGAATTTACCGGTAGAGAGAATACATTAATGGTTGAAAATGCAAAGAAGATTGCAGCGTCCGGGCAGACGGAGTTAAGTATTCGTATTCCGGTGATTCCGGGGTTTAACGATACCGTGGAAGAAATTGTAGAGATTGCAAAATTTTCAAAGAAGCTTGGTAATGTTGCCAGAATGCACCTTTTACCATATCACAGATTGGGACAGGACAAATATGAGGGACTTGGAAGACCGTATCTTATGGGAGATGTTTCTCCGCCGGATGCGCAGCACATGGAACTGCTTCTGGCAGTGGCAAAGAGAGAGTCCGGTTTGGATTGTCAGATTGGAGGATGAGCACTTTGGAACGTATTGTTCAGGAACTTGTGCCGGGAAAAGAAATTACGATTGCACATTTGATTGCCGGTCCTGAGCGGTCACTGTATGAAAAGTTAGGACTTGCACCGGGAAACGATGCCGGCAAAACAGCAATTGGAATTCTGACAATCAGTCCCGGTGAGACAGCGGTGATAGCAGCTGATATCGCGATTAAAGCAGCAGGAGTAGAACTTGGATTTGTAGACCGGATGAATGGAACCTTGATTGTAACCGGAAGCATCGCAGATGTTGAGGCTGCTGTCAGAAGTGTCTTGGAGTATGTAAGAGATAAAATGGGTTTTTCCGTTTGTGAAATGACACGAACCTAAACCATAAAAAGAATAAAAAAAGGAGATAAAGAGTATGCAAAACGAATACGAAATCAAAAAGTTAATGTGTGACATTGGAAAAAGAGTTTATGACAGAGGAATGGTTGCAGCGAATGACGGTAATTTTTCCGTAAAGTTAAACGACCACGAGTTTTTATGTACGCCAACCGGCGTTTCCAAAGGATTTATGACACCGGAGTACATCTGTAAGGTTGATGAAAACGGAGAATTGATTCAGGCAAACAAAGGATTCAAGCCTTCATCAGAAATCAAGATGCATATGCGCGTGTACAAGATGAGACCGGATGTTGGTTCCGTAGTTCATGCACATCCATTATATGCTACAGCATTTGCAATCGCGGGAATTCCGTTGACACAACCGATTATGCCGGAGGCAATTATTTCACTTGGATGTGTACCGATTGCGGAGTATGGAACACCTTCAACGGATGAGATTCCGGATAATCTTGAGAAATATTTACCTTATTTTGATGCGGTATTACTGGAAAACCACGGTGCTCTTACCTGGAGTACGGATCTTCTGGCAGCATATCACAAGATGGAGTCAGTTGAGTTCTATGCAAACCTTTTGTACAAATCCAAAATGCTTGGTGGACCAAAAGAGTTTGATGAAAAGAATATTGAAAAACTATATGCAATCCGAAGAAAATTCGGTATGCCGGGCAAACATCCCGCATCCGTATGTCTGAATCAGGGAAGTGCAAATTGCCATACCTGTGGTGGAAACTGTGGGGAAGACTTCAGACAGTTCCCGGGATATCAGTATGATTTTGTAGGGAAAAAGTCGGCAGATGCACCTGCAAACAAAGATATGTCTGCAAACGGCAAAACAGTAGATGAAAAGATGGTTTCCGATATTACCAAAAAAGTTTTGGCACAGTTGGATTCTAACAAATAAAAGGTTTAAGCAGAGGAGGAATTGATTTGGCAGTAGATGAAAGAGTTGTGCAGGATATTGTGCAGGAAGTAGTTGCAAAAATAAAAATATCCGCGCCTTCGAACAGTGGTCATGGTGTATTTGATACTATGGACGAAGCTATAGCAAAAGCGAAGGAAGCACAGAAAATTGTACGTTACATGACAATGGATCAGAGGGAAAAAATCATTACCAACATTCGCAAGAAGATTCGGGAAAATGCAGAATTACTTGCACGTATGGGTGTAGATGAAACCGGTATGGGAAATGTAGGACACAAGATTTTAAAACACCAGCTTGTTGCAGAGAGAACTCCGGGAACTGAGGACATTACAACAAAGGCATGGTCCGGAGACCGGGGACTTACCCTGATAGAAATGGCACCATTTGGGGTGATTGGAGCGATTACTCCATGTACCAATCCAAGTGAAACCATTCTCTGTAATACAATTGGAATGTTAGCCGGCGGAAACACGGTAGTATTCAATCCACACCCGGCGGCAGTCAAAACATCTATTTTCGCAATAGATCTGGTAAATGAAGCTTCCGTTGAGATGGGCGGTCCGGACAACATTGCCTGCACCGTGGAGAAACCAACGATGGAAACAAGTGCAATTATGATGAAACATAAAGATATCCCATTGATTGTAGCGACCGGTGGTCCGGGCGTAGTTACAGCAGTATTATCTTCCGGCAAAAGGGGAATCGGAGCAGGCGCAGGAAATCCACCTGCCCTTGTAGATGAAACAGCAGATGTAAGAAAAGCAGCCGAGGATATTGTAAACGGATGTACCTTTGATAATAATCTTCCGTGTATTGCAGAAAAAGAAATTGTAGCAGTGGACGCCATTTGTGATGAATTAATGAAATACATGGTAGAAGAGCAGGGTTGTTATCTTGCTTCCAAAGAGGAGCAGGAGGCATTAATCAAAGTCGTGCTAAAAGACGGCAGATTGAATCGTGCCTGTGTAGGAAGAAGTGCGAAGAAGCTTCTTTCCATGATTGGAGTAAATGTACCGGACAATATCCGTTGCATTACCTTTGAAGGTGAAAAAGAACATCCGTTGATTACAGAAGAACTTATGATGCCAATCCTTGGCGTTGTACGTGCCAAAGATTTTGATGACGCAGTAGAGAAAGCAGTCTGGTTAGAACATGGTAACAGACATTCTGCACACATTCATTCAAAAAATGTGGATAATATCACAAAATATGCAAAAGAAATCGATACGGCGATTCTTGTAAAGAACGGCCCGTCTTATGCAGCACTGGGATTTGGTGGAGAAGGATATTGTACGTTTACAATCGCAAGCCGTACCGGAGAGGGGCTGACAAGCGCCAGCGCATTTACCAAAAGAAGACGTTGTGTTATGTCAGACAGTTTGTGTATTCGATAATCACAAGATAAAAAGGAGGGTGAAACAATGGAAATGAATTCGGCAAATGTGGAAGCTATTGTAAAGCAGGTGCTGGAAAGTATGACACAGACATCACAGAAAAGTTCAACTGCGACAATACCTAAGATGGCGCATGTCGCAATGCTTACAAGTCTGGAACACTTTGATGTAAAGGAATTTCCGATTCCGGAAGTTGGAGATGGAGATATTCTTGTAAAAGTGGAAGGTTGCGGGGTTTGTGGTACAGATGCACATGAATTTAAGAAAGATCCGTTTAGCCTGATACCGGTGGCACTTGGTCACGAGGGAACCGGTGAGATTGTCAAGATGGGCAAAAACGTTAAAGTGGACAGCGCAGGAAAACCGTTACATATCGGGGATAAAGTTGTTACTTGTATGATTTTTAAAGACGATCCGAGTATTGAGATGTTCGACCTTAACAAGAAAAATGTAGGTGGAGCCGATGTATACGGACTCCTTCCGGATGATGATATTCATCTAAACGGCTGGTTTTCGGATTATATACTCGTTCGTGAAGGTTCATCCATATTCAATGTAAGTGATCTGGATCTGGATTCGCGAATTCTGATTGAGCCGTGTGCGGTGTTGGTACATGCGGTAGAAAGGGCGAAAACAACCGGTATTCTGAGATTTAACAGTAAAGTTGTAGTGCAGGGATGTGGACCAATCGGACTGATTTGTATTGCTGTACTTCGTACGATGGGAATTGAGAATATTGTTGCAATTGACGGTAACGAGCAGCGTCTTGCATTTGCAAAAAGAATGGGCGCCGGCAAAACAGTCAATTTTATGGAGCACAAAGGAATTGAGGCTTTGTCAGAAGCAGTGAAAGAGGCTTGCGGTGGACAGTATTGCGATTTTGCATTCCAGTGTACCGGAGCACCGGCAGCGCATTCTAACATCTATAAATTTATCCGTAATGGTGGAGGCCTTTGCGAACTTGGTTTCTTTATCAACGGAGGAGATGCAACGATTAATCCGCATTTTGATTTGTGTTCCAAAGAAATTACGTTGGTTGGCTCCTGGGTGTATACCCTCAGAGATTATGCAACAACATTTGATTTCTTAAAGAGAGCACAGGCAATCGGGCTTCCGATGAAAGAATTGATTACACACAAATTCCCGTTACATCAGATTAACGAGGCGTTGGAAACCAATCTCAAACAGCTTGGGTTGAAAATAGCGATTGTTAATGAATAGCATTGTTTCTAAGAGGAGAGTGCGATGGAAGCAGCAGGAATTTTGGAAGTATACGGTCTGGCAACAGCATTTGCTGCTGCGGATGAAGGGTGCAAAGCAGGAGATGTAAGGCTTGAAATATTCGATAAAAATAAACCCGGCAAAAATGCAGATTCGCTTCCGGTACCGGTCATCATAATGATTAAGTTTCGTGGAGCAGTTGCAGACGTAGAAGCAGCGATGGCGGCAGCAGAAACAAGAGCGCAGGAACTTGCCGGAGTAGTTACCAAACATGTGATTGCACGTCCGACAGCAGATACAGAGAAAATGTTGAAACTGAGTGGACTGGATAAAAAGAAAGTAAATAAAGTTTATTTAAAAGAAGTTTAAGGAGGAAAACAAAATGAAACAACAGGCATTAGGAATGGTGGAAACAAGAGGACTTACTGCTGCAATTGAGGCAGCAGATGCAATGACAAAATCAGCAGAGGTTACATTAGTCGGAACAGAGAAAATTGGATCCGGTTTAGTAACAGTAATGGTTCGTGGCGATGTTGGTGCAGTGAAAGCTGCTGTAGAGTCAGGTTCAGATGCTGCCTCCAGATTAGGAGAATTAGTAGCTACACATGTAATTCCTAGACCACATGATGATGTAGAAAAAATTCTGCCAACAATCTAGTTAGAAAGAGGAGTCGCCTTATGAAACAGGCATATGGATTTTTTGAAATTTCCACAGTGACGGCAGCGGTTGCCGCGATTGATATTATGTGTAAAACTGCCGATGTGCAGTTGGTTACGTGGGAAAAGAAACTGGGAGGAAGATTAGTGACGGTGATTATCCGGGGAGAAGTTTCGGGAGTGACGCAGGCAATTGAAAGTGCTGCAAAAGCAGGTATTCGTCATCCGGCGTCTTATGTAGTAATTCCAAATCCCCATGAAGAAATACTTCGCATCATTAATTCCAGTAATAATAAGGTTTGTTAGGAGATGTTTTTATGGCTGACGAAGGAAAGAAAATAAAAGCGAACACGCAGGGAACCGGTTCGCAGGCGAAAGCGACAGGTACCTTGGCCAAAACAACAGGTACCTCTACAAAAGCAACAGGCAGAGTAAGAAAGACAGAGCAAACAAAAACAGAACAAATAAAAAATGAAAATAACAAGGAGGAAAAAGTTATGTCACAGGAAGCATTAGGAATGGTAGAAACAAGAGGTTTGGTAGCATCGATTGAAGCTGCAGATACAATGTTAAAAGCAGCAAATGTAGTATTAGTTGGAACTGAGAAGATTGGATCCGGTCTCGTTACCGTAATGGTACGTGGGGACGTTGGAGCGGTCAAATCTGCTGTTGAGTCCGGAGCTGACGCTGCCGGAAGACTTGGTGAACTTGTAGCTACACATGTAATCCCAAGACCTCATACAGACGTTGAAAAAATTCTTCCAATCGTTAAATAATGTCGTAAAACGGATATTGCTTAACAATAAGGAGAGTTAAGATGGATAATAATAACATAACTATGATTACAAAACTGGTATTGGAGGCAATCGCAGAACAGTCGGCAAACCAGAGTATGGGATTTGAAGTTCCGGTTGGAGTTTCAGCAAGACACATTCATCTTACACAAGAGGATGTGGAGTGTTTATTTGGCAGGGGCTATCATCTGACAGAAAGAAAAAAACTGATGGGTGGACAGTTTGCTGCCAATGAGACTGTTACGATTGTCGGACTGAAACTTCGGGCGATTGAGAATGTCAGAATTCTTGGACCGGTTAGAAAAGCATCCCAGGTAGAAATATCTGCCACGGATGCAATCAAACTCGGTATCAAAGCGCCAATAAGAGAATCCGGAGATATTGCAGGATCGGCTCCGATTGCAGTAGTTGGACCAATGGGAGTAATCTATCTTACGGAAGGATGTATCGTTGCAAAGAGACACATTCATATGTCGCCGACAGATGCAGTAAATGCAGGGGTCAAAGACGGACAGATTGTTTCCGTCAAATGTGACAATGAACGTGGAACCACATTTAACGAAGTAAAGATTCGTGTTGACGATAGTTTTACATTGGAAATGCATATTGACACAGATGAAGCAAATGCTTCACAAATTAAGACCGGAGACACTGTCAGAATCATAAAGGAATGATACC
>JAILQS010000143.1 GCA_024698865.1 Lachnospiraceae bacterium | reverse complement strand
TGCATGGGCAGCTACCAAAAATAGAGATGCACATTTTCTGTTCCCAATTATGGGATGTATTATGAACGGTGTTATGGTGGTGGCATATATCGTTCTGATGATTCTGGGTGTCGTACTATAAGCGAACGACATTACGGCGCGAATTCGTACACGTTAAATACAGTGCGCGAGTGTGGACGATTTGCTCGCTTTGAAGTACAGTGTGCGAGTGTGGACGATTTGCCTGCTTTGAAATACAGTGCGCGAGTGTGGACGATTTGCTCGCTTTGAAATACAGTGCGCAAGTGTGGACGATTTGCCTGCTGTAAGCTACAGTTCGTAGTTGCGAATTTTTTTGCTGATTTTTACAGACGCATAGGCTTGCGCATATTCTTTAGAATCCATTGAATAAATATAGTTATAAAGGAATTCTTTCTCGATTCCTTTTTCTTTTAATTTGTCTGCTGCTTTATTATAAGCGACGGCCGCAAGATCTTCTGTAGGGTATCTTCCTACAATAAAGTCACCATTTACATGAATTTTGACAAGATAGACCGGAACACCCTTGTGAGTTGACTTCATCACACCGTGATATTTATTAATCACTTCGATATTTTCATATCTAAAATCCAGAGAATCTCCATTGATAAAAATGTAATCCCGCTCAGGAACCGAAAAATTGTGAATGCCGTATCTGGACAGTATATTTACCTGCATTCCAAAGTCGGACACAAACAAGTGCCCGCCGCGCCGCATAATCTTGTGCGTAGAATAATAAAACAAATCATCAATGGCAAATTTAAGTGGCGTCTTCTTATCCAGATAATACACAAAGTAATTCTGACGCAAATAAATCGGCGTCTTAAAGTAAATCCTGCAGTCCCTGAAATTTAATAAAACGACTTGTTTCTCAAAGGGTAAAGCCTTAAACTTGCGCGAATACAAGGCATCTTCGATCGTAAAATTCCCCTCGGTAATCGCAGACGCCTCCTTGTAGGCAAGGTGAGCCAAATCCTCGGAAGCATAACTCCCCAGGCTGATATGCTTGTTATTATAAGTGATGGACGAGCGATATGAAATCGTCCCGTCTTTTTTTGTGATGGTATACACACCGGGTTTTCGCCCCATATTCGATAAACACCCTTTCAAAAAGATTTACACGATAGAAATCTCGTGAAACATTAGTTGCCTATATTTATTATAGCGGAAAGCGAGTATGAAGGCAAAGCAGAGATAAATGTATATTCGGTGGTAAATCCAGAAAGAATCCAAAGGAGAATAAGATAAGTAGTGTGTCATAATAGGTGTTAATTTAGATGACAAAAAGCAACAAATATTATAAAATATAGACTGGGTAACACAAATAAATATAGCCTTGAAAGCATCGAAAAGAGGGGGAGATAAAAGAATGCTTGCAATTTTGAATATGAAACTAAAACCGGAAGAAGAAAAGATGAAGAGAGGACAGATTATAAATAAGACTTCACTTTTTCAAGGTGCCTTGATGGAGTTTTTGGAAGCTGATTATGTAAATGTATTGCATGAGCAGGGGCTGAAACCATACACGCAAAATGTTTATTATGAAAATAAACAGTTGATTTGGCGAGTTGTAACACTGAATGAAGAAGCTTATGAAGGAATAATACTGAAGATTCTGCAATCGAAGAGGAATGAGATTTGTATCCAACATGACGAAAGTAGATTCATTATTTTGGAAAAGACAATCACAACAAAAATGTATGACGAATTGGTAAAAGAGTATTTTTTTGAGGATGGTTCCAGGTATATTAAGGTCAACTTTTATACACCAACAGCGTTTAAAAGTGAAGGTAAAAATGTCATATATCCGGATGTCCGAAAAGTATTTAATAGTTTAATGAACAAGTTTGACTGTTTCGCACAACAAGAAAGCATTAAATCAGATGAAGTTTTGGAGCAGTTAGTGGAGTATACAGATATTATTCAGTATAACTTGCGTTCTGTGCTTTTTTACATGGAAGGGGTTAAAATACCGGCGTTTAGGGGAACGGCGACATTTAAGGTGAATGGACCACAAAGTATGGTAAACCTTGTTAATTTACTGTTTCGATATGGAGAGTATTCAGGGGTTGGCATGAAGACTGCAATCGGAATGGGTAAGATAAATATTATAGAGAAGGAGAGGGTATAAGATGAAGGAACGAGAGCTTAGTTTGATTACGGGAGCCTTGTTGCATGATGTCGGGAAGGTGATTTACCGGACAGGTGAGAGAACAAGGCATAGTAAATTGGGCTATGATTTTTTGAAGAATCAAGCAGGTATTTCAAATCCAGATGTTTTAAACTGCGTCAGATATCATCATGGCAAAGAACTTGCAAGTGCAACCGTGGAAGCAGATGCATTAGCCTATATTGTTTACATAGCTGATAATATTGCGGCTGCTACGGATCGAAGGGAAAATGCTTCCGAAGAAAAAGGATTTGATCTGACGGTTCCACTAGAGAGTATTTATAACATCTTAAACGGAAATAACGGGAATAAACATCATTTTCCAAAAGTTTTGGAGGATAATGGTGAGATCAATATGCCGACAGACCAACCGTTAGTATTTGATAAGTACTTGTACGAGAGAATAGAAAAGGAATTATTGGATGCCTTAAAAGGAGTAGTACAAAATAGCTATGAGTATATACATTCGCTGTTAGCAGTTATGGAAGCACATTTAACCTATGTGCCTTCTTCTACAGCGATACATGAATTGACGGATATTTCATTATATGATCATCTGAAAATGACAGCCGCATATAGCAGTTGCATTTACCAGTATCTACAAGAAAAGAATATAACAGATTATAAGCGTATGCTATTTGATAATACAAGTGAATTCTACAAGGAAAAAGTATTTTATCTTTGTTCTATGGATATATCCGGTATTCAGGATTATATTTATACAATTCACAGTTCAGGTGCACTTAAGACATTACGTTCCAAATCTTTTTATTTAGAGATTCTTATGGAACATATGATTGATGAAGTTTTGGAAGAGTGTGGGTTAAGTAGAGCGAACCTAATATATTCTGGTGGTGGGCATGCCTATCTTTTACTATCAAACACTGTGGATAACCGAAAGAAAATTAAAGAACTGAAAGAAGCGTTCAATGAGTTTTTCCTGAAAAACTATGATATTGCGTTGTATGTAGCTATGGATGGTATTGCATGTAGTTCTATGGAATTAAAAAATGAACCGGAGGGAAGTTATTCGGATCTTTTTATCAATCTGGGTTCAAAACTATCACAGCAGAAGAGCCAAAGATATTCACCGGAACAGTTAATCAGACTAAATAGTAGGAGATTTGCAAACTATGGAAGAGAATGCAAGGTTTGTAGGAATACAACTACAGTAGATGACAACGGCATGTGTGATATTTGTAGAAATATCGAGAGTTTTTCGAAGGAGATTTTACACAGAGATTTTTACACGGTTACTAGAGAAAAATTTGAGAAGTCCTTACCTCTTCCAAGAGACAAATTTTTGGTCGCGCAAAGAGAAGATGATTTGAGAGAATGTATGAAAAGTGACGATTATGTTCGAACATACGGAAAGAATCGCTTTTACACAGGTAAGTATATGTCAACAAAACTTTGGATAGGCGACTATACGCAAAAGGGTATGAGTACAGATGATTATGCGAAGGAATCTGAAGGTATAGAAAGAATTGCTGTTTTACGGGCGGATGTCGATAATCTTGGCAAAGCATTTGTAGAAGGCTTCCCAAAAGAATATACAACATTTTCAAGGACAGCTACATTTTCGAGAAGTTTGTCGTTATTTTTCAAATCTTATATCAATTCCGTACTGAAGAATGGAAGATTTTCTTTAAAAGGAGATGATAAAGGAAAGGAAAGAAATATTACAATTGTATATTCCGGTGGAGATGATTTATTTTTAGTAGGTTCTTGGAATGATGTTTTGGAAGCAGCAGTAGATATCCAGCAACAATTTAGAGAATATACATCCGGAATGCTAAGTTTGTCTGCTGGAATCGGATTGTACGATCAACATTTTCCGCTTAGTGTTTCTGCATTAGAAGTTGGACAACTGGAAGAAGCTGCGAAATCCCGACCGGGTAAAGATTCTGTTGCTATATTTGATATAGAATATGTCTTTTCATGGACAGACCTTATGAATAGAGTTATTCGAGAAAAACTTTCAGAAATCGGCAGATATTTGGGTGATTTTAATGAACGAGGAAATGCTTTCCTATATCGAATGCTAGAGTTAATCAAAGGAGCAAATGAACGGATTAATCTTGCTCGCTTTGCTTATGTTTTGACAAGGATAGAGCCTGATGATTCAGAGAAAGACAGGAAGGAATCTTATACAGAATTTTCAAGGAAGATGTATAAATGGGTTCAAAATGAGAAAGACAGAAAAGAATTAGAAGTAGCGATTTATTTATACGTGTATTTAAACAGGAAAAAGGAGGAAAAATTATGATATTGGATAATGAGAAATATGTTGAAAATGCGGAGAATGTTATAAAGAAACTGCGTTCAGACGAAACAAACAGAGGGATAACCACATCACAGATAAGAAATCTTTTA
>JAILQS010000123.1 GCA_024698865.1 Lachnospiraceae bacterium | reverse complement strand
ATAGCTTTGTATCGTTTCCCGGTACTCTACGATTTGTATTTTCTTGTCATTTGACTCTTTTTCTTTCGTTATTGAGCTTTTGCTTTTATTCTCATCCTTTTTAGGTCTCGTATCTGCTACAGAAGTTGTCTCTTTTACTTGTTGTCCTTTCATATAGATTCCACATCCTATAAGAACACAAATAAATACAACTATACACTCTGCTATCAACATTTTATTCTTCACTTTATACACATCCTCCTCTGTTTAGGGAATTATTTCCCTGTTTATCTAACGTATAAATGGTATCCGTTGATTTTCTGGTGAATGCATCGTACATTCCGCTACAATTAGACGATCGTCACCATCATAATCGTAAGAATATGAAATATCGGAATCAAGCTCCGGATAATGTATAATCTAATGTTTTGAGGTTATGTTATCGTTCTTATCGTACTGGTAAAGAATTTGTTCAAAACTGCTCTCTTTAATCCCACTCTCTACCTTTTCCAGTGCTATCGCACCCAAGTTCTTGAAACATCTTATAGCAAGGAAGATTCCTATAATCCTTAGCGTTCTCTTTTGTTATAACCTGAAATTTAGCGGGATTCATCTTGGGTACCTCTTCCCCTTTTAATAACTTGAACATCGCATCATATGCGCCCTCGATTTGGGAACTGATATCTGTGCATATGCATGCGTCTATTTCGCCCTTTGCGACGAGTTCCAATGTTTCTTCTCCGCCGGATAACAAGTCTGTTAGCACATAAATTTTTTGTTTATCTCTGAGCGAAAAACCTATCTCTTTTAACATATCCAAAATCTGTTTTGTATCCAATCCCCCTCTACCTATCACAATAACATCCACATTTTTGTTTTCTTTTAGTTGCTGTTTCACTTTTAAAATATCTTCACTTCCAAATTTCTCTGCTGGAAGTCGATCTGTATACTCTATTTCTTTTGAGACTTCATAAAACGGCTCTTCATTAACTCTCTTTTTAAACTCAAATATGTCATCGTACTCAACTAGATTTGACCCACTTTTACTATAATCATATCCGCCAATAATCAATACGCTTTTTTTACCTCCAACATTATTTTCTTTGCATACCAAATCACAAAGCATATCTCCCATAAGATAGTAATCATAATAAAATATTGCATCTGTATCGGAATTCAAAAAATACTTTTTTTTATGTTCCTCATTATGAATACTAATATCCATCTCTAATGTTTCAATTATTGGTATATTCTTAATTCGTGCTTTTCCACCTATATAATCCTCATCTAACATTTCTATAATCAAACCGTCCGCTGCTTTCACACCCTTTTTAAATTCTTCATAGTACGGCGGTTTATTGAAAATCTGATAATCTAATTGAATACTTTTATTTGCACAAATGTATTCTTCATATTCTTTATTAAACTCATCAATAATACTCGTATATCTTAGCTTATTTCTAAATATTCTAGGCACTTTCCCGTTTATCTTGATTTTTTCATCTTCAGTTTCATGCTTTATAAAACCATTCTGTGGAGGTTCGATTATTTTATCTTCCGATGTACCATTTGTTTTTTTGCATCCTGCCACAAGAAATATTGTGGTTAATATAACTACATAGATTATTTTCTTTCCTCGCATATAATCACCTATTTATTCTTCTTACCTGTTCTATAGTTATCTTATGACTTGCGTTATCATTCTTTTCTTTGATGCATTTTCATACGCCCATCTCTTCATTTTATCTGTAAATATATGTTACACCTCAAAGATAGCACATCTATTTTGTCAAAACCATACCATATATTAACAGCATTTTATAATATTATGTTTTATTCCAAATCATCATACCCACGAAGCATTTTTATATGATAGGAAATCTGAAGGCATTTCCTGGCATATAAAAAATCCGGCACGAAGGGCATCCATAATCTCATCTCTTATGGAGCACCTTACGTGCCGGATCTATTCTTATATTCTCATTCTAACCTTTATATAGATTCAATGCTTTTGATACATCGATATACTTCGAAGCGTCATCTTTAAATATACGTCCATCGCTGATGGCATATACATTCAAAACACTGTCTCCCTTGATTCCGGAGCCACCGGCATCCGGTTCAAAAGCTACCACTGCATCCTCTGTCTTAATAATAACACGGTAACCTTCCTGTCCGTAAATGTTAAATGTATTCTGGGCACAAATCTCGGCACCTGCATTTAACGTAATATTATTAAGTGTAACGTTGTTACCTCTGGCAACATAGATTACAACGGATGCATTTGCAATTGGCTTTGTCAAACGGACAACCGATTTGATAAATGTGCTTTCCACCTCAAAAGAAGAAATGAGCTCTGCTACACTTCCGTTAATCTTATCTTCCGTCTGGGAAAGATCAATCAAACGGGAATCGGATACATGACCTGCCACAAACTTTTTAATGAGTTTGTTGATGCCGGGAAGCTGTCCATTCTCCATCTGATTACAAGTATCTACGATGTATTCAAACAATTCTGTCTTGAAATCAGAAAGCTTTGCCATCGCAACTCCATTGAACTGCTCATACTGAATATCAGATTTCATTGCAAAAATCTGTTTTCTAAGTTCTGTATTTTCTGTCGTAATATCTATCATAATTCCTCCAAAACCTGTTTAATAAACTCTGCTCGCCAGTTCTTCACTGATTCCCTTAACTGTCTCACTTGGCTCATAATCCTTCTTGCTTTCATCTACGGTTTTTGCATCCGTTTCCAAAGAAGTTGGTGTGTCTGTTCCATAGAGCTTATTCGCTTTACCGTTATCTTCATCCATCTCTGAATCGGAGTTCACATCTACCATGACCGGAGTACCTACACCGTATAACATATAATGCAGGTTCTTTACATCATCTGCAAGACATTTGGAAATCTCTACGAAAGTTCTCTGTGTCGGGAACGCATACGTATTGGTCTTGGCATTCTTAACATGGTAAGGGAAGCCCTGACTGTCTATAACATTATAGTCGAATACATTCTTTGCCAGGCCTAAAATCTCATCCATGGAAAGACTTGTATTAACATTAGAAATAGATTCATTGATAATCTGTGTAATCGTAGCGAAGTCAGTCTTTTTGGCTTTCTTTATTGCTGCATCGATTACCGTACGCTGTCTCTTGGCACGTTTGTAATCGCCACCTTTTAAGTTACGTGTTCTTGCATATGCGACTGCCTGACTTCCGGTAAGTGTAACCATACCGGATTCATCCAGATACTCAACATCTGTATCTGCGCCTTCGTTATATAATTCCACCATGAATTTGTTGATGGAGTTTACTTCGGAATTCGAAATCTCAATCTCTACTCCGCCCATCATATCAATAATGTCTTCTGCAATTGCGAAGTTAACCGTCACATAATCTTTGATTGCCATATCAAAGTTATGATTGAGTGTGTTGATTGCAAGTTCCGGTCCACCGTAAGAATAAGCATGTGTTAATTTGTCATAGCCTTTTCCCGGAATATCTACCAAGGTATCTCTGTAAAAAGACGTAAGTACTACATCATGTGTCTCATTGTTAATCGTAGCAACCATGATGGAGTCAGAACGGTTACCTTTTCCTAAAGAATGATTACGGGCATCTACACCAAAAATCGCGATATCCGTATACATCTCCGTTGTTTCTTCATCTTCTGCTACCGCCTGGTTCACCATAATATTATCTTCGTTAAACTCATCAACGGATGGTTTCTGAATCTTTTCAGCGGAATGCTGAACAACACCTGCTCCTACACCCACAGCGCCTGAGGCTGCAAATAAGAATACGAAACCGAATACTTTTAATATCTTCATAATTGTAATTTTTTTCATTCTTCATCCTCACTTTTAGTAGTTATTACCCACAATAGTATTAGTATACCACATTGTTTTCGATTGTAAAGACATTGAATTTGCAGTTTCATGAAAACTTCCTTACAATTTCCTTACAAAGCCGTTTACAATTTTGCCGAAATCAGCTATCATATCAAATGCAAGATTGTGCGTTTGCGCCTTGCAACATAATATAAAATACAGATAGAAATGAGGAATACTATGTCAAATCCAATCGTAACTATTTTGATGAATTCCGGGGATACTATTAAAGTAGAATTGTATCCGGAAGTCGCACCAAACACGGTAAACAACTTTATTTCCCTTGTAAATAAGGGATACTACAACGGATTAATTTTCCACAGAGTTATCAAAGGCTTTATGATCCAGGGTGGATGCCCGGATGGTAACGGAATGGGTGGCCCGGGCTACTCTATCAAAGGAGAGTTCGCTTCCAACGGTTTTGCCAATGACCTGAAACATACTGCCGGTGTAATCTCTATGGCTCGCTCTCAGATGCCGGATTCTGCCGGTTCCCAGTTCTTTATCATGCACAAGGATGCACCACATTTGGACGGAGCATATGCTGCATTTGGTAAAGTAACGGAAGGTATGGATGTTGTAGATAAGATTGCTGAAGTTCATACAGACTATGCAGACAGACCTTACGAAGACCAGATTATGAAAGAAGTCAGCGTAGAGCTTTTTGGCGAAACCTACGACGAGCCTGTGAAATGTTAATTTTGTATAGACAATGGCACCAAAGATGACAATCTAGGGCTTATAAAAATAAAGATGGAATATCCAATCACAATCAGATATTCCATCTTTTTTTAAATTCAATTACTTTAGAAATACTTTTTACTGCCCCAGAGATTACTCTTCTTTAAGTCCACATACTCTGCATACGCTTTCTCTAATATCTGTTTCTCATTCGAAAACTTTAACAGATGGTAGGCTTCATGATATTTGTAATATCCGGAATCTACAAAGTACTCTTCACGTTGTGGTTTACTATAATAGCTGTCTGCCATCATAAGATACCAATGAACGTCTTTTAGTACTGTATCTGTAGAAGTATTAAAGGAATACTGACTCTTGCCAATATACTTGATAATGGAAGGTGTCGCACCTGTCTCTTCCTGTACTTCACGAAGAGCCGTCTGCTTAAACTCTTCACCTTCTTCTACTGTACCTTTGGGAAGCACCCATCCTTCGTACTTATTCTTATAATTCTTATACAGTAATAAAATCTTTCCACGGAATATGACCACACCGCCACAGCTCGTTGCCTCAATCATCGCAATTCCTCCTGTATTCTGGTGTGTAAAAAACTATATACAGTATATACCGTTTTTGATAATTATTCAATACTGCGCAATTCCCAAATATGACATAATCCGCTAATTACCAAGATAATTTTTAAATAATTTTTTTGCTACCGGCACTGCGTATTCACTTCCGCTTCCGGCTCCTTCCACGATAACAGCAATCGCTATTTTCGGATGATCCGCCGGAGCAAATCCTATAAACCAGGCATGGGAAGATTTCTTGGAATCAAATTCTGCAGAACCGGTTTTGCCTGCCACCGAATAATCAAAATCACTTAACGCACTGGCGGTTCCCTTGTCCACCACATTTTTCATCCAATCCGTCAACTGTTTAGCTTCTTTTTCTTTGAGTATTCTGCCTGCTTCTACCGGTTCCTTTTGTGATACGATTTCTTCCTCTTCCGTTTCCAGATGATCTACTACGTAAGGCTCCATCATTACACCTTTATTTGCAATCGTTGCTGCAATCATCGCATTGTGAAGTGGTGTAATCAACGTATCCCCCTGCCCGATTGCCGTCTGTGGCATCTCTTCCTTCTTAGAGGATGCCTTTAATGCAAAGGTGCTGTTTGTGTGCACCAGGTCGGTCGGAAGCTCCGTATTAAAACCAAAAGAATTGCATAATTTGCGGAATTTTTTAAAGTTAAGTTCTGTACCTATCTTTGCAAATGCTCCATTGCACGATTTGGCAAGTGCTTTCTTAAGATCCACCTTGCCATGTTCGCTCCCATGGTAACAATTAATTTTGACACCGGAAAAAATCTCCTGCCCGTCGC
The DNA here is from genome assembly GCA_024698865.1 of Lachnospiraceae bacterium. GTDB lineage: Bacteria > Bacillota > Clostridia > Lachnospirales > Lachnospiraceae > JAILQS01. The sequence continues at coordinate 34,187 of JAILQS010000123.1, read as the reverse complement.
AATCAAAGGTAAAATCCTCGTATTTTTTATTCTCTCTAACATACTCAAGTGCGGTTAAAAGCTTAAATGTCGATCCGGGCGGATAGGTAAACTGCGTTGCCCGGTTCATCAGACGGGATTCCTTGTCTGCATCCTCCGTCAGGCTCTCCCAGTTCTCTGATACCTCATTTGGATCATAGTCCTTTTTGGACACCATTGCCAACACCTTACCGGTAGACGGCTCAAGTGCAACTACCGCACCCTTTCGATTTCCCAATGCTTCATAAGCAGCTTTTTGTAAATCTACATCCAATGTAGTTACCACACTGTCACCCGGATTCTTTTTATTGTTCAGTTCATTCCAAAGAGTTCCAATGGACTTATTGCTACAGGTCAAAAGATTAAAATTCTCAGACAGTTCGATTCCTGTCTTGCCGTGTTCGCTTCTTCCTACCACATGACAAAATACTGCACCGTATGGATAGTATCTGTATTCCGTACCGTCTCCACGTGTTTTGGTCTCTGCCAGAACTTCTTTTCCTGCTCCGTATATTTTCCCGCGAACAACACTCTCCGCCAACAAATCCTGTCTTTTATTATAAGAATTGTTAATAACGTCCTTGCTTTCAAACACCATAAAATGTACGTAATATCCAACCATCACGACAAATAAAAGCACGAAAAAATAGGTGATTGCGTATATGCCGCCGTTGGAAACTACGCTCTTTTGGAGCGTTTTCTTTTTATTCATTTTCATTTTGTTACCTCCCACGCTTACTCTTTTTCACCCTGTCTATCAAGACGATTATTCTGCTGCTGATTGTTCTGCTGCTGGTTTTTCTGGTTCAACACATACATTCCCTGTATGATGCTGAATAAAATAATGGTGCTCAGTACCGAACTTCCACCATAACTTACAAGCGGCAATGTCACACCGGTAGATGGAATAAACTTAATTGCTCCCCCCACCGTCAGGAATATCTGGAAAATGTAAATAACACTGAGCCCTACTGCTGTCAGTTTATAAAAGGAGTTCGTCATCTTAATCGCAATATTAACAAACATAATAAAACAACTGACACATACTAAGAGCAGACATATAGCAAATATCCCACCAAGTTCTTCCGAAATCGCAGAAAAAATAAAATCGCTTTCGCTCACCGGTATGCTCGTTGGCAGTCCTTTGCCAAGTCCCATTCCAAACCAGCCTCCCGTGCCGATGGCAAAAAGAGAATTGGCAACCTGATATCCACCTGCATCAATGGTACTCCATGGGTCGCGGAAGGCTTCCACCCTCGTACGCACGTGTCCAAAAAATCGGTATGCTACAAGCGATGCGCTGGCAAAACCGCCAAAGCCCGCCAGTATGTAGGCCGGCTGACCGGTTGCAACAAACAGGATACTAAGGTAGGCAACGAAAAAAATTAACGCACCACCAAGATCGTTTTCCGCTACCAGTATCAGCACATAAACGGCTGCCAGACACGAAATTTTGACTATATTTTTAAACTTCTTTGTCTTGGATAAAAATCCTGCTGCAAACAATACAAAAATAATCTTAACAAACTCCGAAGGCTGTAAACCGATTCCAGCAACTTGAATCCAGTTTCTTGAGCCATATTTACTCACTCCAAGACCCGGAACAAACACTGTCAGTAAAAGTGCCACACCTGCAATTGCATAGCCCCAGCCAAGCTGTCCCAGTCCCTCGAATTTTTCGATGATAAACGGAACCACCAGACAAATGCTCATGCCGGCCGCGACCATAACAAATTGTCGGATTGCCAGAGCCAGATTGATTCTTGCTATCATCACAAATCCAACGGACAGCAAAAAACACATATGATTGAGTACCAACAGTGACATATTCCTATATACTTTTTTATAAACCCAGGTAATCACTCCAAAAAAGACGACCTGAACCAAATAAAGAAATATATACTTTACATCCAGAAAATGTACGAACAACAACAGATAGCAAAGCAAATGCATCAAATACATCAGCGTCATCTGATGTCTGTAAAATAACAGCTTTGTCTCCTGCTTTCTGACGCGAAATACTACAAAACCATACAAACTATAAACCATGACCAAAAATATGATGACATACTTTGATACCTGTACTACTATGTTTTCCAAATTATTTCCTCCTATTGCACTCCCAAATCAAAGTGTCCCCTATTCGTTGCAAAGCCAAGCCGCAAACTTTCCTTCACTAAACCGGTGTCTGCATTTTTTTGCAACATAGTTTCCACTTTCCCTATTACTGCTTCCATCTTCGCCTTTTCCTCCGTTTTAAAATTCAGACGGAAGGCTCCCACGCCAAGCTCCAAAATCTCCTCCGGCTCTTCCGCCAGCCAGCTTGGCACTGCATCATAAATCAAATTATAACAATATGTACACTCATTTACCACAAACATTTCTTTCCCTTTTTCTCCCCGCAACGCATGTACGCGCTTTTGTTTTGTACAACCCGTTGTATTATCAAGTAAACATTGTGCACTGACCATCAACAACTGGTTACCGTAGATGATCAGCTCGTGCTGCAAAGAAGTAATGTTTTGTAGTTCATTTTTGGTAAGTTCCACACCACAGGTGAATTCTTCCATGCCGTTTTCTAAAAACGCCCGTTCTGCTTCCCGGTTATATGTGTACATATTGCAATCGCCAATCATTCGCTTTGTCGGATATTTTTTCAATACATACGCAAGCTCCTCATAATTACGAATCAAAAAGCCATCCGCAAAGGACAAATCTCCCTCTTTTTGTTCCAGGCGTTCCATTTCTTTTTTACGGAAAATATATGGCATTGCTATAAACAGTTCTATATCCGGTCGAATAGCTTTCACCTGCTCATATACCTTTTTATCCAAAACGGTCTCCGGTACATAAATTCTTCTGCAAAATTTTGCCTTAGATGCTGTTATTAGCTGTTCGTAATTGTCCACAAGGATACGAAGCTGTGGTGTTATCCGCTCTCTTTGCACCACTTTGCACTTTGCAGCTTCTTCCGGCACACAAAACAGCGTTCTCCGATATCCCTTTAAGATTTCCTCCGTCAACTCCAAAAATGCCTCTCTGCGAAGTTTCTTCAGCGCTCCCACACTGACAAATATATTATCGTCCATTTCGACGGTAACATCTTCTGTGATATATTTATCTTCGCCATTTTTGTAAAGTACTTCCTGCAATCGTTCTTTTGTCATTGGCTGTTTTTGTGCCTCACTTACCTCCTCACCTACGAGCGTCACCCTATGCTCGCCGGAAGCATCACAGTATGTAAGCGTAAGGCCCAGCGGTTTATGTAACAACGCATACAAATGCGCATGAACACAAAGTTTCTTTTGCTGATGAAGATAATGTTCCGTAAGTTCCTCCAATAAAGAAGCATTGCGGGTACGATAAATCTGCATTCCCGGTGTAATTTTTAAGCCCTTCGTGTAATTGGCAAGCACCCTTGCACCTTTCTTTATATCTTTGCCCAGCGTGTATTCATATATAACATTTCCGTCCTGTGCACGTACTTCCACCACGTCCTGTGCCTTTACTTCATTTTCGTAAAGAACCTCCATCTGACGCGCACTGCTACCGACAACTTTGCCGACGTACACTCCGTTGTGGTTCGGACGAAGCATCGACATCATTTCCTTTCCATGATACTGTGCATAGTATCCGGTCGTAAAGTTACCACGATTGTAAATGTCCATCAGATGCATTTTATCTTTTTCAAATTCCCCGGCATGGTTATGCAAATACGCTTTATAACCTTCTCTTCCAAGTTCCAGATACAAATCTGCATACTTTCGGTAAAGACTCGCTGTAAGTGCTGCATATTCCGGTCGTTTCATTCGTCCCTCGATTTTAAATGAATTGATTCCACCTTCTATCAAATCCGGAATCAGCTCCAGCGTACAAATATCTTTTGGACTAAGTAAATACTCTGTCTTACTTCCATCGAGCGAGTATCTTCTTCTACAAGGCTGCGCACATCTGCCTCTGTTCCCGCTTCTTCCCCCCTGCATACTGCTCATCAGACACTGACCGGAATAACAGTAACACAACGCACCGTGTACAAAACACTCCAACTCCAGTTCTGTCTGCTCACGTATTGCAACAATCTCCGCAAGTGAAAGTTCTCTTGCCGGTACCAGACGGGTTACACCGTATTTTTTCAACTCATTGGCGCCTATTGCCTGTGTCAACGTCATCTGTGTACTTGCATGGATTTCCATCTTCGGAAACAATGTATGTATGCGTTTCATTACGCCGATATCCTGTACAATCACGGCATCCAGGCCACGTTCATATAACGGTGCCAGATAGTCCTTTAACTGCGACATTTCGGTTTCTTTCAACAACGTATTCACGGTAAGATACAGTTTCTTTCCAAAGAAATGGGCGTAATCAATCGCTTCTAACATCTCATCATCGTTTGGATTATCCGCATAAGCTCTTGCGCCAAATCTGGAACCGCCCATATATACCGCATCACATCCTGCGTTTATTGCAGCCTTCAGACTCTCCATCGAACCTGCCGGCGCCAGAATTTCCACCTGTCTTTTTGTATCCTTCATAAAATGTTCCTTTCAAAAAATGAAGCTGCCCTGTTGGACAGCCTCGATACTTTCTATTCGTTACGATTGTTCATTCGCTTTCTTTCTTCTAATTCTGTTTCTAATCTGACAATCTGCTTCTGCGCCTCTAGATACTGAAACTTCAAATCATGCAATTCTTTCTGAACTTTCTCCATCTTATGCTGCTGTGTCATTAACTCATGCTTCATGTCAAAAATCTCTTTTTTCATGCGTTCAGCATCTTCTACCATATCAGAAGCTTCTTTTTTGGCTTTAAAATAATCATCCGCAAGATTAATCTCCATCAATACACTTCTCATATCCTGCTCTAATTTATTATAAGCTTCAAATTCACTAAACTCGTCAAATTTAGAATTCAGATAGGCTGCAATCGATCTTAAATACTCTCCGCTTTCATATCCGCTCAAGTTGTACTTTTTATTATTAATAATGACTTCAATATCATTTCTTGTCTGCATAATGCTCCCCATTCCTTCGTAAAAAAACACGTAACTCTCAGATTTATTATAGCCTATCCGCTATACTTTTCGCAAGTTGAAATGTGATTTCTTCCTAAATCTGTGATGATACGTCCCCTTGGTGTTCTTTGAATCAAACCGTTCTTTATCAGGTACGGTTCGTAAACTTCTTCCAATGTGCCGGAATCTTCACCAATTGCAGCTGCCAGCGTATCGAGTCCTACCGGTCCGCCATCGAACTTTTCCATCATTGTGGAAAGAATTTCCCGGTCAATATTATCCAGTCCAAACTTATCCACTTCCAAAAGATTCAGTGCATAATCCGCCACTTCCTTTGTAATATCACCATCAAACTTAATCTGGGCAAAGTCTCTTACCCTCTTTAACAAGCGATTGGCAAGTCGCGGGGTTCCGCGCGATCTTCTTGCAAGTTCCAGTGCTCCTTCTTCATCGATTCCAATTTTAAAAACACCGGCCGAACGAATAATAATTTCTTTCAGTTCCTCTACCGTATAAAATTCCAGATGATGCACTACTCCAAAACGATCCCTAAGAGGTGCTGAAAGTGCTCCTGCTCGCGTTGTAGCTCCAACAAGAGTAAATTTTGGCAAATCCAATCGGATGGATTTGGCGGACGCCCCCTTACCGATTACTATGTCCAATGCAAAATCCTCCATTGCCGGATAAAGCACCTCTTCTACCTGTCGGTTCAAACGGTGAATCTCATCAATAAACAAAAGATCCCCCTCTTGAAGATTATTCAGAATCGCTGCCAATTCTCCCGGCTTCTCAATCGCAGGTCCGGATGTAATTTTGAGGTTTACATCCATTTCATTTGCTATGATGCCGGCAAGTGTCGTTTTTCCAAGTCCCGGTGGCCCATAAAACAGCACATGGTCAAGTGCTTCTTTTCTTTGTTTGGCTGCATCTATGTAAACCTTTAAATTCTCCTTGGTCTTTTGTTGACCGACATAATCACAAAGGAGTTTGGGACGCAGAGTATTTTCCACTCTGTAATCCTCTTCCATCACATCTGTATTCAGAATTCTGGTCTTTAAATCCCTCATTTTTTATCACCTTTCTACTGCATGCCTATCAACTTAAGGCTTTGTTTCAATACTTCTTCCACTGTACTGTCGGAAGTAATTGTCACCTGACGGACTGCCTTAAGCGCTTCCGTACCGGAATAACCAAGCGTGGTAAGTGCTTCTACCGCTTCATTTCGAATAAGCATTTCATCATTAGAACCTGCTTGCACCATAACACCTGCACCGGTATCACTGCTCTTTTGTTCTCCGGCAAACATTCCGGTAATGGATGCCTCCAGATCAATTTTATCCTTTAATTCCAGCACCAGTTTCTTAGCGGTCTTTGGTCCAATTCCCGGTGCCTTTGCAATTGTCTTCGTATCTTCTGATAAAATAGCAAAACGCAGATTATCTGTCGTCACTCCGGAAAGAATTCCAAGTGCCGCCTTGGGTCCAACACCATTTACCGTAATCAACAGTTTGAACATATTAAGATCATCTCTGGTTGCAAATCCAAACAACTTCATTGCATCCTCTCTTACATGCAGATAGGTATATACTTTCACCTCATCCCCAATCGATGCAATGGAATGGAAAGAATGTTCCGGCACCTGAATCGAATATGCCATTCCATTATTCTCTACAACGATATGGTCGCTGTCTGCCTCCTCTAATATTCCTTTGATATATGCTAACATCTAACTATCCTTTCTCTAATCAACTAATCTTCCAGACGCGAAAACGTTCCTCTGGAAAGTTCCAGACGCCCCTCTTCGAGAAATTTGAGTACCACATAGGCACTGATTCCAAGTTCCTCTGCAATCTGGACAGCATTGCTGTTTGGAAAACGTCTTAAATATTCTACGATGTCGTCAAAACAGTTTTCATCTGTACTCCTGCAGTCATTGCAACAGGCTGTCCGGATTCTTGATTTGAACACTTTATGACAATGCTTACATACACTCGTATACATCTTTTCCTCCAAAATAATTCCTTATAACAACGTACTAAACAGATTCAGTACCGGTTGTGTCATTTTCCATGAAGTCGGACGGTTCCTCCAGTCTTCCCAAGTATATTCTCTCGACTCTTCAAACATCTGTATAAAGTCTTTTTCCATGTCACGAAGGAATGCCTCTGCGTGCACCCATACTCCATTTTCATAGTGCAAATAAAAGCTTCTGTAATCCATATTGATGGTGCCTACTATACAAGAGGATTCGTTCATAATCATTTTGGCATGATTAAATCCCGGCTCATATTCAAATATACGCACACCTGCCTTTAACAGATCTTCGTAATTGTAATTGGTCAACCGTTTCACCATTTTCTTGTCCGGAATATACGGTGTAATAATTCGCACATCCACACCGCTCTTAACCGCACGTATCAACGCATCTTTCATCTCGTTTTCAAGAATAAGATACGGTGTTGAAATATAAAGTTTATCATTTGCGTGCTCGATCATTTGCAAATAAATACTCTCAATCGGGTTATTCGGATTGTTGGATGGTCCATCCGAAATAACGCGTACATAGTTATCATTACAAACACTTGTTAAGGTCGGTCGATACTTATCGTATTCCGCTTCAAACTTTTCAGAACAGACATCCCACATCTGTAAAAATACAACGGTCAGCCCCCACACGCCTTCTCCCGCAATCTGTATGCCGGTGTCTTTCCACCTGCCAAAGCGGTTGATTTTATTAACATACTCATCTGCAATGTTAAATCCTCCGGTAAATCCAACATTTCCATCGATAACAACAATCTTTTGATGATCGCGATAATTCATATAAAGCTTGGACGCGTATTTGTGCACCGGATTAAAGATTCGTACCTCAAACCCTTCCTTTCGAAGTTGGTCCGCAAAATCCGAATCCGTTCGAAACATCGCTCCAAAGTCATCGAACATAAATTTAACTTCGACGCCCTCCTGTATCTTTTTAAGCAGAACATTGTGCAGACTGTCCCATAACGCACCTTCCGCCACGATAAAGAAGTTTACCAGAATAAATCTCTCCGCCTTTTCTATGGAAGCAATAATCTCATGAAAGGCTTCTTCTCCCATCCGGTAATAGGTCAGCTCATTATTTTTAAAAAGCGGAAAATCCTGCGAACGCATATATGCTGATATTCTTGCATTCTGTGGATTCTGTATCTCATAAGCGTCTTCCATATCCTGATCTATGCTCAAATAATTCGTTCCATTATCTATAAACTGTATCACCTTACGATCCAGCTTCCGCTTAGAATCCGGCTTTCCCCAAAGCAGGTACATAATATGCCCCGATATCGGAAGAATCAAAACGATACTAATCCATGCAATCTTATAGGAAGGACTTTTATTGGCATTTACAAGTCCAAGTATAACAACAATACTAAACACTTCTAATACAAAATAAAAATATACCGTGAAATTACGCAATAAGAAGGGCATAAAAATGATAATGGCAAACTGCATCAAAACCAAAAGCCCGACCACAAACGCCCGAATCAACCCGCTAACATAGCTTTTCAGTCTTCCGGGAATATTGTCAAATTCAATTTCATTCGCAATTTCGTCCCTCATTTTCCCTCCTCCTTTCACTCCTATAATATCATAAACAAAGTATGATAAAATGTCTAGTTTTGCCCAATGAATTTTATTATGTTATACTATTCTTACTAAAATTAATTAAAACTACTTTAACAAAGAGGATTACTATGAAGGAAATAAGAACTCCGATTCACTTAACGCAAACTGCAGAAAATATAGAACAGATTCTCGGTGTTTCGCTCGATGAAATTATGTTTTTTGATATCGAAACAACCGGGCTTTCCGCAAGTACTTCCAGCCTGTATCTGATTGGGAGTATTTATTTTGAAAATGGAACTCCTATACTTCATCAATGGTTTGCTGATGATGCAAAGAGCGAAGAGGCGATTCTTCATGCCTTTTTCACGCTTCTTAAAAATTATCGGACGCTGCTTCATTTTAACGGGACAACCTTCGATATTCCGTATATTTTACAAAAGGTCCAAAAATACAATTTGTCCTACAACTTTGATGCGCTTACTTCTATCGACCTTTACCAGAAGGCCCGCTATCTGAAAAAACATTATAAAATGCCTTCTTTAAAGCAAAAAGCAATCGAAGCACTGTTTGGCATAGATCGCGAGGACCTCTACAGTGGAAAAGAACTGATTCAATTCTACGCTGATTACAGACACAATCTTATACGTGGAAACTTAGAAGATGCCAAAGAACAGGAACGGCTTCTTTTATTACACAATCACGACGATTTGATTGGTCTTGCCGACTTAAGTATCGTTTATTATCTGCCAAATCTGACCGGGGAGCATATACGTATCTCTGCGGTTACACTGAATGAAAGTCACACTTTACTTTCCATCGCATTTGAGTTAACTCCGGCATGGCCGATTCCACTAAAAAGCTGTGCGCTTACCTTACTACCTTCCCAAAACGGAGAAAAAAGCGATGGCTGTGTAATTATACCTGTTATAAATGATACAATAAAATACTTCTACGAGAATTATAAAGACTACTATTATCTTCCGAAGGAAGACACAGCGATTCACAAAAGTGTAGGACAATTTGTAGATAAAGAATTTCGTAAGAAAGCGAATGCTTCGAATTGTTACACCAAGAAAGAAGGGCTTTTTATAAAGCAATACCTTCCGTATCTGGAGCCAAAGTTCTCTTACGAGCGGAACGATTCTGAGGTTTATCTGGAAGTAACTGACGCGTTTCTCAAAGATTATGCATTCGTAAAGCAATATGTGTTACATCTGCTTAGAACAATTATTTAAACAAAAAAATCGAGCAGGAAATTTCCTACTCGATTTTATTATGCTATTATTCAGCTGTGATAATCTCTTTTTTGTTGTAAGAACCACAAGCTTTGCAAACTCTATGAGGCATCATTAAAGCACCACATTTGCTGCATTTCACAAGATTTGGAGCGCTCATTTTCCAGTTTGCTCTTCTTTTATCTCTTCTAGCTTTTGAAGATTTATTCTTTGGACAGATTGACATAGTCACACCTCCTTAAAATTCTTGAAGATATCTTGGATAACTGACATTCTCGGATCTCCTACTGACTGCTCGCAATCACAGGTCTCTTTGTTGAGATTCTTTCCACATACTTTACATATTCCTTTACAAGAAGGACTACATAACACCTGAATCGGAAAGTTAATCAAAATCTCATCATAGATAAGTAAGTCTACATCCAGATTATATCCATCAATATAATTTGTTTCGTCTAAATCCTTGATTTTATCAGTATCCGTAACTTTAAAATCTAAATCCTTCGAAAATGTAATCTCAAAAGGAATCGTTACTTCATCAAGGCACCTGGAACAAGGAATTAACAACTCAACTTTCGTAGAGCCCTTAATCAGAACCTCTCGATCCTTCTCATGAATCAGTTCAAGTAACACCGGTTCTTTCGAAACAATCGGAAATTCCTCTCCTTCCCGGTTGAAGTTTTCCATCTCAATGTCAACTTCCATGCGTTTTGTCTTTGATTTCACAGACATAATTTCGGATAAATTAATTATCATACTATCTCCTTTCAAAGCACAAACACACTCTTAGTATTGTACATATCTTGCTTTACTTTGTCAACATTTTTCTGTGGATAATTTGCACTTTTTTTTAATTCAATTCTCGCTTGCGAGACTTAGCTCAAGATTTGCGTCACAGAAATAAATTATTTTACGAGTGCAACTGTTTCTCTTGCAATAGCAAGTTCTTCGTTGGTTGGAATTACATATACACCGATTTTGGAATCAGCAGCAGAGATTTTCTCGAATTCTCCACGTACTTTGTTCTTTTCTTTATCCAGTGTAACACCAAGGTATCCAAGGTATCCCATAACCAATTCACGTACTAAATGGTCATTCTCTCCAAGACCTGCAGTAAATGCCAATGCATCTAATCCGCCAAGTGCTGCAACATAGCCACCGATGTATTTTGCCACACGATAGCAGAATACCTCGATTGCCTGTCTTGCAAGTTTGTTTCCTGCGTCTGCTGCATCGTTCAAATCTCTGAAGTCGCTGGATACGTTATCGGATAATCCAAGCACACCTGATTTCTTGTTGAGGATTTCCATTACCTCATCTACGGATTTATTTAATTTATGACCGATAAATTCTACGATAGAAGGATCAATGTCACCACTACGTGTTCCCATGATCAGACCTTCCAACGGTGTAAGACCCATACTTGTATCGATGGATTTGCCGTTCTTAACTGCTGTTACGCTGGCTCCACCACCCAGGTGACAAACAATCACTTTGGAATTGTTTGGATCTAAGTTCGCAGCCTTAATTAATTCCTGAGAAACAAATTTGTGGCTGGTTCCGTGGAAACCGTATTTTCTGATTTTGTAATCCGTATAGTAGCTGTATGGTAATCCATAAAGGAATGCCTTTGGTTCCATTGTCTGATGGAATGCTGTGTCAAATACACCAACCTGTGGAACACCCGGAAGTGCTGCTTCACACGCTGCGATACCGATTAAGTTGGCAGGGTTGTGAAGTGGTGCAAGTTCATTACACTCTTCTACCGCTTTCTTTACTTCCTCTGTAATAATAACGGATGAAGTAAATTTCTCTCCACCATGTACAACACGGTGTCCGACAGCTTCAATCTCATCTAAATGAGCAACTACGTTATGTTCGGTAAGTGCTTCCAATACAGCTTTTACTGCCTTGTCATGATCCGGCAAAGGAATCTCTTTCTTTGTCTTTTCTTTTCCTGCCGGTTTGATGGAGATAGCTCCATCGATTCCGATTCTCTCACAGATTCCGGTTGCAAGGGCTTCTTCTGTTACGGAGTCGATCAACTGAAATTTAAGAGAGGAACTTCCACAGTTAATTACTAATACCTTCATAATCATCCTCTTTTCTTAATTTATTATGATAATGCCGCTGTGATGATTGCCATAGAGTAAACTTCTCCGGCGTTACATCCACGGGACAAATCGTTAATAGGTGCATTTAATCCTAAAAGGATTGGTCCATAGGCTTCAAAATTCCCGAGTCTTTGTGCAATTTTGTAACCGATGTTACCTGCATTGATATCCGGGAAGATAAATGTATTGGCATGTCCTGCCACTTCAGAGTCCGGACACTTTGTGCGAGCTACTCTAGGTGATACTGCAGCATCAAACTGTACTTCTCCAAGAATAGGAAGGTCTGGTTTGGCATCCTGTGTCTTCTTTGCTGCATTTCTCATCTTGTCTACATCTTCTCCTTTTCCGGAGCCAAGTGTAGAGTAACTTAAGAACGCTACCTTTGGATCGATTCCAAAGATTTTGGCACATTCTGCAGATTCGATTGCAATCTCTACCAGATCATCTTCAGATGGTTTGATGTTAATTGCGCAGTCTGCCATAGCAAGAACTTCATTCTCACCGGTAGCAGATGGACGAACAAGGATAAAGCAAGATGAAACAATTTTGTTGCCCGGTTTGGTTTTGATAATCTGTAATGCAGGTCTTACTGTATCTGCTGTAGAATATGTAGCACCACCAAGCAATGCATCTGCTACTCCCATTTTTACTAACATAGTTCCAAAATAATTACCCTGTTTGAGCATCTTTGTTGCTTCTTCTTTGGTAAGTCCTTTGGATTTACGAACTTCACACAAAAGGTCAACCATCTCATCAAATCTCTCATAATTCTCAGGGTCAACAATCTGTGCTCCACGAATATTAAATCCACTTTCAGAAGCAGCTTCCATAACTTCTTTCTCGTTACCAACCAGAATTGGTGTCAAAAAATTACTTGCAAGCAAACGAGAAGTTGCCTCCAAAATACGAGGATCATTTCCTTCTGTAAATACAATTTTCTTAGGATTCTTCTTAAGTGTTTCAATCAATGAACCAAATCCGTACATGTCTTTTACCTCTTTTCTTCGCTACTTAAAAAGCGTATAAATTTATATCTCCATCAACGTCTAATTATATCACTCCTTTGTATTTTTCTCAAGATTAGGAACTGAAAGAATTATTTTTCTTTTTCAATTAAACGTCAGTTATGGTAAACTGTTTCTATAAACTTTGATACTATTTTCAGAATTATTTTTAAAGGAAGTACAATAATGAATGTTGTAGGAATAATTGCCGAGTATAACCCATTTCATAATGGACATCAATATCATATAGAGGAAGCCAAAAAGGCTGCACACGCCGACTTTGCCGTTGTTGTTATGAGCGGAAATTTTGTTCAACGCGGAGAGCCGGCTGTATTTGACAAATACACACGCGCCCATATGGCGCTCAAAGGCGGCGCGGACATCGTGCTTCAGTTACCGGAAGTGTACTCTTTAGGCAGCGCCGAGTACTTTGCAAAAGCGGGTGTTTCCATTTTAAAAAATATGAACGTTGTGACACATCTTGTCTTTGGAAGTGACAGTGCTTCTCTGGATCAGTTATCTGCAATCTCCTCTTACCTCAATAAAGAGCCTGCAAATTACCAGGTCATCTTAAAAAAATATCTGAAGGAGGGGATGTCTTTCCCTGTCGCCAGAGAAAAGACACTAATTGAATTGCTGCCCTGCATTGATGACCTGAAGGGATTGTCCAAAGATGATATTTCCACACTGCTCAAAAACTCCAATGACATTCTGGCATTGGAATATTTGCGTGCCCTACAATCCTCCAAGATCAAACCAATAGCTATTAAGCGCGCAGATAACAGTTATCACGATACCGACTTATCCTCAGAAGGTTTCTCCTCTGCGACTTCGATCCGCTTGCATTTAAAAGAGCATGGTTTTGATGCACGCATAAAAGAACAGCTGCCAAACGAAGCGGCCATCGTACTCGAAAAAACGAAGGCAATCCATCGCCCTCTCTTTTTGGACGATTTCTCACCGGAGTTATATTACGCACTGCGCTTTTTGGAACCGGAGGAACTAGCTTCTTACGCGGATGTTTCTTTCGAGCTTGCAAACCGTATGAAGACATGTTTGTCGGACTTTACGGACATATCCGGCTATATTTCGGGTTTAAAAAACAAAAGTTTGACTTACAGCCGTATATCACGAAGTTTAATGCATATCCTGTTAAAACACCCTGCCCTGCCGGTTACTCAGGCAAACGATGTTCCCTATGCCAGACTGCTCGGTTTCCAAAAGGACGCCAGCCCGCTGCTCAAAAACTGCAACAATGCGCACTTCCAAATCATTACCAAACCGGCAAATGCCTACAAATCCCTTTCAAAGAATGCTTATGATATGTTTTTGAAAGATATTGCCGCTTCGGATTTATACAATCAAAAAGTTTTTGAAAAATACGGTATCCGACTCACACCGGATTATGCACATCCTCTTTGCATCTTAGACTAAGCAAAGGTGCACTTTCTGCATATTCCATCCTCTTTTGCATAGAATTTAGCAAGCCTATGAAACGTGGTTTTTGCCTTGCTCTCTTCTTTTAAAAAATATTGTGTCCATCGTATCGGATATCTCTATTCCTTTGTTTTACTTGCGTTAACAATTGTTTTCCTTTGCTTTCCCAAGCCCGTATTAAACGGGGCCAAAGGGGGGCTTTGTCTTTGGTATCAGGTTCTCATCCCTACTCTCTTTCCCTATATGCTTCTTTCTGTTTTATTACTTCGATTATCCCTCAGTTCTTATATCAACCACTTTTTCTACCGGTTCCTGCATTTCTTTTTTCCATTTTCCAAGAATGCGTATTTTCCAATGCTCATCGGACTGATTTCCGGTATGCCGGTTGGGGCAATGATTCTATCGTTAGTAGTAAAGGACCGGCAGATTTCCAAAGAGGAAGGCGAATTTCTTCTTGGCTTTTGTAACAATCTAAGCCCGGCATTTCTGTTAAACTACGTATGCATAGAAGTGCTTGGTATGGCAAAATATCGTTTCCTTTTGTATGGACTGTATTTGCTCTCCGGCTATATCGCATCCTGTCTTGTGTATTTTCGTTTTGTTTCCTCGCAAATCCGGCAAAAATGCCCTCTCGAGCATTGCCATGCCAAAGTTCCTTCCATAATCACTTCTTTTGAAATTATGGATACCTCCATTATGTATATTTTTGAAATACTCATCAAAACCTGCGGTTTACTTATGCTGTTTTCCATTGTTTCCAACTTCTTTTCCCTCCTTTTTCCTTCTGCAAACCACCTCAAAATTTTAATTACCGGTTTTCTCGAAGTAACGACGGGAATGTATTTATTAAAATCCACAGCTTTTGACTTACCACTCAAATTTCTCTTTATCATCTTTTTTTGCACACTTACGGGTCTTGCACAAATTGCACAAACACTAAGCGTTATGACCGGTAGCACACTTAGCATTCGCGGATACCTAAAAACAAAAGCCCTACAATGTGCGATGTTGTGCACACTATGGGCTTTCATTGCTATGTAATATTCAATTCGTGTTATACTTTACTCGATGCTGCCGGAAGATCTGTAATCCTCGTCTTCATCTTCGTAAACATCCTCTTTTACTACAGGTTTGTTCTCTTCAATTCCAAGTTCACTGATGTTGGACTTTACAGTATCCAGGTTGACTTTCAGATTGTCGGTCAAAGCTTTGTAGTTTGCCATTGAGCTGTTGTATGCTCCCTGTAATGTTGCTTCTAACATTTTCAATAAATCGTTGGCATATCTGAGTGCATTTTCTCTCAATTGCTCTGCTTCTGCTTCCGCACTTCTTCTAATATCCGTTGCCTGCTGAGATGCCTCATTCACAATATGGTTCGCATGTTCATATGCCTGCTGAACAACTTCCTGTTCATTTACCATACCCTCTAATTTTTTCTTTGCATCCTCCACTACAACAGCTGCTTTCTTCTCTGCATCTGCCAAAATAGCTTCTCTATTGGATACAACCTTGTTATATCTTTTAATTTCGTCCGGTACCATAAGACGAAGTGATTCAATCAAGTCAAAAATCTCATCCTTTGGTACAATCAGTTTGTTGTTTGATAAGGGTTGTGTTTTACAACTGTCAAGAAAATCAAAAATATCTTCAATTGACTGTTCAATCTTATTCATATTTTAAGTTCGCTCCTTTATTTGTTCTCTCTTTTCACAAAAATATGCTTATTGGTCTTATATTCCTTAACCTTTATAACATCATATCCTAAATCTGTAAGATAATCAATATCTGTATGCAATGAAGCTTCAAAAACTATCCATGTATCTTCTGTTATGAATTCTGCCGCCGTCAGATATTCTAATACTTTTTTCTCATATCCGCAATCATACGGCGGATCCATAAATATCACATCAAAGACGTCATCTCTACCTGCAAGCACCTTAAGCGCACCAAAACAATCCATCGAAAGCACATTTGCTCTATCTGTAAAATGTGTCCGCGAAAGATTATCCTTTATGCAGGAAAGTGCCTCTTTATTGTTTTCTACAAATACAGCCTTCTTTGCACCACGGCTGATTGCTTCAATTCCAATTCCACCACTGCCACTGAATAAATCAAGAAAAACCGCATCTGCCAAATGTGGTGACAGGATATTAAACAGTGTTTCTTTGATTCTGTCTGTGGTTGGTCTTGTATGGTTCCCTACGGGTGTTTTTAATTGAATCCTTCTTGCTTCTCCCGCAATTACTCTCATTTATATCCCACCTTTTATGATCTGATATTACCAAGAACACTTCTTACAACCTGATTGATATCTTCTTCGCATATCTTTGAAAGAACTTCCTGCGTAATATCTTCTTCGCAAACCAGACGATTGGCTTGATTTACCATGATTTTTTCAAATGAATTACGAATTCCTCTGGCATTACCGAATCTTTTTAACTGCTCCGGCGTCATCTCGGCCATATCTTTTCGCAAATGTTCAATTGCCTCTTCATCAATTTGCACTCCGGCTTTGTCTGCCATTGCATTCATAATCTGAACCAATTCGTCCATCGAATAATCCGGAAAATCAATGAATTTATTAAATCTCGAAACCAATCCGGTGTTGGACTCTAAGAATTCTTTCATCTCTTTATTATAACCGGCAACGATGACAACCAGGTTATCTCGATTGTCCTCCATCATCTTCACAAGTGTATCAATGGCCTCGCTTCCGAAATCATTTTGCACACTGCTATTGGTAAGCGCATAAGCTTCGTCTATAAATAAAACACCACCAAGCGCCTTTTCCACAACTTCTTTCACTTTTATTGCCGTCTGTCCAACATAACCGGCAACGAGCCCTGCTCTGTCGGTCTCCACCAATGTTCCTTCCGACAAAATACCAAGTTCTTTGTATATCTTAGAAACCAAACGTGCTACGGTAGTTTTACCTGTACCCGGTCCACCGGTAAATACCATATGATAGGTCATATCCATCGTAGGCATCTGAAAACTCTCACGCATCTTACGAACCTTAATCAGATTAATCAGCGAATGAATTTCTTTCTTTACATCTTCCAAACCGACCAGTTGATTGAGTTCTTCCAGATACTCCTCGAGTTTTGCTTCCCGCTTACGCTGCTTGATTTCTTCGAGTTCTTCTTTTATTTCTTTAATCTGCTGATTCTTCACTTCATCTTCCACAACCGTAGCCGATTCTTTCACGGTTTCTACAGCTTCGTTGGCTGCCACCATCTCAAAATGTGGGCCAACTTTATGGGAATCATCCAAAGACTCACAGCTTAACTTTTTGAAAATATAACGGGCATTAATCTTCGAATCCACAATATCCTGATTGATAAATACCGAAATCCTTTGATAATATTCCTCGATAAATTTAATACCATGCATATTCTTCGTCTTATTCAAATATGCCATACAAAGCATTATATTGAGAAATGTATCGAAGAAATTCTCCGTCATATCAGAATCTTCTTCACTGTCCCTTACTCCGCATAACTGCAGCAATATCGGAGGTGATTTTACCAGACTGTTCATGCTCTGCATAACATCTTCCGAAACGTCATCTTCGTCGATATTTCCAAAGCAATTCGAATCTGTCAGTTCACTGATAAATTGTTTCTCTTCCGCACGAAAACGTCCGCTGTAAACCGCCAAATTCACAAGCACTGCCTGCACATACATTTCCAGAACTTCCTGTACGGACTTATGTAAAATAGAACGCGGCTGTTCCCAGTAACCTTCTACGTCCAATTGCTTGCAAAATGTCTGTAACGTATTGTACTGCACCTTTGCCTTCTCAATTAATTCCTTGTTGGAGTATGCAGATTCGCTCACGATTCGTCCCCCTTTCACCTCTTCTACTGATTATAAACAAAAACCACAAAATATGCAACATCCGTCTATAAAACATACAAAATAAGGTAGGAAGAACCAATTTTTCGTCTTTTCGCCACTCCGGTAATTCTTATAAATACAATCCCTCTCCATACACTTCTATCTTGCGTCGCAGATGCTGATACTTTTTCAACATTAAACGTACTCCGGAATCCTCAAATTCCTTAGCACATTCATTGGCATCCTTTAGTATCGCAGCATCATTGAATACGTCGGCCAATTTAAACTCAAACATACCGCTTTGCCGGATGCCGAACAAATCTCCCGGCCCACGAAGTCTTAAATCTTCATTGGCAATAAAGAAGCCATCGTTTGACTTATTCAATGTCTCAAGTCGCTCCATCGTCTCCTTGTTTGTCTGATTGCTCATAAAGATACAATATGACTGTTTATTACCTCGTCCTACACGACCACGTAACTGGTGCAGCTGGGCAAGTCCAAATCGCTCTGCATTTTCTACCATCATAACGGTTGCGTTTGGCACATTGATTCCTACTTCAATTACTGTAGTCGATACGAGTACATGAATCTCTCCTGCGCTAAATCGTTCCATAATATCATTTTTTTGTGCATTCTTCATCTTTCCATGCAGATACTCTACCCGTATGTATGGCGCAAGTTCCATTTTTAATTTTTCTGTATAATCAATGACATTTTCTGCTTCAAGATTCTCACTTTCTTCTACCATCGGGCAGATAACATACACCTGATTTCCTTTGGAAACTTCCTTCTCGATAAAACGATACGCCGTCTGACGATAATTATTGTTCACCACACAGTTTTTGATTGGCAAGCGTTCCCCCGGCAATTCATCAATGACTGACAAATCCAGATCTCCATACAGAATAATTGCAAGCGTTCTTGGAATTGGGGTTGCACTCATTACAAGCGTATGCGGTTCATATCCTTTCTTAATCAGGGATTCTCTTTGTTTGACACCGAATCGATGCTGTTCATCCGTTACGACCAGTGCAAGCCTGTCAAACTCGACTGCTTCCTGAATCAGAGCGTGCGTTCCTACAACGATATCAATCTCATGCGATTTGAGTTTTTGATATACAAGTTTCTTTTCGCTTGCTTTCATAGAACCGGTAAGTAACGCAACCTCCACTCCGTATGGTGCAAAACTCTTTTGAAAACTTTCAAAGTGCTGTCTGGCAAGTACCTCTGTCGGTACCATGATTGCTCCCTGATAGCCGCTTTCTGCCGTCGCCAGAAGTGCCAATTGCGCAATTACCGTCTTACCGGAACCAACATCTCCCTGAATCAGACGATTCATAACGTAGTCTCCGGAAATATCTGCTTTCACTTCTTCCCATACCTTTTTCTGGGCGTTGGTGAGTTGATACGGCAGCTGTTCCATAAATTTTTTACAATGCGCAAACTCTGTGATTTCACAAAAATTATTTTTCTGCTTTTTCGTTTCTTTGATTTTTTTCATTGCCAGAATGAAGAGGAAGAACTCATCAAAGACAATTCTTCTTCTTGCCCGGATCATGCTGTCTTTACTCTTTGGAAAATGTATCTCAAACAATGCTTCCTTATACGAAATCAAGTCATATGCTCTGCGTATTTCAAGCGGCAGATAATCTTCGCTAAATTCTACATTCTTAAGTGCAAACGCAACCGCTTTGGATACTGCATTATTCGTAAGACCTGTCGTCAACGGATAAACCGGTTGCATCACATGCTTTCTTTTTTCAAAATCCTCGCGACTGATAATCTGCGGTTGTTCCATTGTCATTCCCTGCTTTTGCCTTGTAACTCTTCCTCGAAGAATGTAGGTTGTACCCGGACGTATCTGTTTTTTAATATAGGGCATATTAAACCATATGACATACAAATCGCCGGATTTATCTCTGATTCTTCCCGTGGTGAGTGTCAGACCCTTCCTGCGTTTTACCTCCAGCGTTGCAACCGGTTGCACATAAACGGCAGCCACTTCCCCTTCTTCGATTGCCCGGATTGGCTTGATAGCTTCGTATACCTCGTAATTTCTTGGATAGTGCTCCAGGACATCTTCCAGTGTAAATATATTCAATTTTCCAAACAGTTTCTGTGTTTTTTCTCCGACACCTTTGATAGTACTTACGGAAGCTGTTCGTTCCATATTGTTCCCCTTTCCGACGGTTTCTTCACGGATGGCTCATCGCCATTTTTGCCTTTATTACAACAGGGACTACCGGTCAACCCGATAATCCCTGTTCTTTCCAGACTATTATTCTACAGATAATAAGTAGTAATATATTGGCTGACCGCCGCTATATAATTCCACTTCTACATCCGGATATTTTTCTTCTATTAACTGTCCAAGACCGGTTGCGGTCTCCTCAGACACATCTTCACCATAATAAACACTAATCAGTTCTGAGTCCTCACTAATCATGCTGTCAAGAAGTTCTAATGTCGTTGCTTCTACTTCCTCTCCGACTGCCTGAATACCATCATCGTTAATACCCATGATATTGCCGCTCTTTATTTCTTTGCCATCGATCGAAGTATCTCTGACTGCATAAGTTACTTCACCGGATTTGACATTTTTCATTTCTTCGATCATGCATTCCAAGTTTTCCTCAGCGCTACGATCCGGCATAAAGTTAATGATTGCCGCAATTCCTTGTGGAATTGTCTTAGATGGAACTACAACAATCTCTTTGTCTTCTACCAGACTCTTTGCCTGTTGTGCGGCAAGAATGATGTTCTTATTATTCGGGAAAATGTAGATTTCTTTTGCATTTACCTTATCGATTGCATTCAAAACATCTTCTGTACTTGGATTCATTGTCTGACCGCCTTCAATCAGGTAATCCACATTCAAACCTTCAAAGATTTCTTTGATACCATCTCCTACAGAAACACTGATAAATCCATGCTCCTTTGGCGGCTCGGAAGGTTTGCTTTCTTCCTTTGCTTTTTGTGCTTCCTGTTCTTTTGCAATCTTAGAAGCGTTCTGTATCAATCTTTCATTATGCTCTTCTCGCATATTATCTACTTTCATACGGGAAAGTGAACCATACGTCAATGCCCTTGTAAATGCCTCACCCGGCTGATTCGTATGCACGTGTACTTTTACCATATCATCATCAGAAACTACTACAATAGAGTCACCGATTGATTCTAAGAAGGCTTTGAAATCTGCTTCTGTCTCTTCTGTATATGGTTTTTCGAGGTTAATAATAAACTCGGTACAATATCCGAATTTGATATCTGCAGTAGAGATTTCTGAGCTGTCTACTGTAAGATTGTCTTTATTAACAGTAGGTTTTGCCATTGGTGTAAAGTCAATTTCTTTACCAAGCATTACATCATAAGCACCACGAAGAACTGTCATAAGTCCTTCTCCACCGGAATCGACAACACCTGCTTCCTTTAAAACCGGAAGCATCTCAGGTGTCTTTTCCAGAGTCTCCTGCATATGTTTTAACACTTGTTCACCAAAGTAAACCAGGTCATCTGTTGTACCTTTTAATTCTTTTGCCTTTGTTGCACCGCTTTTGGCAACCGTTAAAATGGTTCCCTCCTTCGGTTTCATAACTGCTTTGTATGCAGTACGAACAGCATGGTCAAATGCTGCAACCATAAGGTCTACGTCAATAACCTCTGCGTTTCTGATTTCTTTTGTAAATCCTCGAAACAACTGTGATAAAATTACTCCTGAGTTACCTCTTGCTCCTCTTAAAGAGCCGCTGGAAATTGCTTTCGACAAATTCTCTAAAGTAGGGTCAACCACACTGCTTACTTCATTCGCTGCGGACATGATTGTCAGCGACATATTTGTTCCGGTATCTCCATCCGGTACGGGAAATACATTCAATTCATTGATATATTCTTTCTGTGCCTCAATGTTTTGCGCTCCCGCGATAAACATCTTTTGAAGTAATTTCCCATCAATCGTATTAATAACCACTTGTATGTTCCTCCTTAAATTCAATGCGAGTTAAACTCACTCTTCGTCAACGACTCTGACACCTTCCACAAGCACGTTGACTTTGCGAACCTTCATTCCTGTATAATTTTCGATTTTATATTTTACATTATCCACAAGGTTCTGCGCAACCGTTGCAATAGACACACCATATGCAACAATAATATGAAGATCAATTGTTAATACATTATTCTCAACTAAAACATTCACTCCGTGACTTAATTTATCACGCATTAAGAGTTTACCTAAACCATCTTTTACATTCACAGATGCCATACCAACAACACCGGCACACTCTACCGCTGCAGAACCGGCATACTGCTTTAAAACTTCGTTTTCAAGAATGATTTCTCCGTTTTCAGTACTCATATGACCTTTCACGCTTATTCCTCCTTTTAATCTCATTTTTTATTGTACTAAGGTATTATACCCTTTTTTAGATAAAAAAGAAACCATAATTTATTTTATTCGAAAAGAGTATATTGTATTAGTATTCCTTTTTTTGCTGATGGGGAACAAAAAAATGAAGAAAATGATTGGCTTTATTTTGTTTTGGATTGCAGTTGGAATGACCATTATGCTGTTTTACAGTAACGGTCTTCTTGCTATCCTTAGCATCCTTCTATTATACATTCTGAGTATCCGACTGTTCTTAGACTGCTAATGTCATTAAACAGAGGGTGCTGCATTTGTAGCAACACCCCCTGCCAGAGTTCTAATCAAAATTATTTAATTTTAATCTTTTTCACTTTCGAGAACGCACTCTGATATACCTTACCTGATTTCTTTACATAAGAAGCAACACGGAATTCATAATTGCCTTTTTTCAATTTCTTAGCATATGATTTAGCGTTTGTAAGTGTAAGTTTCTTGAAGGATTTTGCACCTTTCTTTCTGTACTGAATCATAGTCTGGTAGGTTTTGTTTGGTTTTGTAATCTTAACGGTTACTTTCTTACCTTTCTTGGATACAGACCATTTTGCAACTGCTTTTGGTAAAACAGTTACTGCAATAGTTGCGCTCTTTCCTGCAACGCTTGCGGTAAGTTTTGCAGTACCAACACCTTTGGCTGTAACTTTACCATTTGCAAAGGTTGCTACTTTATTGTCTGAAGATGCATATGCCACCGCACCGGTAAGGTTATTTAATTTAACCGGAACTGCTACAGCCTTTCCTTCCGTTACAGTAATGCTCTTTCCATTGTTTAATACAATACTTCCAGGTACTACCGGTTTGTCTCCATCTGTCGGTTTTTCAACCGGTGCAGAGTACTTCAGTGTAGCAGCTGCAATACCACAGTTACCTCTGAAGCCATCATAAGCTGCTGCAGGATTCAAAGTTACTGTAATCTTCTCATCTTCTGTTGCGTTTACTTTGATATTAACTTTTCCGTATACGGAGCCGTTATCTTTGCTCTCTAATACAGTGTTTCCAACAACTCTGCCTTTGCTGTCTTCTACCTGGATGGCAGTTTTTGAACGCCAAGCGCAGGTATACAAATCAATATCGTTCGTTCCCTTCTTAACATTGAACGAAATCTTTGTTCCATCACCGGAGAATGCGAACGAATGAACATCTGACTCTTTCAATTCTTCATCGCCATCGGTCCATGAGAATGCTGTTTTGTAATCTTCTCCTCTGGAAAGTGATCCGGAAACAGCACTAACATTTCCGATTGCGCTGTCTTCAATATCTTTCTTTGCAACAACACTCTTTACTCCATAAGTAGAGAATGCTTTCCAATCTGTTGTTCCCTCAGAAAGATTTACGTTTTCCGGAACATCGTTCATTGTAATTTGAGCATCTAACGGGCTCTGTTCTACATTGGAGAGTGTGTATCCTCCAAGTGAAACATTTCCATTTGTATTGGTTGTCTGACGACACTTGTAATTTACATGAAGTGTTGATTTTCTGTCAGAACGGAAACGTACGGTAAGACACTTAACGTTTGCCGGATTAGTTGCAGAGAAATCAAATTTGGTTACTTCATTTCCGGTATCATCTGTAATTGTTACTTCATTTGTATTATTCCATACACCAAAGTATAACTTGAATTCACGAAGCTGTTTGGTAGATGGAACATCGATACTTACACTTCCGCAAAGTGCTACTGCATTGTTATTACCATCAGAAGATGGATCCGGTGTACCATCATCAAAGCTGAATCTTACCGGGAAGTCATGTACTTCCATAGTATTTCCATCAAATACCGGTTTATTAAGAATTGGTGAAATTCCAGCTTTACGGTTAATCTTCGCATTGTTATTTCCTAAACCAAAATGCATCCAGTCAATGTATTTTTTATCGGAAAGGTTTACTGCATCCGGAATACCATCCAGTGTCGCTACAAAATCTACCGGAACAAGTTCATTTGGTGCAGCTTCTCCTACAGCGATTGCTGCAACATAGATTCCACCAAATCCTCCGGTTCTTTCATATGTAAAGTGGAGTTTTCCTGTTGTTTCTGCACTTGCAACAACATTTACCACTTTATTAACGGTTTCTGTCTCTCCTGAAATCTCATATTGTTTACTGAAGCTGATTCCATCCGTTACGGTTAATCTTCCGGCTGATCTGTTACTTCCAAGGTAAATCTTGATTTCTTTTGCTACGCTTCCAACAGACACATCAAATTCCATTGTTTTACGTTTGATACTTGGTACGTTAACACTTCCGGCATCTGTTGCTTTGGCAGTTCCGTCTGTAAAGCTGTATTTTACAGCAGCTTTATCTTCTGTTACACTTCCTCCGGCAACAATATCTCCAACTAATCCGGCTCCGCCTTTTTTGGTTTCCTTCTTAATGGCTTCGTTTTCTACTGTGAATCTTGCCCAGTCAGTAGTTCCTTCTTCTGTAAGATTTACATCTGTTGTTACTACATCAACGTCAGCCTGTGTGCTTACAGGACTACCTGACACTTCAGGAACAACTTCATCCTGTGGTGTAGCAAACTTAATGCGGATTTCACTTGCCTCTGAGAGTGCTTTTTCATTAATTGTAATTTCAGCTAATTTGCTGTCCATTGCTCCGCCTACGATAGCAAATGGAGTAGAATCAGCGTCTTTTTCATAATATGTAATATCATTAAGTACATTAGCGCCGTTTACAGTAGCTGCGGTAATATTACCCCATCCTTCCGGCATATGTACTCTGACTTTCCAGTTACGTTTGGTGAATTTGTCGGAACCTGCAAAATCTCCGTTTGCTTTTCCGATTTTGATTACAGTTTCACCTTTGGTTTTATCAAAAGAGGTAGAAAGTTCTGTCGTTCTGAATTCACCTTTTTTGTATTTGCAGGAAATCTCATCATCTTCGTAAAGTGTGTTCTTTCCTTCCAGTTTTGTGCTTGGATATACATCCAATGCCATATTAGACCAGTCTTTTTCTCCGATATATTTCATGTTCTGTGCAAGCGGAGTAATACTTCCGGCACGAACAAAAATTGGAGCCTGCTCTAATGGAGTTGTATAAGTAATAGTTTTTGGTCCCACATATTCATCACCGTTCCAAACATCAATCCATTTTCCATCCGGAATAAATACAGAACGTGTGCTGTCTGTAAAGTTTTCATCGCTTTCTGCTGCAGGAGCAAAAAGAATTTCGTTACCAAGTAACCACTGTGAGTTATCCTGTGCTTCCTGATACTGTGGATAGTTGATATCCAGTCTTCTAAGTAAAGGAAGTCCAGTCTCATAGTTTTCATGTGACAGGCTGTAGTACATTGGTAACAGACGATATCTCATTTCGATAAATTCTTTTGCTACCTTCTGTGCTTCTGCACCTCTCATGAACGGTGAATGGTCGTTTGCATTATGGTCATCAGAACCATGATATCTGATAAATGGAGAAAGTGCTGCATATTCACTCCATCTTGTCCATAATTTATCTCCTACATATCCAATATGTCCACTGATATCGGAGCTTACATATGGAAGTGCCATTTTAACTCCGGCACGTCCTACGTTTTCAATTTCCTGATCCAGTCTTTCCATAAGTGTATCACCTGTCCACTGGATAGAGAATCTGTGGGAAGCCATGTCAGATGGTCTGTTAAATGCACCATTGTCAATACCATCAATATTACCCATGATTAATGGTCTTCTGTCTTCTCCATATGTCTGTCTGGTAATGTCCTGATAAATATACATACCAAAACTTTCTTTATTGATTCCTTTGAAAGGTGGTGTAATACAGGTATGCCAGTTACGGTCAAACCACCATGTATCCATACCCATGTTCATAAGACGTTTCAAGTTTTCATTTCGATACAACAAATCTTTCTGTGACAATGCATGTAATTTGTTACCGGATCCATCTTTTTCCGGTTCCGGATGGTCATTAAAGGTGATTGCAATATGCTTATTGTGTGCATAATCAAAGAATCCCTGCATATCCGGCCACTGTTTTGTATCAATGTTGTATCCGTCACTACCGTTTACACGCCAGTCTGTATCAACAACCAGGTTATCTAACGGATAATCCAGATCTTCACGATATACATCGATCAGTTCCTGTGCTCTTGCCTGTGTATAATTCTCATAACGGCTGTGCCACAAACCAAATGTTTTGAGCGGAATCATCTCTGCAGGTCCGGTAAGTGTAATATAGTCTTTCATTAAAGTTTTGTAGTTCTTCTTAGGTAAGAAAATATACATATCCGGTGCCTGGTTGTCATCATCCCAACCGTTGATATCGGCATTCTCTGTTGTTCCTTCCGGCATAGGTGCATATCCCCATTTAGCAGGAATAATTCTTGGTGTATCCGCGATAGCCCATGCATTCTGGGTATCTCCCGGATCCGGCAAATACTGATTGCCCGCTGGAAGTGAAGTATAGTTCCAAATAATCTGACCGGACTTATCTACAATCTTAATGCCTGTTAAGCTTTTTGCATTTTCCGGTACGATAACAGAATAACTAGGAGTCTTAACTGTTGTAACTCCGTTTTCTGTTTTAACCTCCGGTGTAACAAAGTCAAATTCTCTGTTCACCACGTGATAAGAAGCACGATCTTCAAAACCTTTTGGTCCTTTTACTTCAATACGTGCAAGCGTGTCAGAAAGAGTTTCTACTCTGACATCTCCAATAATAACTTTGTAACCATCTGTCTTGGCTGCTCCTACAATAGGTGCCACAACACCATATGTACTGAGTGGAGTCAACATAGTCGCAAAAGTCATTACTCCGACTAAAATTTTCGCAACGATTTTTTTAAACAAAAAAATCTCCCCTTTCTATATATAAGATTAATCTATGTTGCTGAATTTATCATAACCTCATACTACATTTGGGGTAAATGGTGGGAATTTAAGACTTACTCTCATATTTTAATACGCCTGCAAAAGAGGTGTTTTTTTGTTTGGGAAACATTATTATTTTTAATCTGTCTCCGAAATTTAAACAAAAAAAAATAGCATAAAGCCATTGACTTTGACTTTATGCCATAAATTGCAATATTGAATTCGTACTATGCACGTTCTACTAATCCGGAACGTAAGCATGAAGTACAAACGTTCATTTTGTGAACTCCACCATTCACTTTTACTCTAACGGTTTTAACGTTAGCTTTCCACATTTTGTTACTTCTTCTATGTGAGTGACTTACTTTGATTCCAAAGTGAGCTCCCTTATCACAAACTGCACATCTTGCCATCACAAGCACCTCCTTATTTATCATACTGTAAGAATCACCCTGCAACAAGCATTTTACAACCTGAGACATGCAATCCAGTAATTTCTTACTCAAACAAAAATTATTCTACCAAAAATAAAACGGTAATGCAAGAATTTTTTTTGAAAATATTAAAAATTGTGTTGATTTTACTCTTCTTTAGCATCCATATCTGTAACATATTTTTCAACTTCAGATACATTTTCTTTCTCTTTTCCGCTAAAACGGTCAACCACGTCCGGTACCATATCCAGAATCTTCGTCACTACATCCTGGTTTTTGACATTGACCAATTTGGTTTTGCCGTCTTTAATCACAATAACAGAACTCGGAGACATCTTTCCACCCATACCGCCGGCTCCGCTGTTCTTTTTCTTATCACCTTCGGCAAAAGCACCTGCTGCTACTCCAAAACTCACATCCACTAACGGAAGTATAATGGTACCATCGTCAAACTTAACTGCCTCACCAACGACTGTCTTAGTTGTAAGAAAGGTATCTAGCCCCTTGAAAAGTGACTCCATATTGTTATCAAAATTATTCTCCATCTCCAAATTCCTCCTTCCATCTATCATAACTCTTCTTTAAATGCTTATAATTATTATCTCTTACTAGATTAATATATAATCGAAGTAATGTAAATACTCGAATTCTGCCTTTTCCTCTTGCTTCTCCTTCGATGATTTTCTGCGTAAAATCCGGAGTGATATGCACTGCGTCAGCATATAACGTATAAAATACACTTAAAATCCCCAATACTTCACCTGTGGTTGCCGGATCCTCCAGGCCAAAGGTGATATCTGCGAAAAACTTACGGGGTAAAATGTGTTTAATTGTCTTTCCAAAAATCCGTACAATTTTCTTTATCGCTTCCAGATTCTCCGGTTCTTTCAATCTTTCTTTGAAATAACGGAAATTAAGAAGAAATGTTTTAATTTTATGGATTTTGCTTCCTGATTTCTTTTGTTCCGTTACTCCCTTTCTCTCCGTCGCGGGTTGGCGCTTTGTTTCCGCTTGGCGCTTTGTTTCCGGTTGCCCCTTAGGTATGGTTTTCTCCTGAACTGCGACTTTATTTTGTGCCACGTCTTTCTCCTGTCGCTTTGTCGCCTTTTTGTTCACTTCCTTTTTAGGCTTACGCTTTGCTGTGTTTTGGGGAAACACTTTTATTCCACATACACGAAGATGGTATTTCAGTTCTCCTTTCCGCAAAAGCGAAAAAGAAATCACATGCAATAACCACGATGCACGAAACGTTACATCCTGCTTTTCCTGATTACCCGCGACTGCGAAGCGATATCGAATCGGAAGAAACAATACAAGAAGGACTAATGCAATTAGTACTGCCAATATTCCTGACACGATAATTCCAATCCATTTTAAAATCTGTAATATTAACATATCAACCCCCAAATTTAAAATATGTCTTTGGTTCGATATCTCCGGTTTGTCGATACAGGTCGGCAACAATCCTTCCCGTCAATTCTTTGGCATTTTCTTTTCCCCATGCCATACCAACAATTCTCAGCTTTACTCCTTTGTATAACGGAGAAGATAGTTCTCCGGCAGGAATAATCTGAAACAAATCATTGTCATTAAACGTCAGTGCAATTACGTGAATATCCATCGGTGTCCGCCGAAATAACGTATGTTTTCCTTCGGCAATACGTGTCAGTCTCTTTCTCCACCTGGAAGGATTCTTTTTTACACTATCATCGATATAATAATTATTTGCCCATTCTATCATTTTAATCCCCCTTACGAGATTAATACCCAGCTTTCAAACCAGCGCAGGAAGGTAGATACATAAGATACCTTTACCGGAAATCCTGAAAGCACCGGATAAAACATAATAAACAATGCCACTGCACCGACTGTATAAACAATAATATATTTTTTGAAGGATTCCCCTTTAAATTTGAGGATACGGTACATACTATAGCCAATCATCATAACCACGAAAGGTACACTCGGGAAATAATGATAAATGAACGTAATTCTCGTTACAAAGAACCATGGCAAATACTGAGCAAGGTAACCAATTGTTAAAAATCTTGCCACTTCATCCTTCTTCACAAGGAAGCGATACAATACATACACAAATGCAGGAATTCCAACCCACCAAACAAGTGGATTACCAAATGCACTGATTCCCTCTGAAACGGTATCAGAAACCGTTCCGGCATAATACCAGATCGGACGATACATAACCGGCCACTGATACCACCAGGAAGAAAACGGATGGGTTGCTTCCAGCGTAGAATGATAAGAAAACATACTCTGCTGGTTTGCAATCATTCTGCCAAACAAACCATCATCCGAATAATCTACAAACGGAATATAGGAAAGCAGATAAATCACTGCCGGAATCACAACAAAGAATACTACACAAAAACCAATTGTCTTCCCTGTGTTTTTCCAGAAAGTATTGATAATGGTTTCGCGTAATGCTGCATCCGTTACCTTGTCCGGTTCATTTTTGGCAAGCTGATATTCTTTCCATCTCTGATACAAATGAAGGAAAAAGATAACCGCAAGTCCTGCTCCGGCATAGATTCCTGTCCATTTACTAGCTATTCCAAGTCCCATACTCACACCGGAAAGACCAAGCGGAAGGAACGTTTTCAACAATGGGGTATCATAAAAACTCATTCTCGTATACACGTACATAAACGCATACATGCAAATTACAAAGAACGTGATATAAACGTCAATAGTCGATATTCTCGTTTGCGCAAAATGCATAAAATCAAATGTGAATAAAATCGTACTTACTACAGTTAAGAAACGTCGCTCAAACAGATTCTTTGCAAAGTAATAAATCACAGGAATCATAAGAACACCAAATAACGTGCCGACAAATCTCCAGCCAAACGGATTCATTCCAAATATCAATATACCGATGGAAATAAAGATTTTGCCAAGTGGCGGATGTGTATTTTCATAAGCCGGCAAGCCATGTATATATTCATACGCTGTTCTTGCATGGTATATTTCATCAAAGTAAGTACTGTCCATATAGGTACTGCGCTTTGGATATAATTCCTGCTCATCAAACATCGGAGCAATTTCTTCGTCGTACGCCTGCGGTTCAATCACATTTCCTTCAGCATCTTTGAATACAAGCTCATTTATGCTCATTGTATCACTCATCAACTGAATATGTGCATATCTGGCTCCCTCTAAAACTTCTGTTTCGCCCCAGGCAAAAACGCTTGTCATCGTAACATCTGTAGTTGCATAACCGTCATCCTCTTCCGTATCCGAGAACCATACCATATACTGCTGCTCCTCTTTTGGCCCCGGATAGTAAGCAATACTTGTCGGTTTAGCCCCTGCTCCAAGGTCAATGTCGTAGGTAACTCCTTCCTCTGAAGTTGTAAACAACGTTTCCGGAGACGAAAATCCTCCGAGGTGATAAAAAGCAATTGCCGCATAAACTGCCATAATTATTATCAGATAGATTGCATCTTTATGATCCAGGCGAATTCGCTCCTTAGAAAGTCTGATTAAGCTGTTTTCATTGTCATTCTTCTTGCCTTTGATGGCATCCAGCCAACCATATCTATCCTTAGACACGGTTGCTTTATCCGTTTTTGACTCTTTATCAAAAAGAATCTTCACTGTACTATAGGTCAGATATGCAAACACCAAAAGTAACAGTGCTGCAATAATTCTTGCAGTTAACACGTTTGGATCAAATCCTTCCTCGTCCATCATATAAAGCACATAAGATGAATTTAAAAAGGCGACTGCGCTCACCGCAACAAAGGAAACAAAGAGTTCCTTCACCGGTTTAAAAATATAGGCAATCAGTAAAACTGCTATAACCGGATAAATATATCTTTCATGCATACGTACAGACAACGCAAACACTACAGTCATTAAAAATGCTGAAATAATCGCATATTTGGCATCTTTTCGCTTAGCAAAGTTTACTCTCTTCGTATCTCTAAAATGCATTACCATCGCAAGAACAGCAAAAATTCCTACGAACAGATAGGACCACTCTTTCAAAGTAAAGCTTAACCACAAATTATCCTGCGAAGCCCAGTTTTGTCCAAAAAGCGTCCAGATATTGAATGCATTAATGGAAGCGTATGGATACGACATTACCGTGTCCACATACTGATGAAATACTGTTTTGACCCCAAAAGGTGCGACGATTGCAAGTCCTGCAAGTGCAGAGACAATAATCCAAGCCACCTGATATGCGCTGTATCTGAAAAGTCTTTGTACACCGCTTTGTCCGTTTTTCTCGGTTGGCGTGCCATAAAAAGCATTCACACCACCATCCCAGATTCCGGCAAGCAACGCCGGTGAGAACAACAACATCTGCGGTTTAATAAAGAAACCGATTGCAAAAGAAATATACGCAAGCGGCATATACCCTTTATAGATCGCATACAGCATCAGGACGATGAACAAGGTGTATACAGAATCCACCTGTCCCCAAAAAGCGCTGTCCAACATCGTCATCGGGTTGAATAAAAAGAATGCAGCCAGTAGTACGGAAACACTCTTGGAAAAACGTTCGCTGGACAATTTGTAAATAATTGCACCAATCAGCATATCACAAATGTATGCCGGCAATTTAATCAGGTTCAAATCCCAAAAGCCCTTATATGCAACGCCAAAAAAGCGACGAAGTGCGGCAACCACATATAATACATACATATATCCGGGTGGGTAATCACTGAATATTTCCGGCGAATAAAAATCTTTAAACCCAACGTCCAGTACTCTGGTTGACCAATAATCAAAGCATCCCATATCCGTAGTATGTCCGTAATGGGTTCCACCAAAATATAATCTCAAAAAAAAGGCAGTGACAAACACCGCTGCAAGTGCAACGGTGTTACTACCTTTCTTTGAATAAAGATTTTCTTCATCAAAATAAGAAATATAAAATGCAACAAACGTAATAATACTCAATATTGTAATTAAAATAATCTTCGACATTTGTCCTCCACCTCTCAAAGAGTTTAAAATTTCACGTGTTCATGCGTAAACAAATGGTCCTGGCAATACTCCCGGTTTCCGGCACATTTGGAACAATAACGGAATTCCAGATTCTCATCATCTTCTTCCGTCCGGTTACATATTGCGCATCTATGGCGCGTCCCCGATTGTTGTACATGTATTTGTCTGTATAGTTCCCTCTTTTTCCTTCTCTGGCGCATTCCACCGCCTCTCTGGTTTCGGCGGTACAAAACGTAGAAAATAATGAAGTTCGCCATGGAAACGACAATTGCTACGGAGCGTACAGGCGCAACCGTGGCATATGAAAAGACCTGATAAGTCAAATAAATACCGTATACATAACCAAGCCATTTTACCTTGACCGGTATCAGGAACATAAGCAATACTTCTGCCTCCGGAAAAACCACCGCAAATCCGAGAAACAAGGAGCGATCCAGACAATCCAGCCCAAGAAATGCCGCTTGATTTACCGATAACGACAAGCAAAACATTGCAATGATATTTAAGATTAATCCGGAGAAATAAAACAGATTAAACCGAAAGCTTCCCCAAACTCTCTCCAATGTACTTCCCATCCAATAATACAGCCAAAGCTCAATTGCCAGAAAGAAAGCATTTAACAGCAATCCGCCGTTCATCAACTGTGCAGAACTGCCCAATTCCGGATACAGTACAAAAGTAAGCAGTCTCCACACTTGCCCATGCAATATTGCTGATGCATCCAGACATAAAAACGCCTCGTATACACCCGGTGCAATAATGCCGACAGCCGCACCAATCAGACGTATCAAAACCACATACCTCATAAGGCCGACAATTGCGAATCTGCCAAATCTACGTTCTAATTTATCTAATAAGTTCATCTTCTCACCTTTTTTCTATATAGTCTTTTAAATTATAGTCATTTCAAGTATTTCTTGTCAATACTTTACTCCGTTTCCCCATTCGGAATTGTAAGGGTTTCTCCCGGTTTTAAAAGTACGCTGTTAAGATCGTTGTTTCGCATAAAATCCTCCGGTGTAATCTTGAAATAATCGAGGATTTTGGCAATAGATTCTCCATCCCGAATCACATAAACGAAGGTATCGTCCCTGTTTACAGGTATTGTTTCCAATCGTCCCGGAATACATATCTCCTCTCCGGGTTGCAGATTATATACATCCACGTATGGATTTGCCTCAAGAATCAGCCGAATTGGGATTCGAAACCTTCTGCTTAATCGATACAGTGTATCTCCTTCCTCGATATTGTAGATTCTCCCGTTGCAACTATCATAATTCATA
>JAILQS010000098.1 GCA_024698865.1 Lachnospiraceae bacterium | reverse complement strand
ATGACAAACTATACTCAGTCGGGGTACAAGCTCCGACTGAGTTAAACGCTCCGCGAGGATGCGCACGGATTCGGACAGGAATTTGTCTGCTGAAGCAGACCCGAATCCGGCGCGCAAGACTCGCGAGCGAGTCTTGACAGTATAGAAAGGAGGACGCTATGTCAACCAATCAACATTCCCTGTCTGTCGCTATCGATCTTGGAACGACTACGCTTGTGTTTGCCTGTATCAATGCATCCGGGGATATCCTTGCGCAAATTTCCATGCCAAACAGCCAGCGACGTTTTGGTGTTGATGTCATTACGCGTATCCTTTCTTCCAATAAAGGAAAGAATCTTTTGTTGCAAAATGCAATCCGCGCCGATCTGCAAAAAGGAGTGGCTCTTTTGAAAGAAAAGCTTCCAAAAGACCTGCGTCATCTCCCAATCGAAAAGGTGTGTATCGCCGGCAATACAACGATGATTCATCTTCTGATGAACTACAGCTGCGCCGGGCTTGGCACATATCCGTACACACCGCAGTCGCTCAAGGCACTGACTCTGAACAGTGCACAGATTTTCGGTGCTGTGCTTTCCGATGCAACGGTTTATATTTTCCCGGGCATTTCCGCATTTGTCGGTGGCGATATCGTGGCAGGTCTTACCGGTCTGAATTTTGACGAAGCCTTCCTGCTTACCGACCTTGGAACGAACGGCGAAATGGCGCTTTGGGACAGGGAGCACCTGTATGTCTGCTCTTCTCCTGCCGGACCTGCCTTTGAGGGTGGTCACATTCACTGCGGCGTGCCGGGCATTCCGGGTGCCATCTATCACGTTGATTACCGGGAAGCCACCAAAACCTTCTCTTTTGAAACGATAGAAGACGCTACACCTACGGGGCTTTGTGGAACCGGGCTTCTGGATCTGCTTGCCGCCCTGCGCCAATCCGGCTTTATGGATAAGACCGGTCTGCTTTCCACAGATTATTTTACAAACGGATTTCTTCTTTGTGAAAATGTTGCCCTTTTGCAGGACGACATCCGCGAACTGCAGATGGCAAAGGCTGCGATTGCAGCCGGGGTTTTGGTATTGCTTACGGTTGCCGGATTATCCCCGGACATGATTTCCAACGTGTACGTAAGCGGAAATATCGGTGACAATCTCAAGGTAGATACGGCAATCACCGTTGGTTTGTTCCCGGATGAACTTAAAAATGCTATTCACGGAATCGGCAATTCTTCGTTAAAAGGCGCTATTGCATATCTGGTATCCCCGAATGAAACGCTCGAAAGAACACAAAAGATTCTGGAAAAAGCAGAAGAACTCTACCTTTCCCAGAATCCTGATTTTAACCGAATCTATATTGAACAGATGAATTTTTAGGTCGTTTTATGCTCTCTTTTCCGCTTCTCTTTTGGAATACACGCAGCCGCAGTAATTCTGCCGGTACAAATCATACTCCTTGGATAATTCAATCGATCTTTTATAGCCATTCTTCTTTTTAAAATCGGACGGCAGATACGAAACACCGATTTCGTCCTGGAGCATAAGTCCGATTTCATTTAGCTTCCCGGCATTCTTTAACGGGCTGATGGAAAGCGTCGTTGTAAAATAATCAAATCCCTTTTCTTTCGCTAACAGTGCCGCTTCCCTTTGTCTTAGTTCATAGCATTTAAAGCAGCGTCTGCCACCTTCCTTTTCGTCTTCCAACCCCTTCGCCATTTCAAAAAACCGCTCAGGATCATAGTCTCCTTCTTCAAAGTTTATCGGATAGGCACCGTTTTGCTCGGTCTTCGCCTTTTCATTCAGAGCATCTATGAGGCGTTTTTGTTCTGCCACTCTCTTTTTGTATTCCTCCGGATAAGAAATGTTCGGGTTGTAATAAAATATCGTGATTTTAAAATACTTTGACAAATACTCCAGACAGTAGCTGCTGCATGGGGCACAACAGCTATGTAACAGCAGGCTCTTAACCTCTCCCGCTTTCTGATGTTTTTCTATGATTTTCTCCAGTTCTTTCTGGTAGTTAATATTATTTGGCATGGTAACTCCTTTTATTCTTTTACGCGTGATATCTGTGCACCAGTTCCAGAATCGTCTGCAAATCCTCTACCGGAACCTGTCCCGGTGCCGATGCTCCACCCACGCAACCAAACGTAATGGCAGAGCCAAAGATTTCTCCTGCCATACGGCTTAACACACCTACCGAAGACATGGCCATCGTAACGACAGGTATATCCAGCTTCTCTGCGCGCATTGTAACGGAAAGTATCTTAATCAAATCTTTTCTGGACTTTGGCATACATGCAATCTTGGCGATATCCGCACCTTTTTTCTTCATGGAAAGCAGACGGTTCAACAATGTATCCTCATCCGGCGTGTCGCAAAAATCATGATTGGACATAATGACTGCTGTATTTCCTTCTTTTGCTTTTTTCAAAAGACGATCTACTACAGATTCCTTCATAAAAAGCTCCAGGTCTATAAGTGCAATGTCTTCTTTGGCAATTGCCCACTCGTTTACCAGTTCATATTCCTCCGGCGTAACCTCCCGTTCGCCGCCTTCCTTTTTCGTACGAATCGTAAATAACAGCGGCTGCTCCATCTCATTTTCCTGCATTGCCTTTACGATAGAAACAAGACAGTTATCCAATTCTATATTTACACCAAATGCACGGTCGTTCAGATAATCCGCTCTCCACTCAATCAGATCTATCGGTTTGCCGGCAAGTTTCCCTACATTCTCATATAATTCCTTTGCATTTTTTCCGGTTATGGAAACGCAGATTTTCGGACGACCTGCGCCAATTTCCACGTTTTTTATCATCAATTTACTCATAGCGTACTCCTTTCTCCTATGATAGTACCGCAATTTTTCGCTTTTTGCATCATTTTCCTTTGATTTTTTCGATATATTTGCGAAAAAAGTCCTATTATTTTTTCCCCCTTTTTCTTCGATTTGTATTATAATTAAGGTGTAAAAGAATAACTATGCTCATTCGTGACTTGCCCGATTTATCAGCCTGTAAAGGCAAACCGGGGATAAAGCACATTTAATCGGGTATCACTTAATTACTTAACGGAGTCACAAGGAGGTAACCCGTAGGTAGAACACCCAACAAGGAGGTTAACGTATGGAAAATGTAAATCTTAATGTCGGCAGTTTTAATGCCGTATCGAATGCAAGTAGCGGGGTTGAACGAACCGCTCCAAAAGAATCTGAAGCAGTTACCAAAAAAGACGTTGCAATCGATGAGAAAAAGGCGGCTGTATATGAGCCTTCCAAGGAAGACAAGACAGATTCTGCAAAGAAAACTTACAAACAGGATAATGCAGCTTTGATTGAGCAGATGAAAGCGGACCTAGCCAAACGCCAAAAAGATTTTGAGAATCTTGTTATGAAGACCTTGAATGGTCAGAAAGTTACGTTTGACATTTCTAATGCGAACGATGGCACCAGTATCTTTGATGCAATGCGCGATAAGAATTTCACCGCTTCTGCAGAAGATATTGCCAAAGCAAAAGAAGATATCTCTGAAGATGGATATTGGGGCGTAAAACAGACTTCTGAACGTCTGTACTCTTTCGCTTATGCTCTTGCAGACGGCGATCCGGACAAGGCAGACATGATGCTTTCTGCGATTGAAAAGGGCTTTAAACAGGCGGAGAAAGCCTTTGGTAGCGAACTTCCTGACATCACAAAACAGACGTTGGAAGCTACCCGCGAAAAAATCAATGCATGGAAAAATGGAACTGTTGCCGAGACCGAAGCTCTCAATACAGAACAGTAAATGAATGCTTCGTACAAAACAGCAACCTATGAATGAAAAACAGGTATAGCGTTATTGATGCTATACCTGTTTATTGTTTTGTTTTATTGTTTTACTTCTTCGTTTTCATCTAACCATGCAAAATATTCTCCGTCAAGATCGAAGTCTGAACTCTTGAAATTACCGTCATCTTCCTCCGGTTCCGGTTCTGGTTCCGGCTCCGGAATATATGGTTCATTTGCTTCATTCATCATCGCTTCTACGCGGTCTTTCCATTCGTCTGCGATTTTGATTTCGTAGGAAGCTTTTGCAGGCTTATGTGCTTCAACCTTTGTCTCGGCACCATCCTGGATTTTGACCTCATATGCCTTGCGTCTTGCTCCGTAACTCTCGTCCACTTTAATCTGTGGTCGTTCTTTATGTAACGGCTTTTCGTTGTTTTCTGTAACCTGTTGGAGTTGCTCCAGTAGCTCCTGTCGGTTCTGCTCTATTGTATCAATTCGGATTTGCATCAGTTCCAGCATATCTTCGCATTCCTTACGCATACTTTCTTTGGCTCGTTGCGCGATAATGCTGACTTCGCTAAGCATATCATCTACATACTGAAGAGAAGAGCCGTAAATTTCCCTTGCACATTCTTCTGCCTCGGCAACTATTTTGGCTGCTTTTTTCTTCGCATCCTCCATCATGATCTTTTCTAATTCTTCACTCATCGTATCTCCCGCCTTAGTGTCTCGGAACGTATTCGAGACGGCCTTCTTGTAAATATTTTTTTATTTCAGATGTAGGAACTCCCGTGGCTTCTGAAATCTCTACTGCCGGTGCACTTCCGTATTCGCGAATATATTCACGTACTTTTCCGTAGTTGTCAAGCATCTCTTCTCCACACTTTGTACAACGATACTTGCCAATTTCGATTGTCTTAAGCGCCCCATGACACTTATTGCACCTTCTGGGTTTGACTAATTCATTCCAACGTTCATCCATTGTAATACCCCTTTTTCTCCGATTATTTTACTGCGATTGCTTCGATTTCAACCAAACCGTCTTTTGGAAGTCTTGCCACCTGTACACAAGAACGCGCCGGTGCTTCTCCTGTGAAATATTTTGCATAAATCTCATTTACCGTAGCAAAATCATTCATATCTGCAAGATAAACCGTTGTCTTAACAACATTTTGATAATTCATTCCTGCCGCTTCCAGTACAGCACCTATATTTTTAAGGCTCTGCTCTGTCTGTGCTTCTACACCTTCCGGTAAAACACCGGTCTCCGGAATCAATCCCAACTGTCCTGAAGTAAACAGAGTGTCTCCAGCCATCCATGCGTGTACATATGGTCCTACTGCTGCCGGTGCGTTTGTTGCGCTAATCACTTTCTTATCCATAATTATCTCATCCTCTTTCATTTCTTTTTTTATATCATATCTACAATGAGCGAAGTTGTCAAACCAATCAGCTTGAGTGGACAGGAACTATTCTCTCAAACCCACTCCGTACAATATCTCTCCTGACTTATCGTAAAGTAAATCAATTGTGCCAGGTATTTCTTCGTCCGCATCGTGAAATACAACATAATATGCTTTCTCACCCTTTTTTTCATTTCTGGCGCTTTATTATCTCCGCATTTGGTCCCCATGCGACAACCGAACAATTTCTGTCATACAATAACGGTTCCTGCGTTTCTTTTACTTCGTTCGTGTACTGTGCCACGCTTCCACCGGCTTCTTTTACAATCAGTGCACCGGCTGCGTAGTCCCACGGTGACAGCATCAGTTCATA